>JAYVTU010000056.1:0-28905 GCA_043788485.1 Planctomycetota bacterium
CCGTTACAATCCCGCAATGGCCACCAAGCCCCCGATTCTCCCCGTCAACCAGATCGCCATCGGCAACTGCATCGAAACGATGCAATCCTGGCCCGAGCAATCCGTCGACCTCATCTTCGCCGATCCGCCCTACAACATCGGCTACAAGTACGACGAGTACGACGACACCCGCAACGACTCCGACTACCTCAACTGGACCTACCAGTGGATCGACGGCTGCGCCCGCCTCCTCAAGCCGACCGGCTCGTTCTACATCCTCATCGGCGATGAGTACGCCGCCGAGACCCGCCTGCACCTCAAGAAGCTCGAACACGACCGCAAACTCGTCTTCCGCAACTGGATCATCTGGCACTACACGTTCGGCCAGAACTGCAAGGTCATGTTCAACCGCTCGCACGCGCATCTCTTCTACTGCGTGGGCAGCGCGACGTTCGACCAGCAAAGCATCGGCGTCAAGGGCGTCGGCAAGGGCAAGATCACGCTCGAGAATCTCCCCTTCACCTTCAACCGCCAGGCCATCGCCGTCCCCTCCGCGCGGCAGACGACCTACGGCGATGCCCGCGCCAACCCCGCCGGCAAGCTCCCCGACGACACCTGGTACCTCCGCCCGCAGGAGACCGAGGGCCTCTACTTCAAGCCCGATGAAGACACCTGGTACCTCTCGCGCCTCTGCGGAACCTTCAAGGAACGCCTCGGCTGGCATCCCTGTCAGCTCCCCGAATCGCTCCTGGAGCGCATCACGAAAGTCAGCTCCAACCCCGGCGACATCGCCTTCGATCCCTTCACGGGCAGCGGCACGACGCTCGCCGTCGCCGCGCGCCTCAAGCGCCGCTGGCTCGGCTGCGAGCTGAGCGAAGAGTACGCCAAGAAAGCCACCGAGCGCATCGAACACACCGCCGCGACGGGCGAGATGATGCTCACGAGCAACGCCGACAAAGGCATCGAGCGCGGCAAGCCCAAGAAGAAGGCGGAACGCAAGAAGTCCGAGCATTTGCCGCGAAGTCGCCGTGCGATGCAGTTGTTTGAAGAGCCCGAGTAACCAAGCCGTCTGCACGCATCCGACTGGAACTGCGCTAATAGCCAGACCACTGATCTGACTTTGGTATGTCTTGCAACGGCGTGCCGTTTGGATACTTGTGGTTCCAATATTTCACTTCGGCCCATGTTGCAGGTTGGAACATCACACCGGCGAAGCGGTGAGCGCTTGTTGTCGGTGTAAGCAGTGGGACTCCGACGTAGTGACCCGTGACGACATCTCTGCTCGAGGACGACCAAGATCCCTTCGTCATGTGTTCCATTATCCCAAGCCGCCGTAAACTGACATAGGCTCCTACATAGAGCAGCAATGCACCGAAAATGAAGCCGAACGTCACAAGAAAAACATGAAACTTTCTCCGCCCCGCCTGTTTTGCATCGGCATCACCGCCCCCCTTCTTCCCCATCACCTTCTCCTTCGCCGTCTTCGCGTGCTCCTTCACTTTGCTGAGTAGTCGCTGCGCCCAGACGAATTCCGTCGCGAGGATCGCCAGACCCACGAGGATTGCGGGGATGCCGGGGCCGGGGGTGACGAGCATGATGAGGCCCAGCAGCACGATGGTGCCGCCGATGACGCCGATGACGAGTTTGCGCGCGGTCTGGTATAGCATCCATCAGAAGGATAGAGCCCCCGTCCCCGTTTAGCGACGGCCCTTGGGCCGTGTTTCAACGACGCCGACCCGCTGGCTTCCGCCTGCGGCTACAAAAGAACCTCGGCGCAATATGCTTCCGTTCCGGTGATAGCCGCAGGCGGAAGCCGGCGGGTCATTGCGCAGCCGATCCACGCTAAACTAATCCTATGAAGACCAATCATCGCCCGAAGATCGGTCGTGCCGTCGGCCGTGCGCTGGGCGGCGCGGTCGATGAAGCGGTGGGCCTGGCCATGGGCGCCGCTAGTTCGCTGCATCACGCCCTGCATGCCCCCGTCGAACTGCCCGGTCTGCACCGCGATCGGCCCGATCCCGGCGCGCCGCCCGGCATCGACGAGATCGCCGACATCCATGTCGCGCCGCAGCCCGGAACCGTGAACATCACCTGCATCGACTACAGCGCCGCTCGCGTTGAAGTGACGGACGTCACCGACCTCGATGCGTTCCTCGCTGCGCCGCGCCCCGATTGGGCGACCGTCCGCTGGATCAATGTCGATGGCCTGCATCCCTACACGATTAATCGTTTCCGCGAGAAGTTCGGCTTCCACACGCTCGCCGCGGAGGATGTGCTGCATGTTCCGCAGCGGCCGCGCATGGAGCCGTATCCGAATCACCTCTTCCTGACGACGCGCATGCTCCGCATGGAAGAGACCGGCCTGTGCGTCGAGCAGGTCGCGATCTTCTTCTACGGCTCGACCGTCCTCAGCTTCCAGGAAGATCACCAGGGCGATGTCTGGGGCCCGCTCCGCAAACGCCTGCAAACGCCCGGCTCCAAGGTCCGCGAGTGCGACGGCGGCTTCCTCCTCTACTCCATGCTCGACGCCATCATCGATCACCTCTTTCCCATCATCGAGCACTACGGCGATCTGCTCGAGGAGATGGAGGAGTACGTCGTCGAGCGTCCGGGGCCGGTGATCGTGCGGAAGCTGCACGCCGTGCGGAGACAGATGGTCCTGCTCCGCCGCGTCATCTGGCCGACTCGCCTCATGCTCAACGACCTGCAGACCAGCGAATTCGAGGCGCTGACGCCGACGACGAAAACGTACCTCCGGGATGTCCATGAGCACGCGCTGCAGCTCATCGATGTCGTCGAGACGTACCGCGACATGGCCTCGGGCATGATCGAACTCTACCTCTCGGCGGTGTCGTTCCGCATGAACGAGATCATGAAGGTGCTGACGATCATCGCCACGCTCTTCATCCCCATCACGTTTTTGGCGGGCGTGTACGGCATGAACTTCAAGCACATGCCCGAGCTGGAGGTGTGGTGGGCCTACCCGCTGTTCTGGGCGATCTGCATCGCCACGGTCGCGAGCCTGCTGGGCTGGTTTTATCACCGCGGGTGGATCTTCAACCGTAAATAAAGACGATCACTCCGCCGCTTGCGGCTTAGCGCTCCGACAATGCGCCGCCGCATGCAATGATCGACGACTTCCGCCATGGGAACCTAAGCGGTTCCCCCGGCACCCCCTCCCTTTGTCACGATAGAAGTCATGGCCGCGAGCCGGTGTCCCGTCACGTCGTCGGCGTTGATCGACCCCCTTTCCCGTTTCCCCCTCCAGGGGGAAAGCCCCCGAAAGTGGATCGAAGACACACGAAAATCAGCACCCCCGGCGTCGGCGATTTGATGCCGTCGTTACAATGGGGTCCGCGTTCGTGGTTTGTTGGAGCGGCATCTTTCGAGGAGCAGGCCATGCGTTCATTCATCATTGCCATCATTGCGGGTCTGATGCTTTTCACCGGGATCGCGCGGGCGGAGTCGCAGCTGCCGGCGGCGGCGTTGCGCGAGGATGTGTTTGTCGCGGCGCACATGGATTTGACGAAGCTGGACGCGGCGGCGGCGAAGGCGGCGCTGGGGGATGTCTGGACGCAGGCCGAGCCGCTGTTCAAGGAGGGGCTGGCGAAGCGCGACAAGTTCGTCGCGGCGGGCGTCACGTCGATGACGATGCTCGGTCTGGCCGGTGAACGCGGACCGGCCGGCGACGCCGCGGCGCTGCACCTCGGGCCCAACGCCGACGAGGATGCGATCCGCAAGCTGACCGAAAACATGGTCTACAAGGGCGTCGCGCAGCGCGAGGGCGACTGGATGATCATCAAGGCGCCGCGGCCCGACGCCGCGCCGGTTGCCGACGATCGCGCGGCGGTGATCGCGGCGGCGCTCAAGAGTGTTGAGGGTCGGGCGCTTTCGGTGGTCTTGATCCCAACCTCCGGCATGGCGCGGGATGCGCAGAAGTTCGCCTCAGAGGCTCCGGAGCCGGTGCGTCCGGTGTTCGAGCTGGCGCCGCTGGGCGCGCGGGCGAAGTGGCTTGCGGTGTGGACCGACGCCGGTCCCGGCGCGAGCGCTTTCCTTAAGGCGCAATTCGGCGATGAGGAATCCGCGCAGAAGCTGATCGATGCACAGGCCCCGGCCGTCGCGGGGATGAAGAATCTGGGCGCGATGATCGCCGCCTCGGGTGGCCGGATGCCCATGGAGCTGACGGCTGTCTCGATGTTCGCACCCGCGCTCGAGTCGCTGATGCTCAAGCGTGACGGCACGACCGTCAACGGCACGCTCGACGGCAAGGCCGTTCAGGCCGTCGCCGCGGGGGTGGTCGGGCCGTTGATCGCGGCGCGGAAGTCCGCCCAAGGCATGGTGGCCGCCAACAGCATGAGGCAGTTGGCCCTCGCCGTCATCATGTACACCACGGATCAAGGGGATTCGCTGCCCGACAAGTTCGACGACCTCGCCCCGTACCTCGGCGACGCAGAAGCAATGCAAAAGCTGCTTACGCATCCAATCACCGGCGAAAAGCCCGGCTTCATCTACGCCAAACCCGGCGCGAAAATGTCTGACGTCAAGGATCCCAGCACGACAGTCATCCTCTGGGAAGCCAAGGGCGGCAAACCTGATCCCGACGGGTATCTCGGGTATCTCGATGGCCATGTGGCGAAGGCGGCGAAGCCCGCGCCGGCGAAGCCGTGAATCCAATTCTGTGATCATGTGCGGGATGTGATTTTCCCAGGCCCGACGGGCCGGAACTTTTGGTAGCCGTGACCGTAAGGTCACGGAAGGTGTTGCGCCTTGACGAGAGGCCCGAAGGGCCGAAACTTTTTGGATCGGTGGGCGCGAGGTGGTCGACGCGCGCGGGAAAAGTGTCGGCCCGTTGGGCCTCACGGAACGTGAGGTGCGTTAACCGTGACCTCACGGTCACGGCTACCCAAAATGTTGGCCCTTCGGGCCGGAGGAGGAAGGCGCGCGGCGCTTGTCCGTTCACGGCTCACAGCGGGCGAGCCCGCCGGCTAAATGTCGGAGGGGAACTCAAGGCACACGACCGACTCCGCGGACTGCGCTGGCCGTGGCACCCGGCAAGGCAACAAGGCGGCCCTCACCCCGGCCCTCTCCCGGGGGAGAGGGGGTTGGAGGGATCACTTCGCGGCGGGGTCGCGGTCGAGTTCGTGTTCGATGAGGCGGCGGAGGTTTTTGGTGGTGTCGTGGTGGTCGCCGGATTTGTCGGCGGAGCGGAGGCATTCGGAGGCGTGTTGGTAGTTGCCCTGCATGGTGTCGAGGGCGCCGAGCATGAAGAAGGCGTCGGAGCGCGTGGCGGATTCGCTGGTCTGTTGCTGATAGGTGGCGGCGATCTGGGCAAGGCGCTTCTGGAGCGGGTCATCGATGCGGATGCGGCGGAGGGATTCGGGATCGACGTTGACGGCGCGGCGCATCCAGAGGGTGCCGCCGGACGGGTCGCCGAGGGCGGCTCGGGCGAGGGCGAGGCCGACTTTGGAAGTGGCGTCGAGGCTGTCGCGTTCGACGGCCCGGGTGAAGAGTTCGTGGGAGGCTTCGAGTTGGCCGTTGGCGAGGAGGGACCAGGGATCGGAGGAAGCGGGGGCTTGCGCGACGGGCGGGAGACGGACGGGGGCGGGAGCGGGCTGGGGCGCGTAGACGGGGCGCTCGGCAGCGGGTGTGGGGGGCGGGGCGGGTGTGGAGTAGGTGGGCGCGGGTTGGGATTGGACGGTGGCGGGCGCGGGGGGCGGGGTGACGTAGTAGCTGGGGGCGGTGACGACGGCGGGGCCTGTCACGACGGAGGAGGGGTAGTAGACGGGAGCGGGGGCGTAGTAGACGGGCGGGGCGTAGTAGTAGGGATCGTAGTAGTAGGAGCGGTATCCGTAGGGGGCGTAGTAGTAGGGTCGATAGCAGAAGGGGTCGCCGAGGTTGATGCCGAGTGAGAAGGAGGAGTGGGAGTGGCCGTAGTCGTGACCTCCGCCGTGGTAGCCGCCGGAGGAGTAACCGAAGGCGACGTTGCCGGTGCGGACTCCGACGGCGACGCGTGTTTCGGCGGCGGCGGGTTGGGTGGGCGCGAGGATGAGGAGAGAAGCGAGTGCGAGGGGGGCGAGGGTGAGGGATCGTAGCGTGAGCACGGCGATTCTCCTTGGGGGTGATCTACGTGGATTATACGCACGCATAGGGTTGGGGGATCGTTTGATTTTTTGGGGGCGATGGCCGGGCGACTACGTCGCCTTGGTCGGATTGGCGGGGGTGGGGCGCACGTTGTACATTTCGGTGTACCCTCACCCGGCTTCGCGGAGCTCGCCGGCCTCTCCCCGGGGGAGAGGCGGCGGGGCGCGCACAAACGTGGTTCGAAAACCGGACGTCCGGGTGGTTTCCCGGATGGGTTTCTGCAAGTGATGGAATTCGAGGGCTTAAGGCGCGGAATCGGGGGGTTGGGGGAGGGGGGGGATATGTCCGGTCGACGGGTTTGTGCGCACGGAGGGTGTATGTGGGAATGGGTAGAAATCGGGGATGTGTGGCGTGTCGATTGGCGCACTTTTGCCATGCCTGTATATTGTTTCGTCCCACCGGTTGCCCTGTTTCCCGACTCAACTACTAAAAGGTCCACCAATGCCCATCGCCACGCCCCAGCAATATCGTGACATGCTCGACGCCGCCCAGAAGGGGCACTATGCGTATCCCGCGATCAACGTCTCCAGCGAGGTGACCGCGAACGCGGCTCTGAAGGGATTCGCCGACAAGAAGTCGGACGGGATCCTGCAGATCTCGACGGGAGCCGGGGAATTCGTGTCAGGTCTGGCGGTCAAGAACAAGGCGATCGGCGCGATCAGCCTCGCTGAGCACATTCACCGCGTCGCGCCGTATTACAACGTGCTGATCGCGGTGCACACCGATCACGGCCCGCCGAAGGAGATCACGACGTTCCTGAATCCGCTCATTGAGGAGTCGGAGCGGCGTGTGAAGGCGGGTCAGCTGCCGCTGTTCAACAGTCACATGCTCGATGCGTCGAACCTGCCGCTGAAGGAGAATCTGGATCTGTCGGTGCCGCTGTATGAGCGGATCGCCAAGATCGGGATGATGCTGGAGATCGAGGCGGGCGTTGTCGGCGGTGAGGAGGACGGCGCGGCGGGCGGTCACGACACGCCTTCGTCCAAGCTGTACACGACGCCGGAGGACATGGTCGAGGTGTATCGCCGGATGTCGCCGGTGAAGGGGACCTTCATGTTCGCCGCGACGTTCGGCAATGTGCACGGCCACTACAAGCCCGGCGCGGTGAAGCTGCGTCCGGAGATCCTCAAGCAGGGCCAGCAGGCGATCAAGAAGCAGTTCGGGCCCGATGCGCAGTTCCACCTCGTGTTCCACGGCGGGTCGGGCACGCCGCAGGACCAGATCCGCGAGACGCTGGACGATGGCGTGGTGAAGATGAACGTGGACACCGATTGCCAGTACAGCTTCACGCGGCCCATCGCTGATCACATGTTCAAGAACTACAACGGCGTGCTCATGATCGACGGCGACTGCGGCGAGAAGAAGAAGTATGACCCGCGCGCGTACATGAAGCTCGGCGAGGAAGCGATGAGCAAGCGCGTAGGCCAGGCGTGCGACGACCTGACGAGCACGGGCAAGAGCCTGCTGCAGCGCCAGGCGGTTGCGGTCTGATCCGCTTGACGTGACGCACGTGGCTCCGCCGCTTGCGGCTTCGCGATCCCCTTTCCCATTCACAAACCCCGCCCAAAAGGCGGGGTTTGTTATTACACTCGCGTCCATGCCCAAACCTAAATCCTCCGCTATCGACACCGCCCGCGCCACCGACCTCGTCACCCGCATGATGGCGATTCCCGGCCGCTCGGGGGATGAGCGGGCGGTCGCCGACTTCGTCGTCGCCGAGCTCCGCGCGGCTGGTGTGCCGCAGAGTGCGATCCGCTTCGACACGGTGCCGAAGCGCAGCCCGATCGGCGGGTCGTGCGGCAATCTCATCGTCAAGCTCCCCGCGTCGCCGGGGCTCGCCAACGAGCCGCGGCGCATGCTCATGGCGCACCTCGACACCGTGCCGGTCTGCGTCGGCGCCAAGCCGGTGAAACGCGGCCGGCGCATCGTGTCGGCGGATCGCAAGACGGGCCTGGGCGCCGATGACCGCAGCGGAGTCGCGGTGATCCTGCTCGCGGCGATTGAGATTGTGCGTGGGAATCTGCCGCACCCGCCGCTGACGTTCCTCTTCTGCGTGCAGGAAGAGGTGGGCCTGTTCGGCGCCCGCTTCGCCGATGTGAAGCTGCTTGGCAATCCCGCGATGGCGTTCAACTACGATGGCGGAGCGCCGCGAGATGTGACGATCGGCGCGACCGGCGCGTGGCGTCTGTCGATCCGCGTCACCGGCATCCCCGCCCACGCCGGCGTGCATCCGGAGCAGGGCGTCAGCGCCATCGCCATCGCGGCGCTGGCGATCGCGGACCTGCAGAAACGCGGCTGGCACGGGCTGATCATGAAGCGCGGCGTCCGCGGGACCAGCAACGTCGGTGTCATCCAGGGCGGCGAGGCGACCAACGTCGTCACGCACGACCTGCTCATCAAGGCCGAGGCCCGCGCCCACGACAAGAAGCTCCGCCGCGAGATCGTGGACCAGTACATCGCCGCGTTCACACGCGCTGCCAAGAGCGTCCGCAGCGACGCCGGCAAATCCGGCTCGGTCGAATTCGAGGTGCGCCACGACTACGAAGCCTTCCGCCTCGATGAGAAGAGCCCCGCTGTCCTCGCCGCCTGCGATGCCGTGCGGCAGCTCGGCCTCACCCCGAATCTCCGCGTCGGCAACGGCGGCCTCGACGCCAACTGGATGAACCAGCACGGCATCCCGACCGTCACCCTCAACACCGGCCAGCACAACATCCACACAACCGATGAGTATCTCGACATCGCGGAGTTCCACTCCGGCTGCGAACTCGCACTGAAGCTCGCGACGCAGAAATGAAACCCGCGCAGTAAACTGACCCTATGACCATCCACTACCCCCACGCATACCACGAGCTCGTCGAACACTACCGCCACGGCTCGCTCCTCGAATCCACCGGCTCCCTGCTCGACTGGGACCAGGAAACCACCATGCCCCAGGGCGGCGGAGCGGTGCAGTTCCGCGCCCGACAGATCGCGCAGCTCGCCGGGCTCGCGCACCGGATGCGCACCGACAAGCGCATCGCCGATTGGCTCCATGTCTGCGAGATCGACAATGCGATTCGCGCCGATCCGCTGAGCGCCGCGGCGGTCAATGTCCGCGAGATCCGCCGTGAGTATGAGCGCGACACGAAGCTGCCGCAGTCGCTCGTCGAGGAATTCTCGATGGTGACGACCGAGGCGAAGTCGGTGTGGGCCGAGGCGAAGGGCCGCAGCGATTTCGCCGCGTTCGAGCCCTGGCTCAAGCGCATCGTCACGCTCAATCGCCAGCGCGCCGAGTGCTGGGGCTGGAAGGACGGCGGCGAGACTTGGGATGCGCTGGCCGAGGGGTTTGAGCCGGGGATGAACGCCGAGGAAGTCGGCCGCGTGTTCGCGCCGCTGCGCAAGGAACTTGTCGAACTCGTCGGCCAGCTCGTCAGCCGCGGCAAGCCGCCCAATGACCGCTTCAACACGCTCGTCACTCCCATCGACGCCCAGCGGAAGTTCGTCCGTTTCGTCACCGAGAAAATCGGCTTCGACTTCACTCGCGGCCGGCTCGACGAATCGTCCCACCCCTTCTGCGGCGGAACGCACCGCGACGATGTCCGCATGACCACCCGCTTCCGCCCCGATGGCGTCGCCGATTCGCTCGGCTCCGCGCTCCACGAAGCGGGCCACGGCATGTACGAGCAGCACCTGCCCGGTGGCGACCTCATCGGCACTCCGATGGGCCGCGCCGTCTCGCTCTCCATCCACGAGAGCCAGTCACGCATGATCGAAAATCAGGTCGGCCGCTCCCGCGCCTTCTGGACCTGGTGCCACCCCAAGCTCCGCGAGTTCTTCGGCTCTGCGGTGGACGGTCTGACCCTCGACGATGTCTACGGCGCCGCGAACACCGTCAAGCCCAGCCTCATCCGTACCGAGAGCGATGAGGCGACCTACAACCTGCACATCATGATCCGCTTCGAGCTCGAGCGATCGATGATGAGCGGCGACCTCTCCGTCGCTGATCTTCCGGGCGCGTGGAACGAAAAGTATCGCGACTACCTCGGCGTCGAAGTGCCCGATCACCGCCGCGGCTGCATGCAGGACATTCATTGGTCACTGGGCGCGATGGGTTACTTCCCGACCTACACGATGGGCAATCTCTACGCCGCGCAGTTCTTCGAGAAGGCGAGCAGTGACATCGCCGGCCTGCAGGAGCGTTTCGCGCATGGCGATTTTGCTCCGCTCATCGACTGGCTCGCCCTGCACATCCACAGCCAGGGCATGCGATATCACAGCGCGGGCCTCTGCCGCCACGTCACAAAACAATCCCTGAGCGCCGAACCACTGCTGCGGCACCTGCGCGAGAAGCTGCGGCCGATTTACGGGTTGTAAAAACGGGGAAACACAGCCCAAGGGCCGTCGCTAAACGGGCGGATTGTTTTTACGGCTCTCGAGGAAATCGCGGAGGATCGCCGTCGCGGCGAGCGCATCGCGCCGGGCTTTTTTCTGTCCGTGCGTGAGTTCCTGACCCTGCAGGAGCTGATCGGCAGCGTAGCTGGTGAGGCGTTCGTCGGCGAGGTGGACGGGCAGGCCGGTGTGTTGTTCGAGGAGCATGGCGAGGGCCTGGGCTTTTTTCGCGGCGGGGCCGAGCGTGCCGTCCATGTTGTAGGGGACGCCGATGACCAGGGCATCGGGGCCGAGGTCGTCGATCGCGGCGCGGATCTCGCGCAGCAGCGTGGCGGGGTCGGCGGTTTCGATCACGTCCACGGGCCCGGCCTGCATGGTGTCATCGTCGCCGACGGCCAGCCCGGTGCGTTTGCCGCCGAGGTCGATTGCGAGGTATCTCATGGGAATCCGAGTAGGAGGATTAACCGCGAAGGCGCGAAGGACGCGAAGAAGAGGGGGAGTTTCTTGACAGGATGAACAGGATAAACAGGATTGGGAAGGACTGAATGTCTGTCTTGAAATCTATATCCGGTCGATCCTGTTCATCCTGTCAAAAATTCTTTGCCTTGTTCTTCTTCGCGTCCTTCGCGCCTTCGTGGTTAAAGGTATTCGTTTCCGAAACGCTGGCCGATGATGCCGTGGAGGTGTTTGATGCGTTCGACTTGGTCGCGGTGGCAGATGAGCGTGGCGCGGGCGGTGCGGATGATGACCAGGTCTTTGACGCCGATCACGGCGATGAGGTGCTTCGGGTCGTCGCTGACGAGCAGGTTGCCGGCGGAGTCGAGCGTGGCGATGTGTGTCGAGTTCGCGCGGTTCTGGTGATCGTCGGCCGGGAGCGTCTGGCCGTAGGCGGTCCAGCTTCCGACGTCGAGCCAGGTGACGGGCATGGAGACGGTCAGGACGCCGACGGCGGGATCGGCGGCGCCGCGCTCCATGAGCGCGTAATCGACGCTGATCTTCTTGAGTTTCGGATAGACGTCGGCGAGCACAGCAAGGCGGTGCGGCATGTGCCACTGCTCGGCGATGCTTATCAGTCCGGCGTGCACCTCGGGCTCATAGCGGCGGATGCAGTCGAGCACCGTCGCGACGCGCCACACGAACATGCCGCTGTTCCAGCGGTAGTCGCCGGAGTCGACGTACTGTTGCGCGGTGGCGTGGTCGGGCTTTTCCTTGAAGGCCTCGGCGGTGTTGACGCCCTCGATGCCGGGCATGGGCGGGCCGAGCTTCACGTAGCCGTAGCCGGTCGCGGGGTGCGTGGGCTGGATGCCGAAGTTGACGAGTGAGCCGGGGCGCTTCTCGACGGCCTCGAAGCCGCGCGTCACGCACTGCTGAAACGCGGCGACGGGCTCGATGAGATGATCGGCGGTGAACACGGCGATGCTCGCGCCGGGATCACGCTGGGCGACGACCGCGGCGGGCAGGCCAACGGCGGCGAGCGTGTCGCGGCCCTCGGGCTCGCCGAGGATTTGGTCGTCGGTGAAGCGCGGCATCGCACCACGGATCGCGGCGCGGAACTTCTCACCGGTGCAGATTAGCTGATACGACGGCTCGATGAGCCCGTCGAGACGATCCGCGGCGACCTGCAAGAGGCTGCGACCGCCGATGAAGGGGATGAGCTGCTTGGGCTGATCGGCGCGGGACATGGGCCAGAGCCTCGTGCCCGAACCGCCGGCGATGATGACTGCGTATCGGCTTGCCATGGGTGAATCTTCGTCCAAGTTCGCTGCGGACTCAAATCGAGAGTTTGCGGAGAAGCGATTCGAGCGGGATTTCGGCCATCGATGCGAGGCGGATGTCCGCGGCGGAGGTGTCGAGCAGGGCGGTCAGACGATTGGGCACGGTGACGACGCGCATGCCCGCCGCTTTCGCCGCCGCGATGCCGTGCGGCGAGTCTTCGAGCGCGACGGTTTCACCGGGCTCGACATTCAGCGCCCGTGCCGCGGCGAGATACGGAGCGGGGTGCGGCTTGTGCTCCAGCGTGTCCTCGCGGCAGATCAGCGCGGTGAAGCGTTCGAGGAGCCCTAGGCGCTCCAGATGACCGGCGACCCACTGGCGCGAGGAACTCGACGCGACGGCGAGCTTGAGGCCCAGGCGCATCGCGTTGTCGAGATAGGCGACGACGCCCGGCAGCGACGGCATTGCGCCGGCGCCGGCGAAAAAATGTTCGCGCTGTTTCGCGTAGACTGCGTCGCGGTCGAGCGGTCGGCCGATGGATTGCTCGAGGTGCGTGTGGGGATCGAAGCCGTGGTTGGCGCGGCCGATGAGCCCGCTCCACCATTCGAGCGTGAGGTCGGAGCCGTGCGAGCGGAAGATTTCGCGCCACGCGTCGAACTGCGGCGACTCGGTGTCGCAGATCAGGCCGTCGAAATCGAAGACGAGGGCGCGGAAGATTTTCGCGGGGCGGTTCATGTGGAGCGGAATGATAGGGGAATTCACGAGCGTTTGAGCGGGTTGCGGAGGCGCTGGTAGATGCGTTTTTCGAGTTGTTCGAGCGACGCTTCGCCGGACATGAGGCGGCCGACGAGGCGTGTGCCGCGCGGGTTCTGGACGCCGAGACGGTAGGAGAGGTAGGGGACGGCGTGGAAGACGCGGCCGACGCGTGCGGCGGCGTCGAATTCGTTGGCGAAGAGTTCTCGCATTTTCTGGGAGTAGCCGGCGATGTTGCGGTCGAGGATGCAGCGGGCCGCGACATCGCCTGAGCGCAGCGCATATTGGATTCCCTCACCGAACATGGGCTGGACGAGACCGGCGGCGTCTCCGACGAGGAGCACGCGATCATCATCGGTGGTGAGCGGTTCGTTGCCGGTCCAGTAGGGGATCGGGTGGGCCCAGAGCCGCGGGGCATCGGCGCCGTCGGGGATGGAAAGATTGACGGAGGTAAGCAAGCTGTCGATCGCCTGCTTGAGGACGACACCGACGTTGCTCGCGGCGGCGCCCTCGGGCTTTTCGGGCAGGAGCATGCCGGAGCCGACGGAGAGGAATCCCTGCTTGGGGAAGATCCATGCGTAGCCGTGCGGAACGGTGCCGTAGTCGAGGTAGGCTGCCCCGCGTTCGAGTGCGGGGTGCCAGCGGTTTTCATCGGCGCCGCCGGTGAAGGGGATTTCGATTTCACGCGCGATGCCGAAGCGCTTGGCGAGGCGGAGACCGGAGCGCGGGGCGACGATGCCCTTGGCTCCGTCAGCGCCGATGAGGTGAGGCGCGGTCCACGTGCGGCCGTCGTCGGATTCGACGGTGACGCTTTGCGGTGTGCGCGTGACGCGCTCGATCTTGACGCCGAGTTGCAGCGTCGCGCCGGCGTTGGTGGCGAGCTCGACGAGGTGGCGGTCGAAGCGTGGCCGCTGGACCATCCAGATCTCGGCGGGGTTGCCGGTGTCGGTCTGCATGGCGGCGAGGACGGGGCGGCGGCCCTTCCAGGAGTGGCGCAGGTGCGTGATGGAGAGGTCGGCGAACGCGGCGGGATCGAGGCCAGTGACATGCCGCGCGACGGAGGAGGGGATGCCGCCGCCGCAGGGCTTGTATCGCGGGAGCTCAGGGGCGCGTTCGAGGAGGAGGGTGCGCGCGCCGCCGGCGGCGAGTTTCCACGCTGCCGTCGCTCCGCCGGGACCGGCACCGACCACGATGACATCGAACTGGGCGGCCATCACGCGAATGTACCGAAAACGCGGGGCGTCGGCGAGCGAAGCGGTGCGTCGGAATGACGCGGGAAATTACGATATACTTCCGAGCGCACTCGGCCGGAGTGGCGGAACTGGCAGACGCACCGGATTCAAAATCCGGCGGGGCCACAAACCCCGTGTGGGTTCGATTCCCACCTTCGGCATTTTTAATTACTTGTTCTTGTTGCCCTTGCCGCCGCCGCTGGGCGGCTGCCACGCCGGGTCGGCGGTGCGCGACGCTTCCATGATCGCTTCCATCTTCTTGACGATGTCCGGGTGCTCCGCGGCGACATTCTTTTTCTCGCCGAGGTCGGTCTTGAGGTCGAAGAGTTCGATCGGTGCGTGCCACTTCGGGCGGACCGCTTTCCAGTCGCCCATGCGGACGGCGCGGCTGCCGCCCTGCTCGTAAAACTCCCAGTAGAGATGATCGTGCTGCCGTTGCTCGTTGACCTTGCCAAGAAGCGCGGGAAGGAAGCTGACGCCATCGATGTTCTTGGGTGTCTCGGCGCCGACAAGCTGTGCGGCGGTGGGCATGAAATCCTGAAACCCGCCGACGAAATCATTTGTCGTGCCCGCGGCGATTTTGCCGGGCCAGCGGACGATCGTCGGCTCGCGGATGCCGCCGTCGTAGAGGTCTCGCTTGATGCCGCGCAGCGGGCCGGAGCAATCGAAGAAGGCGGGGTTGTGCCCCTCGTGGTGAGGGCCGTTGTCGGAACTGAAGAAGACGATCGTGTTGTCGTCGATGTTCAGTTTCTTGAGCAGGTCGAAGAGGCGGCCGATGTCGCGGTCCATGCGGCTGACCATCGACGCATACGCCTTCTCGGGTTTGGGCCAATCGGTCCCTGCGTATTGGCCGAGGTCCGGCGGATCAAGGTGGGCGTGGGGAATCGTAAACGCGAGATAGAGAAAGAACGGCTCGGCCTTGTGCTTCTCGACAAAACCCAGTGCCTCGGCCGCGAAGAGATCGTGGCTGTACTGCAGCTTCTTGGTGGACTCGCCGTCCTTATCGTCGGGCGCTTCGTTCTTGAGCTGCACCTTCTGGTCGTTTCGCCAGAGGTAGCTGGGGTAGTAATTGTGGGCGTGGACCTGATTGAGATAGCCGAAGAAGTAGTCGAAGCCCTTGCGGTTGGGCGTACCGGTCGAGCCCTCTTCGCCCAGGCCCCACTTGCCGATGAGGCCCGTCGCGTAGCCGCTGCGCTTGAGGATCTCCGCGACGGTCAGATCCTTTTCAAGGAGCGTCACGCCTTTGGCGTTGCCGCGGATGCGGGCGTGACCGACGTCCAGCCCGGTCATCAGCACGCAGCGCGACGGCGCGCATACCGTGCACCCGGCGTAAAACTGCGTGAAACGCATCCCCTCTTTGGCCATCTGATCGAGTGACGGCGTCTTGATCTGCTTCTGCCCGAAACAGCCCAGGTCGCCGTAGCCCAGGTCGTCGGCGAGGATGAAGATAATGTTGGGCTTGCCACCGGCGGATTTCGCGGCGTCCTCGGCACGTGCTCCAATCGTCATCACAAGGATCGCGGCGCAAAACAGCATCGTCTTCATGCGGGTCTCCATCACAGTCAACGACGCATCACGCCAAATATTTCAGAATCCCGCATCAAGGTCGTACTGCCCCTTGAGCTGATCGATCGCCTTGCGGGCCTCTTTCGTCTCGCCGCGTTTGAGCATCTCGCTGTGCAGGTGATGCAGCTTCCAAGTCGCCCAGGTCCGGGCGATCTGCGCATCACCGGCCACCGCGTTGGCGAAGTCGAGGTGGAAGAGGAAATCGCCGCGCTGCCCGTCGCTGCACATCCCGCTGAAGCGGATCCAGAGCCGCGATTCGTTATCCGTGAAGCGCCCGTAGAGCCGCAGCGGATCGCCCTGGTAAATGTCGCGCGGTGTGCGCGGGAAGATCGCCTGGCTGTCGACGCCCGCCGCATCCACCGCCGCATCCTTCATGATCGGATACCGCAGCCGGCTCGCCAGGTCGCGGATCGCGCCGGCGGCGTTGTCGGAATTCTTCGGGTAACTCACCGAGCCCTTGTTGCGGAACGCGAGCATCTCCATCAGCTTCCGGTTCACCTCGGAAACGCCCACGCCGTAGATCCCCGCGACCATGTCGTTTTCGCGTGTGATGAAATTGATGATCTGTGCCGCGTCGATCTCGCCGCGGGTCGGCTGGCCGTCGGAGACGAGCACGATCTGATACACGCGGTCCGGCGGCATCTGGCGCACGATGAATTTCGACAGCGCCTGGTTCAGGTCCGTGTACCCGCTCGCCTGCGCGGCGGACATGAACTTCGTCGCCGCCTCGAACTGCTCGGGCGAGGGATCGGCCAAACCGCCGGGCGAAAACACGCTCACGCTGTCCTTGAACATCACCAGATTGAAATGGTCGCCGGGGTTCAGGCTGTCGAGCGCGCCCGTCACGCCGCGTTTCACAGGTCCGATCCATTCGCCAATCGACTCGCTGGTGTCCATGACGTAGATCACGTCTTTATGCAGCGGCTTGAGGCGGCGCAGCGAGCTTTTGGGCTGGATCGTCACTTCAAACCAGGCCGGCTCGTCCTTCGCATCGCCGCCGAGGCCGAAGATCCCGCCGGATTTGTAGGGGCCTTTGAAGACGCGCATCGTGTACTCGAAGTCGTCGTCGAGGCGGAGCCCGTCGCCGCGGCCGTCGGGAGTGCCGGGCCGCAGAAGTCCCGGGGGAAGATCGGGCAGCGCGGGCGGGCGGACGCCGAGTTGTCCGCCGACGGTTCCACCGACCGTGCCGCCGACGACACCACCGGGCACACCGCCCGGGACGCCGCCGATGAGACCATCGGGGCTCGCGCCGGGGACCGCTCCGATGTCGCCGCGAGTCGGCGCTGTTGAGGGATCGCGGAGCTGCTTGAGATCGATGTGCGCCCGCGGATCGATCTGCACGCTGCTGGGAGCGGGCGCGGCGACGGCATCCGTGGGGCCGATGTACTTGGGCAGGTTCACGGCGGGCTCGGCGGTGGCGAGCAGTCGCGACGTGTCGAGCGCCCGGGGAGGCGGGGGCGGGGCGGGAGTGCCGACGGGGCTGGCGGCGTCGATCTTCTCGGAGAGCGCTGGATTCGGTGCGGAGCGCGTCGCGGGCTCGGCGGGCAGGAGGCTGCCGACCTTCACATTGCTGAGCACCTTTTCCGCGGCGCCCGGACTGACGCGACGGGGCTGGCTTGGATCGTTGATCGAGAGCGGTGTCGAATCGAGATCGCTGGGCGCGGGGGTTTCCTCAACGATCTGATCGCGGTCGGCGCGGAAGACGGGCACGGCGGCGATCGTCTCTTCCGGCGGCGGGCTGAAGATGGAATGGGCGCGGCTGTGGGCGCCGATCGGCACGTCGAGGACGGCGGCGAGCACGAGCGCGTGGAGCACAAGGCTGAAGATCGCCGCCGCGATGAGGATCAGGCGTGGCTGCGTCATGGCTGCTCTCCGAGCTGCTTGAGCCGCTGGCGCGCGAAGGCGGTCGCCGCGGCGTCGGAATTGTCCTTGATGATCTTACGCAGCAGGAACACGCCGTCGCCCGTCTGGCCGCCGGCGATGTTTTTCTCGGCGCTCAGCGCATCCTTCCACGCCTGACCGACGGTGCTGCGCTGCAGCACATCATCGAGCCGGGCGCGGGCCTTGAGGCCATCGGTCCGCGAATCGATCTGCGCTAGGCCGAGCTCGGCGCGGATCGGCACGGCCCCGAGCTGCGGCAGGTTGTAGAGGATGCTGACGCGGTTCAGTCGGCGACGTGCCTCGGTGAGCTGCTTGTCACCCGCGGCTTTGTCACCGGCGGCGATGAGACGCTTGGCGACTTCGATCCGAAGCAGGCCGCTCTCGAGCAGCGCGGTCGCGGCGATGTCGCTGGCCTCGACGTTGAGGAGTTGATCGTACGCCCCGAGCGCGTCTTCGATCTGGTCCATCGCGGCGAGCGATTGCGCAAGACCGAGCCGGCCCTGCTGCACGTAGCCGTGGTTGAGCGCGATGAGCGGGCCGTAGAGATCGACGGCTTCCTTGTAATGTCCGAGTCGCTGCTGCGACTGCGCGGCGAAGAACATCGATTCGGAGCGGAGGGCATCGGCGACCTGTGTGCGGCCGATCACGCCGTTGAGCCACACGAGCGCGATTTCGTCCTTGCCGCGCTGGTTGAAAGTGCGGCCGACCCACGCGGCGGTCTGCGGTTCAAAATCCTTGGGCTCGCGGTGCTGGCGGGCCTGCTCATAGAAGTCGAGGGCCTGATCGGTCCGGCCCGCGAGGCCATGGAGCTGCGCGATGACGGCCAGCGCTTCGACGCGCTGGGTCTGTGGCAGCGGGCCCTTGAGCGATTCGGCGAGCGTGTCGATCGCGGCGGCGGTGGCCGGATCGGCGGCGGCGGGAGTGGCGGGCTTCGCCTGACGGGCGAGCAGGAGGCCGCGGTAGAACTGGGCGAGCACGGTGATGTTCGCATCGGGCTTGGAGGCGATGAGCTGATCGAGCATCGCCTGGGCATCATCTGGTTTGTTGAGTTCGACAAGCGCCATCGCGGCTTTGAGGCGGATTGGTGCGGCGGCGGCGGGATCGAGTCCGGGGCGTTTGAGCCACTGCGTCGAGAGCTCGACGCCGCGCTCCATCTGACCGGCAGTGAAGGCGAGGTTGATGGCGCGGCGTCCGGCGTCGGTGGCACTGGGGTCCTCGCCGTAACGCTGGGTGTAGGTCGAGTAATCGGCGGCGGCTTCCTGGGCGTGGCCGAGCTGCTCGTGGAGCGCGGCACGCTGGAAGAGGGCGGCGCGGGCGAAGGGCGAGCCGGTCGCCTCGACGAGGACGCCGAGGTGGCGCAGCGCCTCGTCGGGTTTGTTGCGCTGGATCGCGGCCTGGGCGCGGAGATTGATGAGTTCGAGGCGGTTGACCATGCGCGGCAGGTCGGCCTCGACGGACTGCATCCACTTCTCGAAGCCCTCGACGTCGGTGTGGTAGAAACAGACGGCGTAGAGGTAGGCGACCTGCGGGGCGAGGGCGTGCTGCGAGCCGTATTTCTTGTAGAACTCGGTGAGCGTGGCCTGCGACGGGGCGTACTGCTTGAGTCGGGCCTGCGACGCGGCGAGGAGGTACATCGCCTCGGGCATCTGCTCGGCGGTGAGCGTTCCCTTGGCGGCCTCGAACTGCTTGATGAGCTGATCGTCCTGCGCGATGGCGTAGAGCGCGCGGAGCAGACCGATGTTGGCGGGGGCGAACCACTGCGTCGCCTGGTGGTGCGTGAGGATGAGTTTGTAGAACTCGGCGGCGCGCTCGTACTGCTTCTGCTGATAGGCGAGGTCGGCGGCGAGGGCGCGGGCCTCGGCGATGATGTCGGGCGACGTCTTGGCGTTGGACGCTTCGGTCAGGGCATCGAGCGCGCCGGGGAGCTGCTTGAGCTCAATGCGGGTCTTGCCGAGTTCGAGCAGGGCCTGGCCGCGGACGGTGGAATCGGCTTCGCTGGCCTTGTCGAACTGCTTGGCGGCGGCGGTGGGATTGGCGGCGCGACGGTAGGCGGCGCCGAGCAGATAGGCGGCGCTGGCGCGCGATTCGGTGTCGGGCAGATCGGCGGGTTTGACGGCTTCGAGTGCGGCGAGTGAGCCGGGGATGTCGCCGGCTTCGAGACGGATCTGGCCGCGGAGGACGAGGACGGCGGTGGGGGAGAATTGCGTGGTTTTGTCGGCCCGGTCGAGGTGCTGCGAAGCGACGGCGAGGTCGCCGCGCTTGCGTGCGAGGAGGGCGAGGCGGTACTGCGCATCGCCAGTGCGCGGGTCGGCGGAGTATTTCTTGACGAAGTCGAGCAGCGCCTCCTCTGCGAGAGCGGGCTCGTCGCGCTGCATGAGCTGGACGCCGAAGGTGTACTGGCGATCGGCATTGGGATCGGCGAAGGCGGGGGATGTCAGGAGGGCGAGGGATGTCGCGGCGATGAGGAGCGCGGATTTCGTGCATGTGCAAGTGACACGTGCACGTTTGTCTTGCTCTGCAATTTGAAATTTGAAATTTGAAATTTTCAATTTGCAATCTTTGTGTTGCGGCTGCGGTTCAGTTCGTGACTTCGGTGGATTTCTTGACCGTCGCGAAGCGGACGTCTTTGGCTCCGGCGGCGCGGGCGTGGTCGACGATGGTCATGATGCGTTCGTAGGTGGCGAGTTTGTCGCCGCGGATGATGACACGTTCGTTGGGGTAGTCGGTGACGAGTTCCCGCATGAGTTTGTCGAAGGCGTCGAGGGTGTAGGAGCGGGCGCCGATTAGGATCTGGCCGTCGGCTCGGACGTTGATGATGACCTCGCTGGGTTGTGCCGTGTCCGCCGCGCCGGTCTGGGTGGCGGGCAGGTTCATGTCGATCTGCTGCTCTTCGGCGGTGAAGCTGGTGGTGGTGACGAAGAAGATGACCAGGACGAACATCAGGTCGATCATCGGGACCAGCGGGATGCCGGCGAGCTTGTAGGTTTGAGCGGGTCGGGCGAAGCTCATGCGGGGGCTCCGGACGGAGGCGGGTTAACGGGTTAACACACTCACGGGTTTCGCGTGGCCATGGAAGGCGGGGCGATGCGGTGCGGTGTCGCGCCCGGGGCGGAGCCGGCGGCGACGCGGTGGGTGTGGTCGGCGAGGGTGTGGCAGATCTGCTCGGCGTCGGCGAGGGCGGTGACGGCTCGGGAGCGGGCGAGTGTGTAGAAGATGCCGGCGGCGATGGCGACGATCAGGCCGAACATGGTGGCACCCATCGCTTCGGCGATTCCCTCGCTGAGGTCGCGTCGGGTCTCGCCGACGACGCGGAGATTGAGCATGAAGAAGACCTTGATCATGCCCATGACGGTTCCGAGGAGGCCGAAGAGCGGCGCGATGTTGGCGATCTCGGCGAGGTAGCCGACGCGGCTCCAGACGACCTCAGCGCGGCGGCGGCCTTCGGCGGCGATGATCTCCATGAGCACGGCGAGATCCTTCTCACGGTTCTCGACGATGCGCTGCACGACGCTGGAGACGAAGATGCCGGGGCGGTTCTGGCAGAGGCTGATGGCCTGGTCGAACTGCTTGGAGAGGATGAGGCGGGTGATGTCGTCGATGAAGCGGCGGGGATTGAAGACGGGGGAAGCGAGGGTGAGCAGGGCGTGGACGAAGAGCATCACGGCGAGGATGGAGAGGACGAGGATGGAGCCGTTGATGTAGGGGCTGAACCAGAAGAGGTCGATGACTGTGGGGACGGATTTTCCGGTCTGTGCGGAGGCGGCGGCAGTGGCTCCGGGGGCGGCTTTGGGTGTGGTGCCGGCGGAGAGGAGCGGTGCATCGGCGGCGGGGGGCTGCGCGGCGGGGGCTGGGGTGGTCCCGCTTAGTTGTGCGTGTGCGGCGGTGGGGACGGAGGCGGTGAGGGAGAAAGCGATGAGGATGATCCACGCGGAGTTGAGCAGTGCGCGGTGGAATGGTTGCGCGGGGCGAGATGGGGAGGTCGATCGATGCGTCATTTGGGGGGCTCCTGGCACGGCGTGGAGGGAAGCGGGGGAAGAGGAAGGGGATCGAAAGGGTATTGTAACGCTGTCGATGGGGGGATGCTTGGTGTTGACGGATTCGGGCTGGGGCAGAAGGGGCGCGAAGCCGCTTGCGGCGGCAGACATGGCCGGCTTGACGCCGGGCGTGCTAACCGTACAATACTTCGCTTCATTCACCCCCGTCGCCGCCCCTTTGGGCGGCTACCAACCCAGGACGGAGCACCCCATGGCCCGCTTTGAACGTTTCGGTTCGACCCCCACCAAAGTCGCCGCGGTTTCCTCGACTGGCAAGCTGTTTGTCGATTACCGCAACGCCGACAACCTCCGCCGCCTCATGAGCCCCAACGGCAAGATCAACACCCGCAAGCGCACCGGCCTCAACGCCTACGAGCAGCGCCTGACCAGCCAGGCCATCAAGCGGGCCCGTTACATGGCCCTGCTGCCCTACACCTCCGCGACGCTCTAAACCGCGGAAGTCCAAGGTCCAAGGTCTAAAGTCCAAAGTCGAAGCAACAGTCGGCGTGCCGCGAGGTACGCCGATTTTTTTGCGCCCACGCGGTCTGTCCCATAATCAACAGACTTTTCACTCGATTCACGCTCCGTTTGGGTCGATACTAACGACGTTGCCCACCGCGGCGGTTGTGATGGATGCGCGGCGGGTGACGTGTCGAACCCCTGTTTTGCGAGGACTCGCGTGGCCACGAAATACGATTACGACCTGGTGTGCATCGGTTCCGGTCCCGCCGGCCAGCGTGCGGCGGTGCAGGCCGCCAAGCTCGGCAAGCGCGTCGCGGTCGTCGAGCGGCACCGCTCGATCGGCGGCGTCTGCTTGTTCACCGGCACGATCCCCTCCAAGACATTCCGCGAGGCGGTCATCGGGTTCACCGCCAAAGGCGGCGCTTGCGAGACGGGCATCGCTACTGCTGCACGCGCCAAGCCGACGCTTGAGCAGCTTATGAGCCGCGTCGGCGCGGTCATCAACCGTGAGTCGGATGTGCAGCAGGATCAACTGGCCCGCAACGACATCGACCTGGTGCGCGGCACGGCGGCGTTCTTCGACGACCACACGGTCTGTGTTGACACCGGCAACGGCGTCCGCCACCTGCACACCGAGAACGTGCTGATCGCCGTGGGCACGAAGCCGGCCGACCCGCGCGGCGTCGCCGCCGATGGGCAGACGGTCATCACCAGCGACCAGATCCTCGACCTCAAAAAGCTGCCGCGCACGATGGTCGTCGTCGGCGGCGGCGTCATCGGCATCGAGTACGCCAGCATGTTCGCCATGCTCGGCGTGAAGGTCACCGTCATCGACAAGCGTCCCCGGCCCGTCGAATTCCTCGATTACGAAATCATCGATGAGCTGATTCATCAGCTGCGGAATCACGATGTTTCCTTCCGCCTCGGCGAGGGTGTGGACCGCATCGAGGTCGCGGAGAACGGCGCCCGGCACGGTGTGATCCACCTTGAATCGGGCAAGCGCATCGTTGCGGACCTGATCCTGTTTTCCGTGGGCCGGGTCGGCGCGACGGGTGAAATGATGCTCGAAAACGCCGGGCTCACCGCCGACGACCGCGGCCGGTTGACGGTCGATGCGAATTACCGCACGTCCGTGCCGAACATTTACGCGGCGGGCGATGTGATCGGTTACCCGAGTCTTGCGGCGACGAGTTCCGAGCAGGGCCGCATGGCCGCGTGCAACATGTTCGGCGTCACCGCCAAACCCATGAGCAAGAACTTCCCCATCGGCATCTACTCGATCCCCGAGATGTCGATGGTCGGCGTGACCGAGGAGCAGCTGACCAAGGACAAGATCCCCTACGAGACGGGCATCGCACGCTACCGTGAGATCGCGCGCGGCCAGATCCTCGGCGACGATTCGGGCATGCTCAAGCTCCTCTTCCACCGCGAGACCGGCAAGCTGTTGGGCATCCACGCCATCGGCACTGGCGCCACGGAACTGATCCACGTCGGCCAGGCGGTCCTCGCCCTCGGCGGCGGACTCGATTACTTCCTCGACACGATTTTCAACTATCCGACGCTCGCCGAGTGCTACAAAGTCGCGGCCCTCGAAGCGGCCAACAAGCTGCGCCTCGGCCGAATCATCGACGGCATCGAACTGGCCAAGGCCACCGCCGCATCCGCTGCGAACGCCGTGACCGCCGGTGCTCCCGCGGCTCAGTCCCCGGTCCCCGCCTCGATCCCGATCCCCGCCCCCAGCGACAACGGCGGCGCCCCGGCGCCCGCTAAACCAGCTCCCGCACCCGCCGCCGCCCGCGTCTGACAGCGATCTTGTATTTGCGTCGCCGGATGATGTCACCGAATGGTCCCGGAGGGATTCGAACCCACACGTTCAGCGTTCTCGACGCTGTGCCTTTGCCAGTTGGGCTACGGGACCGATGACTCCGGCGGGATTTGAACCCGCACTGAGCCGGTTTTAAGCCGGCTGCCTCTGCCGTTGGGCTACGGAGCCGGCCTGACGTTCAGGGTGCCATGGCCAGCGCAGTCCGCGGAGTCGGCCATGTGCCTTGACGCACAGCGCGGGGACACGGCCGACTCGAAGACTCGCTGTCCGTGGCACCCGGCAATGAGCGGGGGTGGATTCGAACCACCGGTGCCCCGAAGGGTCGGCATTTACAGTGCCGCTGCTTCAACCGCTTGCATACCCGCTCTCGCATCGATCTAAGGATGAACCTAAGTTGCATTCGCGCACCGATCGCGCGGCCGATTTCCACTTGGAAAGCGGACCAATGGCGCTGGAGGGATTTGAACCCACACTGACGCGGTTCTGAGCCGCGTGCCTCTGCCGTTGGGCTACAGCGCCTAAATCGCCATGTTTTTCAGCCAAATAATAAAACCGGCCGCCCCATGTGGGGCGGCCGGTGTATTCGCTGGCTGGTGATAGCTGCGCAGTTACCTCGGTCGGCCCAGGGGGTCGGTAAGCAGCAGACCTAGATAAGATAAGCGGAAGCTGTTCATGGTTTCACTCTACTAAACAAGATCGGCCAAGTCAACATTTAACATGAATAGTTTTCGGATCGGTCGCCGGTTTACAGAGGCTTCTGGATCCCGCCGGCGCGGATCGCCTTGTGGCAGGCGACGCAGCTGAGCGTCATCTCCACGTAGTCCAGCGACGCGGCGTCGAGATTCTTGGCCTTGGCGTCGGCCGAGAGCTTCCGGACGGCGGCGCGGAAGTTCTCGCTCTGGCGCACGTACTCGGGGCTCTTGAACACCTGCCATTCGGCCATCTGCGTGAGCGTGTCGAGCCGGTCGGCGCTGGCCTTGATCTTCTCAAAGTCCTCGGTGGCCACGCCGTCGAGGATCGTCTGCGCCTTCTGCAGCTTCTCGCGCATGATCGATTCGAGGTTGTTGGGCTGCGCCCGCAGGACCGAGCCGGCGACGAGAGCGATGAACGCGGCGGCGAGGATCAGCGTGTAGCGTTTCATGGGGGCGTCTCCGTGAGGTGGGATCGCGGGGCAGGGTGCGTATGACATCACACAACCATCTTAAGCGGTATGATGCGACGAACCGCATGAAATCCGCCATCAGGAAATCTCCGAAATGCCCGGGCAACGGGTGTCGGGCATGGTCCGGCCGATAACCAGATCGCGGCGAGGGTGTTTGCGTCGAATCGGGGTGGGGAAAAGCCGATCTTGCCTTGGCGTCGCGGATCGCTACAATACGCGACGCAAATGCGGGCGTAGCTCAGTGGTAGAGCGTCACGTTGCCAACGTGAATGTCGTGGGTTCGAATCCCATCGCCCGCTTTGAAAGTCGAACGCCGAGGCCAACGCCTCGGCGTTTTTCGTTCCACGAACATTTCAACGGCGGCCTGAACCGCTGCGCCGTGATGGGCGTAGGGAAGTGGTATCATGGTGTGCGTGGATTGAATCGTCGGTGCGGCGTGGATCGTAGGTCTTGCGATGGAGAGCGCGACGTGGGCGATCCTCTATATGTTGACGCGATCCGGCGACGTTTGCTCACACGAATCGTGTTGCGGTCGGCGGTCAACTGGCTGAGCCTGTGGGCATTTGCCTGGGGGCTGAGCGTGCTGGTGCTCCGCGCCGGTTTCGGTGTGACGGGCGACTGGCTGATGTGGGGCGGGGCGGCGGCGGTTCCGGTGGTGATCGGCGCGTGGCTCACCGCGTGGCGGAAGATGCCGACGACGGCGGCGCTGACGGCGCTGATGGATCGCAGCGGTGGCTACGGCGGGCTGATGATGGCTGGCGCGGAGGTCGATACCGCGGCGTGGCAGCACAAAATGGCGACGCCCGTGCCGCCTCAGGTGGAATGGGACGGCGGCAGGGCGTTTGGGATTCTTGTGATCGCGGCGGCGTTTGTCGTGACGGGCTTCGCGATCCCGCAGCGGATGCTGGTGATCGGCGACAAGCCGCTGGACCTCAGCGATCAGTCAGCCAAGATCGCCAGGCAGATCGAGACGTTGGAGCAGGAAAAAATCATCGACGCGAAGCAGGCCGATGAGCTCAAGGCCCGGCTCGGTCAGGTGCGCGATCAGGCGGTGGCCAGCGATCCGACCAAGAGCTGGGAGGCGATGGATCAGCTGCACCAGGCGCTCAGCAAGGCGGCGGAAGAGGCGGCGGAAAAGGCTGTGAACCAGACGCAGAAATTGGCCGAGGCGAGTGCGCTGGCCGAGGCGGTGGAGCACGATCAGCAGAAGGCGACGCCGCAGCTCGATCCGGCGGTAACGGCTGAGGCGCTGGCTAACCTCGCCAAGACGCTTGAAGACCTCAAGGACGAGAACGCCGCGATCAAGGAGGCTTTCAACTCGCAGGGCCTGGACCCCGGCAAGCTCGATCCGAGCAAACCGTCCAACGCGCTCAAGCAACTGCTGGCCAGCAAGAAGCTCGATGCCAAAAAGCTCGACGCGATCAAGAAGGCGTTGGAGAAGCTGAAGATCGATCCGAAGCAGTTGGGCCTGGTTGACCCGGAGACATTGAAGAAGCTCAAGGATTCGCTGGGCGACGGCAAGCTGAGTGACACCGAGCGCGAGCAGCTTGAGAAGGAGCTCAAATCGCAGGAGTTCGCTCCAGGTGAGACTCCGCCGCTGACACCCGAGCAGCTCGATCAGCTCCAGGATTTGCTGGACAAGGCGGGCATCGATCCGTCGGATTATGAGCTGCTGGATTCCGACGAGGCCCAGCCGCCGGCACCGGGGCTGACCGCGGAGCAGCTTGAGCAGTTGAAGCAGCTCACGCCCGAGCAGCTCGAGCAGCTCAAGAAGATCGCCAAGGCTTGCCGCGGCGGGAAGCTGGCAAATGGCGAGATGCTCAAGCGGCTCGCCGAGGAAGGGCTCATCGATCCCAGCGAGCTTCAAGCTCTGGAAGATGCGGGTGATCTCGACCCCGAGGCGCTGGCGCTGATGCTGGGCGAAGCGGGCAAGGACCCGGCGGGCATCGGTGCGGCACTCCGCATGGCGATGCGCGGCCCGGGCGGTCCCGGCGGCGGGGGGCCTGCGCCACTGACGTGGAAGGATCCCAGCAGCGAGGTCGGCACGAAGTTCAAGCAGACCGCTCTGCCCGCGCCGAAGCTCGATGACATCAAGCAGAGTCAGCTCACGGGCGTGAGCCTCGGCGCCCCGACGGTCAATAAGAACGCGACGCCGGACACGACCGGCGCACTGGCGCAGGCTCAATCCGGCGGCGGCTCCGCGGCCACGCAGGCGATCCTCCCTAAGCACCGCGCCGTTGTCGAAAAATATTTCAAGCGTCCCTGAAACAGGAAAAAACTTAACGCAGAGGCCGCAGAGGAAGACGCAGAGGACGCAGAAATGAAACATCATGATGAATCGGAAAACAAAAAGAATCTTTCTGCGTCCTCTCCGTTCTTCTCCGCGTCCTATGCGTTAAATCCCCTTCCCCTCCGAGCCCAACCATGAGTGATGCAAAATTGCTGTCCCCCGAGCAGATCGAAAGCGCCTCGCGCGGCATGAACTACCTGCTCGGCCAGCTTGACAAGGTGCTGCTGGGCCGCACCGAGCTGCACCGGATGGTGCTCGTGGGCATCCTCAGCCGCGGACACATTCTGCTCGAGGGCCTGCCCGGCGTGGGCAAGACCGCGCTGGTCAAAGCGCTCGGCGAACTGCTGCAGCTCAAGTTCAGCCGCGTGCAGTTCACGCCCGACCTGATGCCCAGCGACATCCTCGGCTCGCACATCCTCCAGGGCGCCGCCGACGGCCAGCGCGCGATGACCTTCCAGCCCGGCCCCATCTTCACGAACATCCTCCTCGCCGACGAGATCAACCGCGCCTCGCCCAAGACCCAGTCCGCACTCCTCGAAGCCATGCAAGAGCGCAGCGTCACGCTCATGGGCCAGACGCGCATGCTCCCCGATCCCTTCTTCGTCCTCGCGTCGCAGAATCCCATCGAACTCGAGGGCACCTACCCGCTGCCCGAAGCGCAGCTCGACCGCTTCTTCTTCAAGCTCCGCGTGCACGGCTCGGACGTCGACGCCTTGGAGCAGATCATCGGCACACGCCGCCGCGGCGAGCCGCCCAAGGTCGATGCTCCGCTCAGCAGCGCCGATCTCAATGCGATGTTCGCCGCGATGAACAGCGTCTTCCTCGCACGCCCCGTCGCCCGGTACATCGCGCGGCTCGTCTCTGCCACGCACCCCGGCTCCGCCGAGGCCACCGACATGGTCAACCAGTACGTCACCTACGGCGGCTCGCCCCGCGCGGCGATCGCCATGGCCGAGGCGTCCCGTGCCCAGGCCCTGCTCGCCGGCCGACCCACCGTCGGGTTCGAGGATGTCCGCGCCATTGCCCCCGCTGTGCTCAATCACCGCATGATCCTCAACTACAAAGCGCGCTTCGACCGCGTCGATTCCTACAACGTCATCGAGCAGCTTCTCAAGACGATGGACGAGACCGGCATCGATCTGCCGGATGACGTCCGCATCGTCGCCCAGGCCGCAACCACCCGTTCGTGAGCATCACCGTGACGAAACGAATCATCGTTGCATTCAGTCTCGTGCTCGCCGCCGTCGCGCTGTCGGCGAATGTCGCCGTCGCCGAGGTGTTCGACCCCGACATGGTCATCCAGTACCAGATCGAAAACGAAGCCACGACGCAGCACGGCTACCAGGAGCACATGATCTCCGCGCGGAACACCTCGCCCAAGAGGACGCATGGCGTCACCGTCACGCTCGGCCCCGATGCGAGCATGAACGGCGACTGCCTGTCGAGGGTGACGCGGACCGTCGAGGTCGGCCCGGGCGCGACCGTTTCGATCCGCATCC
>JAYVTU010000057.1:0-4489 GCA_043788485.1 Planctomycetota bacterium
CCGTATCGAGGCCCTGATGGCCGACGTGGTCCACTTCCTCGTCCAACGCAACCGCCGAAAACACCAAAAGCCTGACGCCGAATTACGCCGGGCTATTTAGCCGATTTGCTCGCGGATCATGTAAGTTCCATCGATTGATCTTTGCAAGGAGGGGACGTGACGAGGGAACCACGTCGGTCGTGGCCCCACGATACGGCTGGGCTACCAATGGCGCGCCACTGCACGTATTGTTTTGCATCACCCTTTGGCTCGTTTTCGCGCTTTGCTTTCCCATGCCTTGAACTTCGCCATGAGTTCGCGGAGAGATTTTTCCTCAAACTCATTACTAACCGTGCGCTTTAAAGACTCATTCATCAAGCCCCAAACAATGTCGCCTTCCCCTGGCGGGCGACCAAATCTCTCTGTTAAAGCCATCTTCATCGCATCGTAATCGTCTTTTTTCCCAAGCGTGAATACCCACTGTTCCAACTGGGCAAGTACTTCTCGACATCCCGCTTCAAGTTCAGTGATATATTCGTCTTCACCTTGGCCTTCATACACCCGTCGTTTGCATGAATCGCAGCGAAAATATGACGTCTCTGAGAGAAACTCTATTTCCCAATCACGCTCGGTGCAGTCAAGGTCATTTTGGGCATTGCAATATGGACAAGAAATCAGGTCTTCGGAGTCCATTGCGAGAGTTCCTACTAACCATTGGTTTTGGGGCTTGATGAATCGCGAAGTCGCAAGTGGCGGATTAGCCCTTCGCGATCTTGCGGAGGACCGTGTGCAGGATTCCGCCGTTGCGGTAGTAGGCGACTTCGACGGGGGTGTCGATGCGGCAGGTGGTGGTGAACTTCGTGACCTTCTTGGTCACGGGGTGCGTCGCGGTGACGGTGATGGGCTGGAGCGGCTTGACGTGGTCGTCCACGGCGATGTCGAAGATTTCCTGGCCGGTGAGGCCGAGCGTTTTGGCGGTCTCGCCCTTCTGGTAGACGAGCGGGAGGACACCCATGCCGACGAGGTTGCTGCGGTGGATGCGCTCGAAGCTCTCGGCGATGACGGCTTTGGCTCCGAGCAGGAACGTGCCTTTGGCGGCCCAGTCGCGCGAGCTGCCCATGCCGTAGTCCTTGCCGGTGAGGATGACGAGCGGGACGCCTTTGGCCTTGTAATTCATCGCGGCGTCGTAGATGGGTTTGACGGTGTTGTCGAGCAGGTCGGTCGTGACGCCGCCCTCGGTGCCGGGGGCGAGCTGATTGCGGATGCGTGTGTTGGCGAAGGTTCCGCGCATCATGACTTCGTGATTGCCGCGGCGCGAACCGTAGCTGTTGAAGTCTTTGACGGCGACGCCGTGCGCGATGAGGAATTTGCCGGCCGGTGAATCTTTCTTGATGGAGCCGGCGGGGGAGATGTGATCGGTCGTCACGGAATCGCCGAGCACGGCGAGGACGCGGGCGCCGGTGATGGTGGCGATGGGTTTGACTTCGTGCGTGATGCCCTCGAAGTAGGGGGGATTCTGGATGTAGGTGGAGCTGTCCTGCCAGGCGAAGGTCTCGCCGCCGGCGACGGAGATCTTCTGCCAGTGCTCATCACCGGCGAAGCAGTTGTCGTACTTGTCGCGGAACTGCTGGGGCGTGACGGAGGAGGCGACGATCTGGCGAACCTCTTCGGTGGTGGGCCAGATGTCCTTGAGGAAGACGGGCTTGCCGTTGCTGCCCACGCCCAGCGGTTCGGTGGCGAAGTCGATGTCGGTGGTGCCGGCGATGGCGTAGGCGACGACGAGCGGCGGGCTGGCGAGATAGTTGGCGCGGACATCGGGATTGACGCGGCCCTCGAAATTGCGGTTGCCCGAGAGCACCGCGGCGGCGACGAGGCTGTGCTCGTTGATGGCCTTGCTGATGGGCTCGGGGAGCGGGCCGGAGTTGCCGATGCAGGTGGTGCAGCCGTAGCCGACGAGATTGAAGCCGAGTTTGTCGAGGTCCTTTTGCACGCCGGCCTTCTCGAAGTAATCGGTGACGACGCGGCTCCCCGGAGCGAGCGAAGTCTTCACCCACGGCTTGGCGGTCAGCCCCTTCGCGGCGGCTTTCCGCGCGACGAGACCCGCGGCGAGCATCACGCTCGGGTTGCTCGTGTTGGTGCAACTGGTGATCGCGGCGATGACGACGGCTCCGTGCTTGAGCTTGAAGCTCTTGCCGGCGTAGGTGACATCCACGCCTTCGAGGCCGCCATCGGCTTCCTCGACGGCGACCGCAGCGCCACCCGCCGATGAGCCGCCCTCGGACTGCTCGGACATACCGGTCGATTCGCGCGTCGGGCTCGCCTTGCCGAAGACGTTGACGAGGTCCTGCTCCCACTGCTTCTTCATTGCCGTCAGCGCGATGCGGTCCTGCGGGCGCTTGGGCCCGGCGAGGCAGGGCACGACCTTCGAGAGATCGAGCTCGATGATCTTGGTGCAGCGCGGCTCGGTGTCGCCGAGCCAGAGGCCCTGCGCTTTGCTGTATTTCTCGACGAGATCGATGAACTCGGCGGGCCGGCCGGTGACGCGGAGGTATTCGAGCGTCAGCTCATCGACGGGGAAGAAGCCCATCGTCGCGCCGTACTCGGGCGCCATGTTGCCGATCGTCGCGCGGTCGGCGACGGCGAGATGCTTCACCCCCTCGCCGAAGAATTCGACGAACGTCTCGACGACGCCGACCTGCCGCAGCATCTGCGTGACGGTGAGCACGAGGTCGGTCGCGGTCGCGCCCTCGGGCATCTTGCCGGTGAGGCGGAAGCCGATCACCTTGGGCAGCAGCATGTAGATGGGCTGGCCGAGCATGACGGCCTCGGCCTCGATCCCGCCGACGCCCCACGCGACGACGCCCGCGCCGTTGACGTGCACTGTGTGCGAATCGGTGCCGACGAGCGAGTCGGGGAACGCGACGCCGTCCTTGTGCATCACGACCTTGCTGAGGTATTCGAGGTTCACCTGGTGGACGATGCCCGTGCCCGGCGGGACGACGGAGAAATTGTTGAACGCCTGCTGGCCCCACTTGAGGAACTCGTAGCGCTCCTTGTTGCGGTCGAATTCGAGCAGCAGGTTCAGGTTCAGCGAATCTTCCGTGGCGAAGTGATCGACCTGCACGGAGTGATCGATGACGAGGTCGCATTGCACGAGCGGGTTGATTTTTTTCGCGTCACCGCCGAGCTTCTTGCAGGCGTCGCGCAGGGCGGCGAGATCGACGACGGCGGGGACACCGGTGAAGTCCTGCAGCACGACACGCGCGGGCAGGAAGGGCACCTCGACGGCTCCGGGGTCCGCGGCGTTCCAGTTGGCGACGGCTTTCACATCCGATTCGTGGACGATGAAGCCGTCCACGTTGCGCAGCGCCGATTCGAGCAGCACCTTGATGGATCGCGGCAGGCCGGCGATGTCGATGTTGAGCTTCTTGGCGAGCTTGTTGAGATCGTAATACTTGAACGTCCCCGCGGCGGTTTGGAGTGTCGAGAGTGTGCCGAGCGGGTCGCTGGTCGGAGTGGTGGACATGGTTTGCATTTCCAATTTCGGCGGTGTGTTCGAGTCAGGCGCAGAAAAACAAAATTAGCATAGTGAGGCGGCAACGCCAAACGGACGGTTGTGTCTTGTTTAGCCGCGACCCGAGTCCGCGAGGGGAGCGCTTGTTGCACCAACACGCCCAAAGCGCTCCCCTCGCGGACTCGGGTCGCGGCTAAACGGGTGGATCGCCCGCCTGCCACGTTGACACCCCATCCGCCCCGGCGAATGCGACATGGCAGGCAGACCCCCATTTCAGCCCGTCACCCGCCACCCCGTCGGGCATCGCAAACCCATCCCCCGGCGTCATTTGCCCGCTATTGACCATCCCCCGCGACCGTCTCCGAGTAGCACCCCGTTTGCCCTTGAGCCTAGCGGAAAGGCGGCGGACATTGGGCATTGCCGAGACACATGCGAATCGGCTCAATGTGCTGCTCACGGACTTTGACGAGCCGTGGGCCGACCAGCTTCCCCGCCTGCTCGAGCCGCAGGGCGTCCGCTCGATCCGGGTCCACGATGTGGATCAGGCGATCGAGGCCATCGAGCGGCAGCCGATCCATGCGGTCGTCGTCGATCTCGCCCTCCCCATGGGCAATGCGACGGCTGCGATGAACCGCGTCGAATCGGGAGGCCTGAAGCTCCTGCGGGTAATCCAGCGGCTCAACCCCGTGCCCCCCTCGGTCGTCGTGCGTGACAAGCGCTTCGACCGCGACGATACCCGGCTGCTCAACGAAGCGCTGCGGCTCAAAGCCTTCAGCGTCCTCGACCAGCCGGTCCAATTGGAGCAGCTCCTCGAAGTGCTCCGCCGCCTGCTCCACCGCCACTACGGCGGGATGTGGCCGGGAACGAACAGCTAACAACGTGCAATCACGCACCACTGAACCCTGAACCCTCTTCCCTCGGAGTCCGAATCATGAAGGTCAAGCCCCTGGGCGACAAGCTGCTGGTCAAACGCGTCGAAGCCGAAACCAAGACCGC
>JAYVTU010000058.1:0-15322 GCA_043788485.1 Planctomycetota bacterium
GTCGTCCTCGTCTCGGCGTATGTCGCGTCGCTGCGTGGACAAAACCTCAAGAGCGTCCGCCCGCTGACACGGGAAGAAGTCATCATCCCGCCCTGGCCCGCCGCACCCGCACCCAGCAAACCATGAGCGACTCGCACGTCCCCAACCTGCTCCGCCCCGAAGGCCGCGTCCTCTCGACGCTCGAGAGAGACGGCTCGCGCCGCTGGCTCCATCCGCGACTCTCGCATGGTTCGTTCCTCAACGCCCGCCGCGCCGTGGCGTACCTGCTCATCGTGATATTCACCGCCGTGCCCTACCTCTCGCTGCGCGGCAAACCGCTCATCCTGCTCGACGTCATTCACCGCGAGTTCACCATCCTCGGCTTCACTTTCCTGCCGACCGACACCGTCCTGCTCGCCCTCGCGCTGCTCGGGGCGTTGCTCACCGTGTTCCTTCTCACCGCCCTGCTCGGCCGCGTGTGGTGCGGCTGGGCGTGCCCGCAGACCGTCTACATGGAATTCGTCTACCGCCCGATCGAGCGACTCTGCTACAGCTCCGCCGGGCGCGGCGGCAAGCCGCCGGCAAATGTCGCCCTGTGGCGCCGTGTTCTGCGGCTGGGCATCTATCTGCTCCTCTCCATCTATCTCGCGCACACGTTCCTCGCCTACTTCGTCGGCGTCGAGGCGCTCGCCCACTGGATCCGCAGCTCGCCCGCCGAACATCCCGCCGCGTTTCTCGTAATGATCGGCACGACCGCCCTGATGATGTTCGACTTCACCTTCTTCCGTGAGCAGCTCTGCATCATCGCCTGCCCCTACGGCCGATTTCAGTCCGTGCTGCTCGACCGCCACTCGCTCATCGTCGGCTACGACAAGAAGCGCGGCGAGCCGCGTGGAAAGGTGCAGCGCAACGCAGACAAGAAATGCGGCGACTGCGTGGACTGCGGCCTGTGCGTCACCACGTGCCCGACCGGCATCGATATCCGCCAGGGACTGCAGATGGAGTGCATCGGCTGCGCCCAGTGCGTTGACGCCTGCGACGCGGTGATGACGAAGCTGAACCGCCCCACCGGACTGATCCGCTACAGCTCGCAGGCCACAATGGAAGGCGCGCCGCGCCGTCTGCTGCGTCCCCGTGCGATCATCTATCCGGCGCTGCTTCTGGTTATCGCGACGGCTTTGCTGTTCCTGCTTGCGTCAAAGCAGACCGCCGACGTCGTGCTCCTCCGCAACTTCGGCCTGCCCTTCACGCAGCTCCAGACCGGCGAGATCTCCAACGCCATGCGACTCAAGATCACCGCCCGATCGCGCGAAGCGGCACAGTTCAGCATCGAGATCGTCGGCGAGCCCAGCGCCCGCGTCGTCTGCGATGCCAATCCGATGATCCTCGCCCCCGGCGAGTCCCGCACCGAGGGCCTGATGGTCATCGCGCCCCGCAAGCTCTTCGTAGCCGGCGCCGCGAACATCACGCTCCGCGTCACCGATGGCCGGAGCTTCACGCAAGACATCCCCTGCCGACTGCTCGGCCCCGCGGAGGCCAAACCATGAAATTCAAGACCTGGCCCGTCATCATCGTCACGCTCCTGCTGCTGCACATCGGCCTGTGCACCGCGCTGGCCATCATGGCCAACAGCGATCCGACGAATGTCATCGAGCCCGAGTATTACAGCCAGGCGGTGCACTGGGATCAGCGCGGCGGCGCGACGTGGAAACCGACGCTCGACGTCACCGCTGACGCCGCCGGTCGCAAGCTCACGCTGCACCTGACCGACACGGCGGGCATTGCGGTCGATGGCGTCACTGTGACACTCATCGCGTTCCATCACGCCCACGCCGCGGACCGCTTCTCCGCTTTGCTCACCGCCACCGGCGAGCACGGCGTCTACAGCGCAACCATGCCGCTGCGCCGCGCCGGCCTATGGGAATTCCGCATTACCGCCAAACGCGGCGGTGAAATGCTGAATGCAACCGAGCGATTCGATCTCCCGCCAGCCACGGAGGCACACCCGTGATCGCACTGGCGCTGGCTGTGATGCTCGCGAGCCTGCTGGGCAGCTTCCACTGCGCCGGCATGTGCGGTGCGTTCATGATGTTTGCGGTCGGCGCGACTCCGGGGACGCGCTGGCCGCTTCATTTCGCCTACCACCTGGGTCGGCTCACGACCTACACGCTGCTCGGCGCCGCCGCCGGCGCGATGGGCGCGGCCGTGGATCTCGGCGGATCGCTCATCGGGCTCCAGCGTTTCGCCGGTGTCGCCGCGGGGGCTTTCATGGTCGTCTTCGGCCTCGCCACGATCCTGCGGCTCTACGGTGTCCGCATCGCGGCCATGCCCGTGCCGCAGACAGTCCGCACGCTGCTCCTCGCCGGTCAGCGCAGCGCCATGAACGCACGGCCACTCCACCGCGCCGCCGCCATCGGCCTGCTCACCACGCTCCTGCCGTGCGGCTGGCTCTATGCGTTCGCCGTGATCGCCGCTGGAACCGCAAGCCCGATCGCCGGCGCCGTCACCATGGCTGCGTTCTGGACCGGCACGCTTCCCGTCATGGCGACGCTCGGCATCGGCGCCCAGCGCCTCACAGGCACCCTCGCCGTGCGGCTCCCGATGATCACCGCCACGCTCATCGTCGTCGTCGGCCTCTACACGGTCGCCGACCGCCTGCTCATGGCTCCGATGGCGATGGGCGCAACGACCGGCGACACCGCCCGTATGACCGCCGCCCAGCGACTGGCGTCACTCAACACTCATGAGATGGACTGCTGCAAACGTGACCACCGCTGAACTGGCCAATTCGATTGTCATGCCGCGGCATGCCGCCGAAGCAGTGACGTGCGCCCACTGCGGCCTGCAGGTGCCGCGTGGCCTCATCAATCCCGTGTCCGCCGAGCAGTTCTGCTGCCAGGGTTGCCGCGGCGTTTATCAAGTGCTGCACGCCTGCGGCCTCGAAAGCTACTACAAGATGCGTGACTCCGAGGGCGTCGAGGCGACGCCCCCGCAGATCTCTGGCGGACTCTACGCCGAGTTCGACGATCCCCGTTTCGCAGCCCTCAATATCCGCACCCGCAACGATGGCCTGGCCGAATGCGAGTTCTATCTCACCGGGCTTCATTGTGCCGCGTGTGTCTGGCTCGTTGAGCGGTTGCCGCGCGTCGTGCCGGGCGTCGTCGAATCACGCCTCGACTTCGGGCAATCGCTCGTCCGTGTGGCGTGGGATTCGAAGCAGGTTGCCACATCACGCATCGCCCGGGCGCTCGACGGCCTCGGCTACCCACCGCACGCCGCGCGCGGCTCGGATCATCGCAAGCTGCGCACGGCTGATGATCGTCGTCAGCTTGTCCGCATCGCCATCGCGGGGGCCGCGTCCGGCAACGCGATGCTCATCGCTCTGGCTCTCTACGCCGGTTACTTCGAGGGCATGGAACCGATCTACACGCTCCTGTTCCGCTGGGTGAGCATGCTGATCGGCATCGTGTCACTCGCATGGCCCGGCAGCGCCTTTTTCCGTGGAGCCTGGGCGGCGATCCGCACGCGCACACCGCACCTCGACCTGCCGATCGCGATGGCCCTGGGCGTCGGCGGCATCGCAGGAGTCGTCAACACGATCACCGGCCAGGGCGAGATTTATTTCGATTCCATCACGGCTCTTATTTTCCTGCTGCTCGTGGGCCGGTTCATTCAGCAGCGCCAGCAGCGACAGGCGGCGGGCGCACTGCAGCTCCTCTTTGCTCTGACACCCGGATCGGCACGGCAGGTTGATGGCGACGAAATCCGCGACGTTCCGATCGAGGCACTGCAGATCGGCGACACCGTCGAGGTGCGGGCCGGTGAATCGATGCCGACCGATGGACGCATCATCTCCGGCCGATCGACCGTCGATCTCTCGCTGCTGACCGGCGAATCGCGGCCGGTCGCCGTCGGCGGCGGCGATACGGTCTGCGCCGGAACGGTAAACCTCGAATCGGTCCTCCGTGTGCGCGTCGATGCCGTCGGTGAAGCCACTCGCGTCGGCAGGCTCATGCAGCTCGTCGAGCGCTGCAGCGCCGAGCGGTCGCCGAGCGTGCAATTCGCCGACCGGATGTCGGGCTGGTTTGTGCTGGTCGTCACGCTCGCGGCGGCGGCGGTGTTCGCATCGTGGTGGCCGCAGAATCGGCTGATCGCGGTAGACCGTGCGGTGGCGATGCTCATCGTCGCGTGCCCCTGTGCGCTGGGGTTGGCGATGCCTCTCGTGCTGACGGTGGCGATCGGACGCGCCGCGCGGCGAGGCATCCTGATCAAGGGCGGCGAGGCGCGGGAGCGACTCGCAACACCGGGGAAGCTTTTCCTCGACAAGACCGGCACCATCACGCAGGGCCGCGTCGCCTTAATGAAATGGCGGGGCCCCGAGAATCTGAAGCGCCTCGTCGCGGCAGTCGAAGCCACATCGTCGCATCCGATCGCACGTGCGTTCACCGCGACACTGGGCGATGGTGGCGACCAGCGTGTTTCCGTCGCACAAGTCCGCCAGCACCCCGGCGGCGGGATCGAGGCGCGTGTCAACGGCCGCGCCATCCTCATTGGTTCGCCGTCGTTCGCGCAATCCCGCGGCGTCGCGCTCGACGCGCAATCGCAATTGTGGACGCATGAGTTCTGCCGCGCTTCGCTCACACCCGTGATCGTCGCTTTGGACGGAGTCGCCGTCGCCGCCGCCGGATTTGCCGACGCGATCCGCCCTGATGCACGCGAATCGATCGCGGCCCTTCAGGCGATGGGCTACGACGTCGCGGTGCTCTCCGGTGATCAGCGTCAGGTCGTTACCCAAGTCGCCGCCGAGGTCGGCATCAATGCCGGCGCCGCGGCGGGCCAGGTCACGGCGGAGGAGAAACTCGCGGTGGTGCAGGCGGCGATGAGCCGCGGCCCGGTATTCATGGTCGGCGACGGTGTCAACGACGCCGCGGCGCTGGCCGCAGCAACGGCGGGCATCGCGGTGCACGGCGGAGCTGAGGCGAGTCTCGCGGCGGCGGACGTCTATCTCAACCGTCCAGGCCTCGCGCCGATCGTCGAACTGGTCGGGGCGGCGCGGCAGGTCCGGCGCGTGCTGCGCCGCTGCTTCGTGGCGTCGCTGACCTACAACACCTTTGCGATCGGCCTCGCCGCGATGGGATTGATCCACCCGCTCATCGCCGCGGCGCTGATGCCGCTGAGCTCGTTTACGGTCGTGGCGCTCGTGCTGGGCACACGCTACTTCGGAGGCAAGTCATGTCGGTGATCTTCATTGCATTGCCGATCGCACTCGCATTGGCCGCGGCCGCGCTCGTCGGCTTCGGCTGGGCGGTGCGCACAGGACAGATGGACGATCTGCGCACGCCGGCGATGCGCATCCTTCACGATGATGACGACGAAAATTGATAAACTTCCTGCAAATATGCGGGACTGGAGGCTGCAAGTGTTCTCTCAAACAGTCGAATATGCGTTGCGGGCGATGGTCTACCTCGCCTACAACCCCGGGCGACCTTATACGGCCCAGCACATCGCCGACGCGACCAAGGTTCCGCCTCGCTACATGTCCAAGGTGCTCATGGACCTTAGCAAGGCGAAACTGCTCGATTCGCAGCGCGGGCCGCACGGCGGGTTCGTGCTGTCACGCAGCGTCGAAGACGTGTGCATGCTCGATGTGGTCAACGCCATCGAGCCGATGCGCCGCATCACCGCCTGCCCGCTGGGAATCCCCGGGCACCTTGAACTCTGCCCGCTGCACCGCCGTCTCGACGATGCGATGGAGTACGTCGAATCGTCACTGAAAAAAGCCACGCTGGCGATCGTGCTCTCGGAGCCGGCCAAGAGCAAGCCGCTCTGCGAGGTCACCGTCAGTGCGAAGCGGTGATGAGCGTTGCGCTCACGCGGTCAGCAGGGAAACGTACCGCGTGTACGCCTTGTCCCACGCGGCGATGTCGTTGGGAGTGTACGTCTGCGGCTCAAAACTGGTGGTGATGATCTGGCGGAGGTGCTTCAAATCTTTGACGTCGCCGGCGCCCATGGCCTGGACGAGGATGTTGCCCGCGGCAGTGGCTTCGTAGGGACCAACGACGACGGGGCGGGCGATGGCATCGGCGGTCATCTGGCTCAGCAGCGCGTTGCGCCCGCCGCCGCCGACGATGTGGAGCACCTTCACCTTCTTGCCCGTGACGCGCTCGAGCCCGACGAGGGTGTGGCGATAGGTGAGGGCGAGGCTTTCGAGGCAGCAGCGGACGAACTGTCCGACCTCGGTCGGCTCGGGCTGACCGGTGCGCTTGGCGAACGCGGCGAGCTTGAGCGGCATGTCGCCCGGTGCGAGGAACGGCGCATCATCGGGATTGACGATGGTGCGGAACGGCGCGGCAGCCTCGGCAAGCGTGGCGAGCTTGTTGTAGTCGTAGGTGATGCCCTGCTTCTCGTAATAGCGGCGGCACTCCTGCACGAGCCAGAGGCCGGCGATGTTCTTGAGGTAGCGGATCGTGCCGTCGATTCCGCCCTCATTGGTGAACGTCATCGTGTCGTCTTCGAAGCACGGTGCATCAAGCTCCATGCCCATGAGCGACCACGTGCCGCTGCTGATGTACGCCCACTCGCCGGGCGCTTCGCGCACGGGGACGGCGGCGACGGCTGCGGCGGTGTCGTGTCCGCCGGGCGTGATGATCTGGATGTCGAGGTCGGAGCCGATTTCCTTGGCGATCGCGGGGAGGATCGTGCCGATCTTCGTGCCGGGGCGGACGACGCGGCCGAGCATGTGCGTCGGGAGTCCGAGCTCTTTAAGGATGCTGGTTGCCCATGTGCCGGTGCGCGGGTCGATCATCTGGCTCGTTGACGCGATGGAGGATTCGACGACGGCCTGACCACTGAAAAAGTAGTGCAGCAGGTCAGGCATGAACAGCAGGTGCTGGGCGTTGGCAAGCAGCGCGGGCTCGGCGGCGTTGCGCGCGACGAGTTGGTAGAGGGAATTGAGGGCCATGAACTGGACGCCGGTCGCGTCGTAGATTTTTTTCTTGCCGAGCTTGGCGAGGGTTTTCTCGAAGGCCGGTGCGTGGCTCTCGTCGCGGTAGCAGTGCGGCAGACCGAGCAGCTCGCCGTTCTTGCCGAGCAGCGCCCAATCGACGCCCCATGTGTCGCAGCCGATCGAGGAGATTTTAAGTCCCTGCTCCTGTGACCACGCGATGGCTTTGCGTGCGCCGTCGAGGATGTGGCCCCAGAGGCCGGTCAGGTCCCAGTGCAGACCGGACGGCAGGCGGCGTGGGATGTTCAGGAAGCGGTGGATCTCGTGAAGCTCGATGCGGCCGGCGTCAAGGACGCCGACGATGGCGCGGCCGGACTCGGCTCCGAGATCGAATGCGAGATAAGCCTTTTTGGACATGAGTGCCTCGAAGGGAAGTTACGGGCGAATGAAGGGACGTTTTGTACCGCGCCGCTGGCCGCTCTACAATCCGTGCCCACGATACGGCGGTGACACGGATGGCTTCGCTCCCCAAAATCAGCGCAGCGCACCCCACGGACGGCTCGGAACTCGACTCCGCGCCGGGCGTGATTATCGCTGCGCCGGTCGGCGGGCCGCGCAAACCGGGGGGCATCAACACGGACCTGAGCCTTCCGCGGCAGGTGATCTCGCTGGCGATCTGGCCGCTGATCGAACTCTCGCTCGGCTCACTGGTCGGCTTCGTGGACATGGCGCTGGCGGGGCATCTGGGTGACGAATCGAAATTCGCGAGCAGCGCGGTCGGCGCGGCGGCGTTCGTCGTGTGGCTGATGGCAATGATGCAGGCGTCGCTGGGCGTCGGGGCGACGGCGGTGATCGCCCGTGCGGTCGGCGGCAGGCACCGGCGCGAAGCGAACGCGGCCGTCGGGCAGGCGATCACGCTCGCCGGAATCTTCGGTGTGGCGGTGGCGGTCGGCAGCTATTTCGCGGCTCCGTCACTGGCGCAATTCTCGGGGCTGACGGGCCGGCCGTATGAGCTGTGCATCGGGTACCTGCGCATCATGACGTTTGCCGTGCCGTTCATGACGGTGCTTTACGTGGCCGGCGCGTGCCTGCGTGGGGCGGGGGATGTGCGGTCGGCTTCGCTCGTGATGCTGATGGTCAACGCGGTGAACATCTGCGCGACGGTCTTGCTGGTCGCCGGCCCGGAGCCGCTGGGCGGGCGCGGCGTGCCGGGGATCGCGACGGGCACGGTCATCGCGTGGATCGTTGGCTCGATGCTGATGATCGGTCGGCTGGTGCGAGGCCGCGGCGGCGTCCAGCTCCACCTGCACCGCCTGGGCTGGCACACGGAGATGATGCGGCGGATCGTGCGCATCGGCGCACCGAGCCTGCTGGAGAATCTGCTGGTGTGGGGCGCGAATTACGATGTGCTGCGAATCGTCGGCAAGCTGAACAACACGCTGGTCGGCGTGCATACGATTACGATCCGGCTCGAAGCATTCAGCTTCCAGCCCGGCAGCGCGTTCGGCATCGCCGCGGCAACGATGGTCGGGCAGTATCTCGGGGCACGCGACCCGGCGATGGCGCGGAAAGCGGCGTGGACATGCTGGCTCTACGGGGCGGCGTTCATGAGCTTCTGGGGCCTGCTGTTCATCGCGTTCCCATGGCCCATGGCGCGGATGATGACCAGCGATCCGGAGCTGATCGCGGCGGCGATCCCGACACTGCGCATCGCGGGCGTGATGCAGCTGGGATTCTCGATGTCGCTGATCATCTCCGGCGCGCTGCGCGGCGCAGGCGACACACGGACGACGATGCTCGTCATGCTGTTCACGTCGTATCTGGTGCGGCTGCCGCTGGCGTGGATGCTGGCCAACTATTTCGGGCTGGGCCTGATCGGTGTCTGGATCGCGCTGACGAGCGAGCAGTACCTGCGCGGCGCGATCTTCATGGCGCGATTCCTGCACGGCGGGTGGATGAAGATCAAGGTGTAGCGGTTACGGGCTCTTGTCCGCGGGCGGATCGGGGTGTTCAATCTTGCCCAATGTGCGCCAGCGGAGCAGCAGGCCGATCACGAGGATGGCACCGAGGATCGACATGATGACGATCTGGCTGCGGTGCTCAAAACGGATGAGACGGTCGAGGTCGTCGGCGAAGTACCAGCCGAGCCAGATGAGGACGGGGACGCTGAGCAGCGAGGCGAGGCCGTCGTAGAGGATGAATTTCCAGAGCGGGACGTCGAGCATTCCGGCGGCGACGTGGAAGGCGGCTCGCATGCCGGCGGCGAAGCGCGAGGCGAAGATCATGCGACCGCCGTAGCGGCGGTATTTGTCACGCGCCCATTCGAGGCGGGCATCGGTGAGGAATCGGCCGAGGATGGGCCATTTCTCGACCTTCTTGCCGTAGCGGCGGCCGATCTCGAAGAGCAGCACGTCACCGATGACGACGCCCGCGATGGCGGTGGGGATGAGCGGGCCGAAGTGGCCGTATTCGCGCGCGACCATGTAGCCACAGGTGATGAGCGTGAGGTCCTCGGGGATCGGGATGCCCAGGCCGCAGAGGACCAGGAGCGTGAAGGTGCCGAGGTAGAAGGAATGTTCGAGGATTTCATGCATGCGGAAGGGGCCAAATGCTATTGAGCAAATCCCAATGCTGGATTGCCCCACAATGATACACACCCCGCATCGTTGGCGACGCGGGGTGTGCAGGAGTGGCGGGAGATGAAGAGAAAATTACGCCTCCGTGGCGGTGGGCTGAGGCGTGGGCTTGGGCGCTGCGGCCTTGGGAGCTGCGGCGATCGGAGGCTTGGCGGCGGTCGGAGCGGCGACAGCGGGCTTGGCTGTCACGGGTGCGGTGCCTGCGGGTGCAACCGCGGGCTTGGCGCCGGGAGCAACCGGAGCGCCGGGTGCAGCGGGGCCGCCCGTTCCCGGGGCACGCACCGGTGAACCGATCGCGCCCAGAGGCGGCTTGGCTGGGCCACGGTCCGCGGCGGAGAAGCGTGCGACGGCTTCGCGCCCGCCGCCGGTCTTGGTGCCGGGCGACATCATCATCGTCATGCGGCGGCCCTGCATGCGCGGGATCGTCTCGACGTGCGCGATGTCCTCGAACTGGCCGGCGAGGCGTTCGAAGAGTCGGTAGCCGATTTCTTTGTGCGCCATCTGGCGGCCGCGGAACAGGAGCGTGAACTGCACCTTGTCGCCCTCGTCGAAAAATTCGCGCGCCTTGTGGGCCTTGATGTCCAGATCGTGGTCATCGGTGCCGGGGCGCAGGCGGATTTCCTTGAGCTCGCTGTGCTTGGAGTGCGACTTGGCCTTCTGCTCTTTCTTCTTCTGCTGATACTTCCACTTGCCGTAGTCCATGATGCGGCAGACGGGCGGCGTGGATTGCGGGGCGACCTCGACGAGATCGAGGCCCGCGGCCTTGGCCCGCTGGATCGCCTCGTGCGTCTCGATGACGCCGACCTGCTCATTGTTGTCGTCGATCAGGCGGATGGGCGTGATGCGGATGCGCTCGTTGATGCGCAGGTCCTTGCCCTTGTCGTCGCGCTTGATTGGGAAACGTCCTTTGCCGATGGCGAATCTCCTGAAACGGTTTTCCGTCAGCTGCGCGGACCGATGCGGTCCGATTCCCGAGGCAACACGCCCCGGCTATCTGCAGCTTGGTTAGTGTGGGATCGCGCGAGCGACCAGCGATGCTGGTGACGGGAGGGGCTCAAGACTTGCAAGCTCTGCGTATCATTAAACCGGACCCGGCAAGGGGTTGACCGAAGCGTCTCGCGCTACCGATAACAGTAGCGTTTAAACGGCGTTTGATCAAGACCAATCGCGAAAATGGGGCTTTTTGCGGTGGTTAATCGCGGCGACCGCCCAGCAGGCCCGAGCGGATCAGGAAGTAGAGCAACTGCATGACGGCGACGACCGTCGCCGCAACGTAGGTCATCGCGGCGGCATTGAGCACATTGGCGACCACCGCCCCCTCCTGCGGCGTGACGAAGCCGAGCTGGTCGAGCGTCTCTTTGGCACGTTTGCTGGCGTCGAATTCGACGGGCAGATTCACGATCTGGAACAGCACCGTGACGCTGAATAGGCCGATGCCCGCCAGGAGCATCATCTGCCCGAAGCCGCCCTGGCCCCGGCTCATCGACATGACGATGAAACCGCCGAAGATGAGGATCGAACTCAGCCACGACCCGGTCATGGCCAGGGGCACCATTCCATTGCGGATGGCCAGCGGAGCGTAGGCGTGCGCCTGCTGGAGGGCGTGACCGGCTTCGTGAGCGGCGACGCCGATCGACGCGGCGCTCCGGCCGTTATAGACCTCATCACTGAGCCGCAGCACCTTCTCGCGAGGATCGTAGTGGTCCGAGAGCATGCCGCCCGGGCTGCGTTCGACGGGGATGGCGGACAGGCCGTTGGCGTCGAGGATCTCGCGCGCGGCTTCGGCGCCGCTCAGCCCGCTCTGAGTCATCACCTTACTGCCCGCCTCAAACGCCGAACGGACGCGATGCTGCGCCCACATCGCCATCAACGCGGCGGGCATCACGAGTAAAAACCACAACGGATCAAAGTGCATGAACATTCGAGTCTCCTTGGTGATCGCATACCCTCTATCATACGCATGAAACGGGCCGCGGATCGTTCGCAATCGTGACGAGACACCCAATGACGGCTCTATCACACCCGCCCCTCCCCCGCTCACGCGAACTCCGCCGCCTCTGGCTGGAGGATCTCTACACCCGTTTCCACGATCCGCAGTACATCGGCACCGATCCGCTCGTCGTGCTCTACCGCTACGAAAATCCCGCCGACCGCGAGATCGTCGGCCTCATCGCCGCCCTGCTCGCCTACGGCAACGTCAAGGCGATCATGCAGGGCATCGAGAACGTGCTGCGCCGTCTCGGAGCATCGCCGTACGATTACATTACGCACAGCTCCCCCACTGCCATCGCCCGTGACTTGCGCGGGTTCCGCTACCGCGTCACGTCCGAAGCGCAGATGACGGCGCTGATCACCGGCGTGAAATTCGCGGTTGCGGAGTACGGGAGTTTGAACGCGGCTTTCATCGGGGTGCCACGGCCAGCGCAGGCTCTGCGGAGTCGGCCGTGTGTCTTGGCGCACGACTCGGGGACACGGCCGACTCGCGGACTCGCTGGCCGTGGCACCCAACATCTTGACCAACTCGCCGGCTTCGTCGATGCGCTCACCGCCGGCTGCGGCGGCGACGCCGATGCCCTGCTCCACCTCGTCCCGCACCCGTCGCGCGGCAGCGCGTGCAAACGCCTCATGCTCTACCTCCGCTGGATGGTCCGCCGCGACGCCATCGACCCCGGCGGGTGGATCGGCCTTTCCACCGTCGAACTCATCATCCCGCTCGACACGCACGTGCATCGCATGAGCCGCCGCCTCGGCCTGACACGACGCAAACAGGCGAACCTCGTTACGGCAATGGAAATCACCGCGAGACTGCGGCAATTTTGTGCGGACGATCCACTGCGTTACGACTTCTGCCTGACTCGCCCCGGGATCATGCGGGTTGTTGAATCGTGATCATAAATTAAACCTTCGTCGGCGCGATCTCGGCGTTTTTCGCGGCGTCGTTCGTCGAGCTGTCAGCGTTGGCCTGGAAGACGCGGTTCAAACCATTGAGCGCAGCGACGCGGTAGGCTTCGGCCATTGTCGGATAGTTGAAGGTGTTGTTGATGAAATACATCAGCGTGTTGGCTTCGCCCTTCTGCGAGTAGATGGCCTGGCCGATGTGGATGATCTCGGAGGCCTGGTCGCCGAAGCAGTGGATGCCGAGGATGGCGAGGGTTTCGCGGTGGAAGAGGAGCTTGAGGACGCCGACGGTCTGGCCGGTGATCTGGGCGCGGGCGATGGACTTGAAGAAGGCGTGGCCGACCTCGTAGGGGATCGCGGCTTCGGTGAGCTGCTTCTCGGTGCGGCCGAGCGAGCTGATCTCGGGCGTCGTGTAAATCCCGCTGGGCATGTCGGCGATGAGGGCGCAATCGACGCGGCCGTCGCAGATGTGACGGGCGGCGTAGCGGCCCTGGTCGTAGGCAGCGCTGGCGAGGCCCGGAGGACCGATCACGTCGCCGACGGCATAGATATGCTTCACAGCGGACTGGAAATCGGAATTGATGACGACCTGCCCGCGGTGATTGGGCGTGACGCCGATCGCTTCGAGATTCATGCCATCGGTGTTGCCCGTGCGGCCGTTGCAGAAGAGCAGGACATCGGTCTTGAGCTTCTTGCCGCTCTTGAGATGAAGCACGACGCCGTCGACCACGCCCTCGATTTTCTCGTACTCCTCGTTGTGGCGGATGAGCACGCCCTGATCGCGGAGATGATAGGAGAGGGCATCGGAGATTTCATCGTCGAGGAATTCGAGGAGGTTGCCGCGTGTGTTGATGAGATTGATCTTCATGTCCAGGCCGCGGAACATCGAAGCGTATTCGCAGCCGATGACTCCGGCGCCGTAGATGGACATGGTGCGGGGCGTGAAGTCCATCTTGAGGATGGTGTCGGCGTCGAAGATGCGGGGATGGTTGAAGTCGGCATCGGCGGGCCGATACGGCCGCGATCCGGTGGCGATGACAAAATGGTCGGCGCTGCAGCGTCCGGTGACCATGCCGTCGGAGTCGACGATCTCGACGGTGTGCGCATCAACGAACCGCGCGGAGCCGATGATGACAGAAACCTCGTTGCGGTTGTAGAAGGTGCGTCGCATGCCCTCCTGCCGCTTGACGACCGAGTCGGCGGAGCGGATCAGTTCGGGGAACGCGGGGGTGGCGATGGCGTAGCGGGCGAACATCGGGTTGTTGCGCATCTCGTTGAAGCGGGCGATGGCGTAGCGGAGGGCCTTGGAGGGGATGGTTCCCCAGTGTGTGCATCCGCCGCCGACGCTGATGTACCGCTCGACGACGGCGACGCTCTTGCCACGTTTGGCGGCCTGCATCGCGGCGCCTTCGCCTCCGGGGCCTGTGCCGATCACGATAATGTCAAAATGCTTTTCGTCCATGGGCAGGATTATACCTTGATGGTTTTTTGCGGGCGTAAGGGGAGCGCGAAGCCGCAAGCGGCGGAATAAAAACGCGGCCCAGAGGTGGGCCGCGTAGCGGGGGTTTTGACTCTCGATGTTTTGCCCGCCCGCGAAGCCGCAAGCGGCGAGTCTTACGCCGGCGACGGGACCGGGCCGGTGTTGGGGCCGGTGTCGTGGCCGGGGTTGACCGGACGTGTCGGGGGTCGCTTGGGCTTGAGTTTGCTAGCCTCGGCGTCGAGCAGTTCGCTGACGCTGGGCTTGTCGAGCTTGCCTCCGGAGATGAGCTTGTCGACATCATCCGAAGAGAGCGTCTCATACTTGAGCAGGGCTTCGGCGATGGCGATGACCTTTTCCCAATTGTCCTCGATCAGCCGCTGTGCGTCGGTGTAGGCGGCGTCGATGTACTGCTTGACTTCCTGGTCGATGAGGCGGGCGGTCTCCTCGGAGTAGGTTTTCTCGGGCACCCAGCCGTCGCGGTTTTCGGGCGTGGCGTAATCGACGAAACCCAGGCGATCGGACATGCCCCACTCGAGGACCATGCGCCGCGCCCATTGCGTGGTCATGCGGATGTCCATTGTGGCGCCGGTGGTGATGTCGCCGGTCTTCTTCTGCTCAGCGATGCGCCCGCCGCAGAGGACGCGCATGGTGTCGTGGATCCAGAGCGCTCCGCGGCCCTGGGGATCCTTTTCGGGGAGGCTGAACGTGGCGCCGAGCGACGGGCCGCGCGGGATGATGGTGACCTTGTGGAGCGGGTCGCAGTTGGGCAGTATGACCTGCAGGAGCGCGTGGCCAGCCTCATGGTACGCCGTGGCGACGAGTTCCTCTTCGTCGGACTTTCGGCTCTTGGCGGCGCGTCCCCAGCGGACCTTGTCGCGGGCCTCTTCGAGATCGATCTGCTCGACGAAGTCCTTGTTGGCGAGCGTGGCGATGATCGCTGCTTCGTTGATGATCGCGGCGAGCTGGGCGCCCGAGAGCATGGGAGTGGAGCGCGCGAGGCGCTCGAGGTCGGCGTGCGGGCTGAGCTTCACCTTGCGGGCGTGGACGGCGAGAATCTCGACGCGGCCCGTGACATCGGGCAGCGGCACGATGATCTGGCGGTCGAAACGGCCGGGGCGGGTCAGCGCGGGATCGAGCACATCGGCGCGGTTAGTCGCGGCGACGACGATGACCTGATCGCTGGACTCGAAGCCGTCCATCTCGACGAGGATGGCGTTGAGGGTCTGTTCACGCTCGTCGTGACCGCCGGTGGTGAAGCCGGAGCCGCGGCGACGTCCGACGGCGTCGATCTCGTCGAGGAAGATGATGCAGGGCGAATTGTCCTTGGCCTGCTTGAAGAGGTCGCGGACGCGGCTGGCGCCGACGCCGACGAACATCTCGACGAAG
>JAYVTU010000059.1:0-2876 GCA_043788485.1 Planctomycetota bacterium
GCGGGCCGCGGCCTGCTCCATCATGCGGCGGGTGACCATCTCGATGCCGGTGTGGGCGTTGAACACAACCGCGACCGTCTCGACGGCCGGCAGCGCCGCCAGCGCGTGGCCCATGAAGTCGGGCATGCCCGGTGTGTCGACGAGGTTGATGTGCCGCCCTTCGTGATCGAGGCTGACGACCGCGGATTTGAGCGAGTGCTTGTGCTCCTTCTCCTCGGGCTCGAAGTCACAGACCGTGCTGCCGCGCTCGACGCTGCCCGGCGTGCCGATCGCGCCGGCGCGCGACAGCAGCGCCTCGATCAGCGTGGTCTTGCCGGACATGGCGTGACCGGTGACGGCGACATTGCGGATCTCGGCGGTGGTGTATTTCGGCATCTCGCGCCTCCAAAATAGGAGCAACACAGCAAGCCTCGCCCCGACGCTGAATCACGACGGTGACGAGTATAAACCGCCGCAAGCGCGGCGGGAAGACGAAAACAGAGGTCAGAAATCAGAGATCAGAGATCAGTGAAACAAAGGCCTGATTCCCGCTGACCTCTGACTTCTGACCTCTGACCTCTGTCTTTCAGAGTTTTCCGCTCATGATGAACTCATGCCGCACCGGCACCGTGACGCGCTGGCCGGTCGTCGAGACGAGCGTGATCTGGCCCGGGGCGAATTCGACCGTCTTGACGTTCTGGAAATTCGCCGGCACCTTCGCCACGCCTTGGATGTAGTTCACGCTCGTCGGCTTGTCCGTGCGGAGCTCGACCGTCGTGAGCACGCCCTCCGCCGTCAGCGCATTGGGTGCATTGCTCGCCGCCAAACCGTCGGCGAAGCAGCCCGTCACGTCCTCCAAACCGATGCAGCGGTTCCGCCCTTTCCAAGGCGAAGCGTGCCGGCCGTGGTTCTCGAACCAGAACACGGTGCTGTTGAGGATCGCCGGGTCCTTGAGCGCGAACCAGACGTAGCGGGCATCGGTGTTCGTGGCGGTGATCCACGCCGGGTTCCCGCCGAGCTTTTCGCCGCGCTCGCTGACGAGCTGGAAGAGGTCCGCGAAACCGAGCCGCGCCGGGACGCTCGAACCGTCCGCGTCGGCCATTCCCTTCCACGCCATCGGCACCTTGGCGAGGTCCGTGAACTTCTGCCCGGGCTGGAACGATTGGTACTCCCCGCCGGTCGGATCGCTGAAATAACCCGGGGGGATCATGCCGAAACGGAACGGGCTGACCGCGATGCGCACCGAGCCCTCTTTCTCCGGCAGCGCGAGCGTTGCATGATGGCCCAGCGGATAATTCCCCGCGAAGCCCTCGATGAGGTTCTGCGAGTAGACGACGTTCTGGCCATCGATGATCGAGAGCTTCTTGGTGACCTTGCCGGGGCGGACGGTCGGGCTGATGGTCATCGTGAGCGTGGTGACGCCGGCGGCGGTTTCCTTGGAGATGAAGGTCCAATTCGATCCCGAGATTTCGCCGTGCGGCGGGTGCTTCTCGGCGTTGAACTTCGCGCCGTTGCCGCCGAACGGCAGGCAGAAGAAATCGCCGCGCAGCGGCACGAGGATCGGCGCGGGGAAGCTCGGCAGATTCTCGTCCTGCCACGGGCTGATGTAGTAGGGCTGCACTGGCGCTTCGCCGCCGCGGTAGAAGGTGACCGGCGCCATGTGCCCGCCGAGCCGGGTGACGGCGAGATCGACCTGGTCGTTTTGCAGGGTGAACGAGGGCTGCGAATGGATCGTTTGCACGGAGCCTCCCATGAATGAGCCTGCGCCGTCCGCGCAACCGGTGAGCAGCAGGGCGATCAGCGCGACGGTGTTGACGAGGATGGTTTTCATATTTTGCCTCGCGCCCAGATTACGGATTCGCAGGCGTGATGCAATCACGCCGAACCACCCCCCTCCGAAAAAGCAAAAAGCCCCGGCATTCCCATGGAATCCGAGGCTTCCTGCAATCGGGGCGACAGGACACCAATTGAACTTTTTGCCTCTGGCTGCACAGAAATCAGGGTTACCCCACTTCCGCTAGGTATGGCGCTCTTATGGTGAAGCCGTGCGACGGCGTGCGTCTACGTGCAGTTTGTAAGAGAAGGCCCCTGTAGCGCCCTTGCCTCTTTTGTGTCAGGATGGCGCCCACCGAGGCCAAGGCGATCTACAAGGAACGCGCCGCGATCAGCGAAACCATCAACGCGGACCTCAAGACGTGGCGAGGCCTGGGCCGGCTGCCCGTGCGCGGTATCGGCAAGGTGACGTGCATCGCACTCTGGTCCGCCCTGGCCTACAACCTGATGCACTTCGGTCACGCACTGCTCCACTGATCCACCCACCCGCCGCGGACCGGCTTCAACACCCACGCCCTTCGCGCCGCCTCTCCCTCGCACATCCCCGACGCGAAAACTGAAAAGTTCTCAAACTCTGTGCCACCGGCGGGGGCGAGGGCAGGCGGACCTGACGGCGGTGCAGAAGCTGCACAATCGGCTGGTTGCCGGGATCCGTGCGTTCGTCGAGCACCCCTTCGCGTGGATGGCCAAGATGGGCTATGGTTCGACCCGGTACCGGGGCTGCCACCGCAACGGCCTGGACTTCTGCCTGACGGCCATCGCCTACAATTTCAAACGCGCCTTCAGCCTCGCCCGCGCCTGCCGCTGAGCCCCCACGGAGGCCACCTGGGTCACGCCGACAAAAAATCAACCCCTCACCGGGACGCAAAACACGCCCCCGATACGAATCAGCAACGCCGCACACCCAACCCCAAACGAACCGGGGTTGTTCAGAGGTCTCGATATGGTTTTCGATGGCCATCAGAATATTTTAATAAATTATACTTGACGCCTAGCAGCCCGTGGTGAAAGTCCCTGCCGGCCTGTGGACAAGTGGCTTTTTCTTGCGTTGTGCGTCGAAGGGC
>JAYVTU010000060.1:0-4384 GCA_043788485.1 Planctomycetota bacterium
GTGATCGGCCCCGATGGCGCGATGTACTTCGCGATCGGCGGCCGCGGCACGCAGTCGGGGCTTTACCGCGTGACGTACACAGGAACGGAATCCACCGCGCCGGTGGTGCCGGCCGTCGATGCGGAAGCGAAGAAGGCGCGCGATCTCCGTCACGAGCTCGAGGCGTTCCACGGTCACGAGGATGCGAAGGCCGTGGACACCGCGTGGCCGCACCTTTCGTCACCGGACCGCTTCATCCGCTTCGCCGCCCGAATCGCGATTGAGCATCAGCCCATCGCTCAGTGGCAGGATCGCGCCCTGGCGGAGAAGGATCCCGAGGCGTCGATCACCATCGCGCTGTCGCTGGCCCGCTGCGGTGACAAGGCGATCGAGCCGAAGATCGTCGAGGCGCTCAACCGCATCGACATCACGAAGCTTACCGAACCGCAGCAGCTTGAATTGCTCCGGGCGTATCAACTGACGTTCGAGCGCATGGGCAAGCCCGATGGCGGCCTGGCCTCCTCGGTCATCGCGAAGCTCGACGGCTCACTGCCGTCCGACAGCTTCAAGATCAACCGCGAGCTCAGTGCCCTGCTGGTGTATCTCAATGCCCCCGGCGCGATCGGCAAGACCGTCGCGCTGCTGGACAAGGCGACGGATCAGAAGGAGCAGATCTGGTACGCGTATGTGCTGCGCGCCGCCGAAGGCACGTGGACGATGGATCAGCGCAAGGTGCTTTTCGGCTGGATCCAGCACTCGTCGGAGCTCCACGGCGGCGCGAGCTTCGGCGGGTTCATGGGCCAGATCCGCAATCAGGCGATCGGCAAGCTCAGCGAAGGCGACAAGAAGGCGCTGGGCGATTTGCTCGAGGCGCCCAAGAAGAATGCCGTCGCCGGGCCCGTGAAGGTCAGGCCGTTCGTCAAGGAGTGGAAGGTCGCGGACCTGCAGACCGCGGCGGAGCAGGGGATGCACGGCCGAGACTTCGCGCGGGGCAAGTCCCTTTTCGGCGAGGCGCTGTGCTCCAGCTGCCACAGCATCGGCGGCGAGGGCGGCATCGGCGGGCCGGAGCTGACGGGTGTCGGCCTCCGCTACACCGCCAAGGACATCCTCGAGTCGGTCATCGAGCCCAGCAAGATCATCTCCGACCAGTACGCCGCGACGATCTTCACCATGAAAGATGGCACCCAGGTCGTCGGCCGCGTCGTCAACGCCAGCGGCGACGAGTATCGCATCTGCACCAGCCTGCTGGCGCCCAACGCGCTGACGAGCATCAACGTCAAGAACGTCGTCAAGCAGGAGGCCTCGACCATCTCGATGATGCCGATCGGCCTGACGTACAACCTGTCGCAGGATGAGATCCTGGACCTGCTGGCCTACCTGATGAGCGGCGGCGACAAGAACCACGCGGCGTTCAAGAAATAGGCCCATTGGGCGACAAGTTGCGGTGGCGGGATCGACGCGGTAAAACATCGCGCCCGGTCCTGTATCCAAACATCTCTCTAGCGAGGCGGGAAACATCATGGCGAAGGTCGCAGGCGGTTCGGTCAAGAGTCTCAAGACCGTGACGAAGAACGTGAAGAAGGTTGCCGAGTCGGCGCTGGAGGCCGGCGGCGGTCTGCTGCGTCTGGCGCCGACCTGGGTTCCGCGCTCGTTCCTCCAGCCCGGCAAACGCCTCAAGCTCCACCCCGATGATCTCTACGCATTCGGCCTGAGCCGCGGCGGGATCGACGAACGCTGGTTCGGCTCGACGACTGAAGCGGCCAACGACAACCGCACGCCCGACGAGGGCCTGAGCTACGTCGTGCATGACGGTCAGCGTTTCCAGCTCCGTGATGTCGTCGCTGAGCTCGGCGCGGACATCATCGGCAGCGCGATCTGGAAGAAGTACAAGAAGTGGCCGGTCTACTCCAAGTTCTTCGACAACATGGGCCCGATCCCGCACCACATGCACCAGACCGCCGCTCAGGCGAAGCTCGTCGGCCAGGAAGGCAAGCCCGAGTCTTATTACTTCCCGCCGCAGCACAACAACGTCGGCAACAATTTCCCGTACACGTTCATGGGCTTCGAGCCCGGCACGACGCGCGAGCAGGTGCGCCGCTGCATCGCCGACTGGGCGAAGGGCGACAACAAGATCACGTCGCTGAGCCGCGCGTACAAGCTCGAGCCCGGCACGGGCTGGCTCATCCCCCCGGCGATCCTGCACGCGCCCGGTTCGCTGTGCACCTACGAGCCGCAGTGGGGCAGCGATGTGTTTGGCATGTATCAGAATCTCGTCGAGGGCCGCGAGGTTCCGTGGCACCTGCTCGTCAAGGACATGCCCAAGAGCAAGCACAAGGACATCGACTTCATCGTCGATCAGCTCGATTGGGCGGGGAACCTGGACCCGAACTTCAAGCTCAACCACTATCTCGAGCCCATCGCCGACACGCAGGATGATGTGCACGTCGACAAGTGGATCGTGTACGGCCGCATCAAGAAGGAGCAGTTCTTCTCGGCCAAGGAATTGACCGTCAAGCCCGGCGGGAGCGTCACCGTCAAGGACCGCGGGGCCAACTCGATCATCGTCGTGCAGGGCGAGGGCAAGATCAACGGCCTGAACCTCAACTGCCCGAAGCTCATCCGCTTCCACGACCTGACCGAAGACGAGGTCTTCGTCACCGAGTCCGCGGCGCTGGCGGGCGTGACCTACGAGAACACCAGCACGACCGAGGACCTGGTCGTCCTCCGCTACTTCGGCCCCGAGGTGAATCCGCAAGCCCCCGCGATCGGCGCGTATCTGCTCCAAAAGTGAATCACCACCGAAGCCCAGGGATTTGAATCCCTGGGCTTTTTTGACTCCAAAGGAAGCGTCACCATGCCCAACAAACTTCCCAAGCTTCACAACGCGATGTGGCCCGGTCTGGTCGGCAAGGAACCGGGCACCGATCACCCGCCCATCTCGCTGGACCGCATGCTCGAGCTGACCGCCGCGGCGTCGGTTAACGGGCAGAAGTTCGAGGGCATCGATTACTTCCTCTTTCACCCGCACACCGATCCCGATGCCAGTGATGCGGACCTGCGCCAGATCGCCGACAAGATCGCGGCGAAGAATCTGGTCGTCGGCTCGCTCGTCGCGCCCGTGTGGCCCGGCACCGTCGGCGCCTCGGCGATGGGCAGCGATGAGGACCAGCAGAAGTTCCTGCTGGCCGTCAAAAAGGCCTGCCGCATCGCGAAGGTTTTCAACGAGCACGGCGTCCGCAAGTACGGCGTGATCCGCATCGACTCCGCCGAGTTCGGGCTGCAGAAGTGGAAGGACAACGCCAAGGCCGGCACGACGCGCATCGCACAGACGTTCAAGATGGCCGCGAAGATCGCCGCCGACCACGGCGAGCGCCTCGCCGCCGAGGGCGAGATCTGCTGGGCGGGCATGCACTCATGGAAAGATGTGCTGAACCTGCTCGAAGAAGTCGGCATGCCCGAGTCGCTCGGTTTCCAGGCTGACCTCGCGCACACCTATCTCTACCTCATGGGCTACAACGCCCCCGAGCACGCACTGCTCAAGCCCGGCTACTCCGACGCCGAATTCTGGGCCGCGTACAAGACGATGACCGATGCGCTGCGGCCGTGGACGATCGACTTCCACGTCGCGCAGAACAACGGCGAAGTGCACGGCACCGGCAGCCACGAAAAGACCGGCAAACACTGCCCCGCGGACGACGCCAACGGCAAGGTGCCGATCGTCAAGGCCGCCGGCTACTGGCTCAAGGACGGCGCGAAGCGTGGCATCAAGCACATCTGCTGGGACGGCTGCATGTTCCCCAACGCGATGCTTGAAACGCCCAAGACCTGGAACACGATCCTCGACGTCATGATCAAAGTCCGCGACGCGGACGGCTGGAACTAAACCTGAACTGTTTCCGCTTCTACGCGATTCAAATTTCTTTTTGAGGAACGAAAAATGGCCAAGGAACTGCGCATCGCGATGATTGGTTACGGGTTCATGGGTAAGACGCACTCGAACGCCTACCGCAAAGCCAATTATTTCTTCCCGTCGGAATACCGCCCCGTGCTGCAGGTGCTCTGCGCCCGTGACGCGGCGAAGGCCAAGGCTTTTGCGGACAACTGGGGCTATCGTCATGTCGTGACGAGCTGGCAGGAAGCGGTGACGCGCGACGATGTCGATGCGGTGGACATCTGCACGCCGAATAATACTCACGCCGAGATCGCCATCGCCGCCGCGAAGGCCGGCAAGATGGTGCTGTGCGAGAAGCCGCTCTCGATGGACAACGCCGAGGGTGAGAAGATGTGCAAGGCGATCGAGAAGGCGAAGGTCGCCAACACCGTGTGGTACAACTACCGGCGCATCCCCGCGGTGACGCTGGCCAAGCAGCTCATCGCCGAGGGCCGGCTCGGCAAGATCTTCCAC
>JAYVTU010000061.1:0-22538 GCA_043788485.1 Planctomycetota bacterium
CGCGGGGGGGCGGGTTTGGCGGGGGATACCCCGGGGATTCGGGGGACCTCATCCCCGGGCTTGGTGGGAGCGGCGGGGTCGGCGGCGGCGATGCCGCCGGCGCGGTCTTCGGCGGGTTTGGATTTATCGTCGGTTTCGGTTTGTACGACTTTGCCGGAGAGGCCGAATTGGGTGGAGGGTTTGGTTTCCACTTCGGAGCCGCTGGAGAACTTGAGCGTGGATTCACCCGATTTGAGTCTGAGGTAGCCGCGGTCGTCGGGTTTGCCGTTGGCATCGACGAGTTGGGGGCGGGCGGGGGCGGCGCCGGCGGCTGCGCCGCGGATCGTGCCGTTGCCGGTGGTGGAGCTGGTGAGACCGAGTGTGCCGCTGTTGAGAGTGACTTGATCCTTGGCGCCTTTGGTTTGGTCGCCGAGGGCGAGGGTTCCGGCGGTGACGGTGGTGCCGCCGGTGTAGGTGTTTGCACCGGTGACGGTCCAAGTGCCGGCGCCGGTTTTGGTGACGGTGCCGCCGTTGGCGATGACGGTGCCTGCGCCGGATTTGTTGAGGCTGGTGCGGCCGGAGTCGTCGGCGGAGGCGATGCTCTCATCATTGTTGACGCCGTCGGTGCCTTTGAGTCCGGCGACTTCGCCGGCGCGGCGGGTGCTTGGAGCCGGAAGGGCGTGGGCGAGTTGGTCGGCGGGGACGGTGTTCAGGTTGACGGTGCCGGGGACCGACCACTCTTTGTTGGCGTCGCGTTTCTCGGAGGCGTCGGCGAGTTTGTCGCCGGCGTGTTGATCGACGGAGAATTTGTCTTTCTCGTCATGCTTCGCCGCGATTTTTGAATCGAGCATCGCCGAGTTGTCGACGATCTTCACGCCCAGTTGGTAATCCTTGCCGCGGACTCCGCCGATCGGCGCGGTGTCGGGTTTGGAATCGGTGATGCCCTCGCCGTCGGCGTCGGTGACGCCGAGTTTTTCGCCGCGGTAGTAACGGCTGGTGGTGCCGAGGGCGACGGGGGCACGTCCGCCTTCGGCCCAGCCCGGGCCGCCGACGCCGCCGCCGGTGCGGTTGGCGTATTGGCTGTCGGTGCGAAAATTCCAGCTTGGGCTGGGGGAGCGGCCTTCGGTGGAAAGATCGCCTTCGCGCACTTCGGAGTTGGACTCTTCGACCATTCGACGGGTGGTGGCATTGGCGAGCTCTTGGCTTCGCTCTTGGGCTCGCATCGATTTCTTTTTGATGCCGCTCATCGCAGGCAGGAGGACGCCGAGCAGTGCGACGGAGAGCAGTGCCGCGGCGGCGACGCTTCCGTAGGTGCGGTAATTCAGGCGGAAGAGGAGCGGGCGGTGCGGCGCGGACTCGGCGGCGATGGCGGTGCGGAGGGCGAGGCGGCGTTCGGGGGAGAGGGTGGGTTGATTAATGACGCCGGGGGTGGCGGCGGCCTGGTGGAGGAGATTGGCGGTGACGCGGAGGTCGGCGAGCTTCTCGCGGCAGGCGGGGCAGGTGGCGAGGTGCGCGTGGAGATCGGCGGCGAGGGGATCGTCGTCGATGGGTTCGCCGAGGGCGAACGTCGTGAGGAGGATTTCGAGGTCTTGGCAGGTCATGGCTTAGTCCCGGGGACTGCGGAGGTCGGAGTTCGGACCGGAGGATTAACCGCGAAGGCGCGAAGGACGCGAAGAAGAGGGGGAGCGATTGAAGATGGGTCAGTAAATTTTTTCATTGTCTTTTTCATCTTCGCGTTCTTCGCGTCTTCGCGGTTAGATCACTCCCTGTCGTTTCATGGCGCGGCTAAGCGTCGCCATGCCTTGTGAGAGGCGGTAGCAGACGTTGCTGGCGGTGGTGTCGGTGAGTTCGGCGATCTGCTGCATGGTGAGGCCTTCGAAGATGCGGAGCTGGATGGCTTGTCGCTGGTTGTCGGGGAGGTTCTGGAGTTCGGCCATGGCGAGCTTGCACGCTTCGCGATCGGCGAGGCCCGAGAGCGGGTCGGGGCTGGCCGATTGGGAAGGGGTTGGGTTGGCTTGGGCGTGGAGGTTCATTTGCTGTTTGTTGTTTTTGTGACGTGTGCGTCGGCGGCCGGTGTCGATGGCGAGGTTGTGTGCGACTCGGCCGAGCCAGACGAAGAGGTCTTTGATGCTGTGTTGGCCATGTTGGGTGACTTGACGGTGGAGTCGGATGAAGGATTCCTGGACGATGTCTTCGGCTTCATCGGTGGCGGCTTGGTTTCCAAGGAGCTGCGTGACGTAGCGGAGGAGCGGGGACTGGTAACGGTCGATTGCGGCTTCGAGGTCGAAGGCGGGACCGGCGGAATACCCACGGGGATTCGGAGGAACCTCATCCCCGGGCTTGGCGGAGGGGAGCGCGGGGAAAGCGTGGGCTTCGCCTGGGGCCGCGTAGGCCTGGGCTGAAGCTGGGCTATCGGACGGGTCCGGTTGCATGACGCTTACTGTAACGCGGTCCACACAGAGATAGACGAGGGGCGGGGGGTGGCGTTCGAATAAATCCGGGGGAGGGGATTGACCACAGAGGCACAGAGGCACAGAGGGAGGCGGAAATGGGAGTTTTACGGAAGGAGCGGAGGGGAAGTGAGGGCGCTGAGGAGGCGGGGGATGGCGGAATTTGATTTTCGTCGTTCACGTTCTCGTTCTCGTTCTCGTAATCGGGATCGTGGTTGAGGGATTCGGTTACGAGCACGAGTAGGAGAACGAGTACGAGTACGAGTACGAAAAAAACGTGGGGCGCGCACGGATGTGGTGCGGAAACCGGACGTCCGGGGGTTTTCCCGGAGGGTGCGATGGGTGTGAGTGGGATTCGCAGGCTTAAGGTGTGGAATCTGCGGGGAGTTAAGGCGGGAGGTTCGGCGGAGGCGGGGTGGAAGAACGGGGGGGGAGGGGGGTGAAAAATGTCCGGTCGACGGGGTTGTGCGCACGGATGTGACGGCAGGAGACCCGCGGGGATTCGGAGGACTTCATCCCCGGGCTTGGGGGAAGCAGAGGCGCAAGCGGGTGGATGGGTTTGGGGGAGTGCGGGGATGGTGGGGGGAATTAGTTGGCGGATTTCTTTTTGTTGCCGAAGAGGCGGTCGATGAGGCCGCTCGATTGGCGCTGGGCGAATGTGGCGGCGAAGATGGGTTTGATGTCGCTGAGATCGTGGGCGATGACCTGCATGAAGCAGAAGGCCATTTCGTCGGTGGACTGTTCGCCGAAGGTGATGCGCTTGGGAGGGGAGCTGGGGTTGCGGGGGTTGTCGGCGGAGTTGTCGTACGTGTAGGTCATCTTGATGATCGTGCCCTTGGGGAGCGGGAGCGGGGCGGCGAGGCGGTATTGCTCCTGCCAGTTGAAGTCCCAGTCGGCGACGTTGATGAGCGTCTCGGTCTTGCCGGTGGCGGGGAATGTGGCGGTGACGAGCATGGACTTGCAGACCTGGTGGGCGTGGGGCGTGATGCCGACGAGATCGACGTTGACGGGGACGGTGAGCTCGCTGGTGAGGGTGAAGGCTTTCTCGCCTGCGGGGATGTCGATGTTGCGGTTGAGGAGCGTGAGCGGGAGCATGAGCTTGGTGGGCGGCTTATCGGAGAAGTAGAGGCCGATGGTGGATTGCTCGGTCTCGGGCTTGCCGTCGGGGTGCATGTGGGTTTGCAGGACGAGATCGGTGCCGGGCTTGATGGGATGCGAGACGCCGGTGGGGTACGGGACGGCGATGGCTCCGACGGACCATCCGCCGAGGGAACCGGAGGGCATGAAGCCGACGCCGCCCATGGCGCGGTAGCCGACGTCGGGGTCCTTCTCGTCCATCTTCCTGGCGCGGCCCTGATCGTCGAGGAAGAAGAGGGAGTGGTGTAGGATCTTGGGATTGCCGGGGCGGAACTCGACGGCTCGGACGTACTTCGTGGTGGTGACGGGGATGGGGACGACGAAGGCCCGGAAGACATCGCGGCCCTCGGCGTAGAGGCTGTAGGACTCGGGCATCTTGAGGATCATGTCGGGCGTGCCGAGCTGCCAGCCCTCGGCGAACTTGGGCAGCGGTGGCAAGGCGCGGGCATCGCCCTCGGGCATGTCCGCCTTCTGCCAGGCCTCGAAGAGTGCGATCTGCTTGTCGGTCAGGCGGCGCTCGTTCATGAAGTGGACGATCGGCGAGTGCTCGGCCTTCCACGGCGGCATGTAACGTGACGCGGTGACTTTCACGATCTGCTTGGCGTGCTTCTTGACGTCGTCGTACGTGAGGAGGTTGAAGGGCGCGGCTTCACCGGTGCGGTGGCAGAGCGAACAGTTGCTGAACACGATCGGCGCGATGTCGCGCGTGAAGGTCGGCGGGGCATCGGCGAAGGTGGTTTTAACGCAGAGGCCGCTGAGGGCGCAGAGGAAAACAGGGAACAGAAATATTGAATTGATCAGTTTCATTCTCAGCGTTCTCTGCGAGCTCTGCGTTAAATTCTTCATGGCTTGGTCCTCAGTTGAGGTCGGGGATGTTGCAGCCGATGGCGGGGGTGCGGGGGTGTTCGATGGGTTTGCCGGCCAGGAGTTGATCGAGGGCGTCGCGGAGGTCGCGGGTGGTTGGCGCGGTTCGCTTGACGCCCAGGTCGGCAAAGAGATCGTTGATGCGGCCGCGGTAGACGATTTTCCCGGCGGGATCGACGACGGCGGCTTCGGGGGTCATCGTCGCGCCGGTGGTGTAGGCGAGGCGGTGGCCGTGGTCGATCACAATCGGCAGCGAGGTGAGCGAGTAATCGGCGGCGTGTTTGCGGGCGTCGGGGATGGAGGTTTTGGGATCGGCGTGGACGAGACAGACGCTGACGCCGCGCGGCTGGTAATCGGCGGCGAGGCGCACGATCTCGGGGGCGTAGGCATTGGAGATCGGGCACTCGCTGGTAATGAAGATGAGCACGACGGCGCGTTGGCCGGCCATGTTGAGCGGCTGAACGACGCGGTCACTCAGGTCACGCACGGCGGGACCGGGCGAGGGCTTGTTGGAGGCGCAGGCGGTGAGGGATAGGAAGAGGGCGACGAGGATGAATGGGGCGGTGCGTTTCATCGCCTATGTATACCGCGCGGGGCGGGGGGAGGATGCAGATTTGTCGTGTTTGAGCGGCGGAAGAGCCCGCGCACAGCTTCGCGGACTGCGCAGTGCGGGGCATTAAAGAGGGGGAGCGACGTGGGAGGAACGGATCACTCGAGGGCGTGGCGGGCGCGGGGGAAGGAGCCTAGGACGGTCAGTTGCAGGCAGTGTTTGCGGGCTTCGCGGAGGGCGGTGGCGACGTGGGGCTGGTCCTCGTGGCCCTCGCAGTCGACGAAGAAATAGTATTCCCAGTTCACGCGCTGGCTGGGCCGCTTGTCGATGTGGGTGAGGTTCACCTTGTTGTCGCGGAAGACGTCGATCACGCTGGCCAGCGCGCCGGGCTTGTGCTCGGTGGTGAAGACGACGGCGGTCTTGTCGTCACCGGTCGGCTTGGTCGACTGATTGCCGACGACGAAGAAACGCGTGATGTTGTTGGGATTGTCCTCGACGTTTTCGTAACGGATCGGCAGCTTATAGATGTCGGCGGCGAGCTGGGAGCCGATCGCCGCGGCGGTCGGATCCGCGGCGGCCATCTCGGCAGCCTTGGAACTGGAGGCGGTAACCTGCCGCTCGGCGTGACGCAGATGCTCACTGAGCCAGCGGCGGCACTGCTCGAAGATCTCGGGACGCGAATAAATCTTCTGGATCTTCGCGGGCTCGGCGAGGCTCAGCACGTGGTGATGGATCGGGATGAGTGCTTCGGCGCAGACGCGGGCGTTGGTCTGCAGGAAGCAGTCGAGCGTTTCGTGGATGCCGCCGCCGATCGAGTTTTCGATTGGCACGAGCGCGAGGTCGATGCGGCGGGCCTCGATGGCGTGGAAGACGGCGGGGATGGATTCCAGCGGCGTGTAATCGACGCACGAACCAAACTGCTTGCTCGCGGCGAGGTGGCTGAAGGAGCCGGCGGGCCCGAGGAACCCGATGCGAAGGGGGCGTTCGAGGGCGAAGGAGCCGCTCATGAGCTCGCGCCACATGGCTTCGAGGCACTTGTCGGGCAGCGGGCCCTTGTTGGCTTTGCGGACACGGTCGAGGACGACCTGCTCACGGTCCGGGGCGTAGGTCGGGGCGTCGCCGTGGGCCTTGATCTTGCCGATCTGGACGACGATCTTGGCGCGTTCGTTGAGCAGGCCGATGATCTGGGTGTCCAGGGCGTCGATGGCGGTGCGCAGGTCTTGCAGAGACGGGATGGGATCGGCCGATGGGTTCATAGGTCGGAGTCTACAATAGCGTGCGGGTAAGAAGGGTCAAACCGCCGCGGAAACGTCGAAGGATCGGTCATGCAGGGTTATCAGTTCATTGTGGATCACCACCCGCGGGCGGTGCCTTGGTGGTGGTTCGATGCGGTCGTCGCCTGGATGGGGGCGATGGGTTTTCTGCTGTGGTTATTCGGACGTCGGATGATCCGGCCGATGTTCATGTTCATCGGTCTGGCGGTCGGCGCGGGCGCGACGGTCGCGCTGCTTCACGGTCACATGGAGCAGATGCCGCTGCTGCTCAGCGCGATCGGCGGGGCGCTGATCGGCGCGGTGGCGGGGTACATCCTCTGGCGCGTGGGCATCGGCGTGGTCATCGGCTCGGCGGAAGCGGTGCTCGGTGTGGTGCTCGTCGCGCTGGCGGTCGGTGCGGGACTTCCGGCGTATGAAGCCGCGGCGGTCAAGGCCCGGGAGGACGTGCACGCGACGATGAACAAGGCGGCCGTCGAGGACATCCACGCCGAGATCGCAGCGGGGGATGTGGATAAGGTCGTGCCGGGTGGGGAGCCGTTTGTACGCGGTTGCGAGCCGTTCATTGAGGCATCGCGGGATTGGTGGACGGGGCTGTCGCGCGGGATCCAGTGGGTGATCGCCACGGCGGGATTCGCAATGGCGACGCTGGGCCTGATCCTCGGGATGATTTTTGCGCGGCGGATGTCGGCGGTGGTCACGGCCCTGATCGGCATCACGATCATGCTGCCGGGGCTGAGCCGGATCTTGGAGCTGTTGCCGCCCGATTACGCCTCGATGGTGCCGCACACCGTGGCGGCTGCCGCGGTGGTTGTCGTCGCGGGCACGGTTATCGGAACATTGATTCAGTGGACGATTTTCCGCGTGCCAACCGATAAGTGACTGTGCAGGGTGTCTCGCGTCTAGCGTCTCGGGTCTCGCGTTGATTCAACGCAAGACGCGGAACGCAAGACCCGAGACGCTCGGCCAAGGAGCCGCCCATGATGCTCGCCGCCGCCGTCTCGCCGACAGGCAACTATCTCAACGAGGCCACCACCGCCATCGCGAATCTTTTTTCGCAGACGGACAGCCTGGCGCATCCGACGGAACTGATGAAGAAGCTGCAGGCCCTGCCCGCCGCGATCGCCGGTGTGCTGCTGGCCGTCGGGCTCGTCTGCCTGCTCTCCGGCTGCAAGATGTACCGTCCGGTCGTGATCTTCATTGCGGCGCTGACGGGCTTGGTCATCGGGTTCCAGCTCGGCGCGGTCGTCGATGCGGAACTGATCGTCGCGGTCTGCCTCGGGGTCCTGCTGGCGGTCGTGGCCTGGCCGCTGATGAAATACGCCGTGGCGCTGGCCGGCGGTCTGGCCGGTGCGTTCCTCGGCGCCAATGCGTGGACCGCGGGGATGGAGATCGTTTACCACCACAAGACGCCGCCCGTCGATGCCCATTGGATCGGCGCGCTGATCGGCCTGATGATGCTCGGCCTTCTCTCCTTCCTGCTCTTCGAAATCTCCGTCCTACTCTTCACGTCCATCAGCGGCGCCGTCCTGGCGATGATGGGCACGCTCGCGCTGCTGCTGCAGGTCCCCGCGTTCCACGACACGATCATCAGCGAGATCCGCAATCCCGCCGTCCTCCCGCTGATGCTCCTCGTGCCTACCGCGATCGGCATCGTCTTCCAGCACCACCATGGCGGGCTGAAGATGACCAAGAAGCCGCCGGTCGCCAAGTCGCCCAAAGCGCCGGGCGGTGCGGTGCCAAAGCCGGCGTAATTCATTTCAGTCGTTGAGCAGCGGCTTCTCGAAGATCAAAAGATTCTCCCCGCGGTCCGGGTCCCAGCGGACGCCCATCACGTCGTACTCGTGATCCAGCAGCATGTGGAGCATGCCGCGGTGACGGTTCTGGCATTCGTGGCGGATCGATTCGTAGCCGTGCTCCTTGGCCCAGGCGTGCACCGCGTCCATGAGCTGCGATCCGATTCCCGCGCGGCGGTAATCGGGCAGGACGCCGTAAAGCCACCCGAAAAACACCGCGGGCTTGAGCTCGAATCCCATCGCGAATCCGGCGGGCCTGCCCTCGACGGAGGCGATCATGATCAGCCCGTTGTAGCGGCCGAGGAAGCGGCGTTTGAAGAACTCGCCGTCGCGCGAGGGATGGAAGACCTCGTTGTAGATGTCCGCAACGAGCTGCAGATCATTGACACCCAGCACGTCGATCTTCGCGTTGGCCATGCGCATCATCCTATGTACGTCGCGGCGCATGGCAAGGGCCAGCGGATGCAATCGAATGCGCCCCGCATTCGTTGTGGCCTGATATATTGCCAATCCCAACCCAAACGAAGAGGAGCCGATCGATGAAACGCTTTCGCATGATCCCCGCTGTTGCGGTGCTCGCGACGATGTCGCTGACCGGTGGCGTCACGTTCGTCAGCGCCGAGGACGCCAAGCCCGCGGTTGCAGCCCCCGCAAAGAACTCCGCCATCGTCCCGGTGCCGCGCGACGCCGGCTGGATGAAGCGCCACGACTCGTTCAACGAACGCGTCAAGAAAGGCAACGCCGACCTGCTTTTCATCGGCGACTCCATCACGCACGGCTGGGAAGGCTCCGGCAAGGCGGTGTGGGAGAAGTACTACGGCAAGCGTAACGCGGTGAACCTGGGCATCGGCGGCGACCGCACGCAGCATGTGCTGTGGCGCCTGGAGCACGGCAACATCGAGGGCATCAAGCCCAAGCTCGCTGTGATCATGATCGGCACGAATAACGCCGGCTCCAACACGCCCGAGGAGACCGCCGAGGGCGTCACCGCGATCGTCACGAAGCTCCGCAAGGAACTTCCCGAGATGAAGATCCTGCTGCTGGCCATCTTCCCGCGCGGCGCCAATGACAAGGACGGCCTCCGCATCAAGAACACCAAGGTCAACGAGATCATCTCCAAGCTCGACGACGGCAAGAGCATCTTCTACCTGGACATCGGCCCCAAGTTCCTCACCGGTTCCGACGGCACGCTGCCCAAGGACATCATGCCCGACCTGCTCCACCCCAATGCCAAGGGCTACGAGATCGAGGCCGAGGCGATCGAGCCCAAGATCAAGGAACTGCTGGGCGAGAAATGATTGAATTCCAAGCGCGCACGCGATGCGTGATGTGATCCCCGTATCCAAGACGCGAGGCCTAGGCACTTAAGGGCCTAGGCCTCGCGTTGTTTTCTCAGATTTGAAATTTCAGATCGCGATCGATCGAGAGCTGTTTACGCCCGGCTCATGTAGTCGCCGGTCTCGGTGGAGATGCGGATGATCTCGCCGATCTCGATGAACGGGGGCACGCGGGTCTTGAGGCCCGTCTCGAGCTCCGCGTCCTTCATCTGATTCGTCGCCGTCGCGCCCTTCACCTGCGGGCTGGTGTCGGTGACCTTGAGATCGACCGCCTTGGGCAGGTCGATGGTGATCACGTTGCCGTCGTGGACCAGGCCCGTGACGACGGTGTTGGCCTTGAGGAACTTCATCGATTCGCCGACGAGCTCCTCGGGGAGCGTGAACTGCTCGTAGCTCGACTGATCCATGAACACGAAGCCGTGGTTGTCCTTGTAGAGGTACTCGATCTCGCGGCGGTCGAGGTCGGTCTGCTCGACTTCCTCGTCGGCGCGGAGACGGCGCTCATTGGTCAGGCCGCTCTTGACGTCCTTGATCTTGAGCTGGACTTTCGCGCGGAGGTTTCCGGGCGTCACGTGCATGAAGTACGTGATGACGTAGAGCTTGTTGTCGAACTTCACAGCCATTCCGGGTCGCAGATCGGTCGCTTTCAAGGGGGAATCTCCGGGGATTTTGAGCCCGGTAGTGTAGCGGGGGTTTGATTGGATTGCACGCGGCAGGGCGAGGATGGGCGGTGGAATGACAGCGCGGTCAGACCTGGGCTTCAACGGTCTTGCCCAGCCGCTCGGTCTCCGTTTTCAACTGCTCGCGGGCGATCGCTTCAAAGGGCTTGAAGTAGGGGGTGCGGTAGATGAATTTGCGTTCGAGCAGGCGGGTGAAGAAGCCGATCGTGTTGCGGGCGTAGTCGCGGTCGGAGAGGTGGCGGAACTCGGCACGCACCGCCTCGGACTGACGCGAAAAATTCTCCGGCGACGACGACAGGCCCGACAGGTCCAGGTCCATGATGATCGCATAGGGCGACGGCACATCGGGATCGGTGTGATGCGCGGTCCAGCGGATCAACTCCGCAGCCCCGTCGCCGGTCTCGTGCTGAACCTGCGCTTCATTGAGCAGGCGGATCAGCCATGCGGCGCTGCGGTTCTCGTTTTCACCGGGCCGGGCGTGCGGATCATACACCGCGTCGTGGAACCAGATCGCCAGTTCCTGCACCGCGTCGAGATGGATCCGGTGGCGGTCGGCGGTGTCGAACATGCCCATCACGTGCACCGGTGTGTGGTAATGCCGGCCCGGCTCGGTCATCTTCCACCACCAGCGCTCAATCAGATAGTTCACGCTGTCGAACGGCAGGCCCAGCCGGTCCAGCAGGACGCGCAGCGACTTCTCCACGTCCTCGCGCATCTGCTTGACGATGCGAGGATCCGCGGCGGACATGTCGAAAAACTCGGAGTAATCGCGGCTGAACCGCATCGCGTGACGGCCTCGGATCGAGTGCTTGGGTAGGTGCGGGAATCGAGCTTGCCCGAGCCCGTGGGTCCGATTTCCATCGGACATTTGGGGTGGAAACCTGAAGCCGGGCCTTTTAGGACCCGGCGGATTCTAGGTTTCGGTAGTATAACGCAGCGCCAGTTCCGCAAACATCCTGCCACGCGCCTCGTAATTCTCGAACTGATCCCAGCTTGCACACCCGGGACTCAGCACGATCACCTGCCCCGGCTTGGCCCCACGGATCGCTTGCAGGACAGCGGTTTCCAGCGTTTGGCAGCGGCGCACGCCGCCGGCGCCCAAGATTTTTTCTGCAACGTCCGCGATGACGGGCCCGGTCTGCCCAATTGTGTACACGCCCGCAGAAATCACCGCCGCACGTTGCGCCATATCCCCCAATTCGGAATGTTTGTCGAACCCGCCGAGGATGATATGAACGCTCTTCACCGGGAAACTTTCCAGGGCCAGGATCGCCGCGGCGGGTGTCGTGCTCTTCGAATCGTTGTAGAAGCGGATGCCGCAGTGCTCGCAGACGAACTGCAGACGGTGGGGCAGGCCCGCAAAAGTCGCCAGCGTCTTCCGCGCCGCCGCCGCATCAACCCCCGCCAGTTCGCAAGCCGCCACCGCAGCCGCGGCGTTGAACCGATTATGCGCCCCCGGCAATAGCAGCTCGCCCTCATACTCCCCGTCAACGATCCGCACCTCACCCCGTGTCACCGCAGCCCAATCTGCCACACCACGACCCAGCACCGCATAATCCTCCTCGCGCTGTTCCCGCAGAATCTGCTGCTTCGCCGCCGTGTAAGCAGCCATTGTCTCGTGACGGTCCAAGTGGTTGTCCGAGATATTCGTCACCACAGCCACATGCGGTGACCAACCGCGCAATCCCTCGAGCATGAAACTCGAAAGCTCCAGCACCACCCAATCCTCCGCCCGGATCTCGCCCAGTTTGCCCAGAAGCGAGCCGCCGATGTTCCCGCCCACATGCACGTTCTCCTCCGGCGACAGCGCGATGTTGAGCACATGCCCGATCATCGCCGTTGTCGTCGATTTCCCCGCTGTGCCCGTCACACCGATCGTCCGCATCCGATTGGGCAGCCGCTGGATCGCCAGCTCGATCTCGCTGGTCAGCGTCACACCTGCCGCCGTCGCCGCCTGCAGATATTGATTCTTCCGCGGATCGACCGCCGGGTTAACGATCACAAAATCCGCCCCGGTGAAGTCCGCAACCTCGTGCCCGCCCAGCCGGTATTCAATCGTGAGGTCCGCCAGCTTCCCCATCGACTCGCTCAACTTCTCCGCCGGCTCCAGGTCCGTCACCAAAACCCTCGCCCCCTCCGCCACGCAAAACCGCGCCGCCCCAACGCCCCCGCCAAAGCGACCCAATCCCATCACCACCACCCGCTTGCCTTTCAGATCGTGCATAAAACGCAGTCTATCATCGTTGCATTTTTGTTGAAGCGCTCGCCGATAGGACAAATGACGAATGACGAAATTCGAATGACGAATGAATGATCAAATTCCAAATTCCAGATGCCCTGTTGAAAGCACGCGGCTTTCCCTATGGAATTTGATCATTGGAATTTGATTCGTCATTCGAATTTACCGAGAACCCCGATGCCAAACCCCAACTCAAACCCCGACTACATCCTCGATCTCACCAGCGCCCCCTCCGCCGCCGAATCCCTCACCGCCTCCGCTCAGCCCGCCGACTCCGGCGCCGCCTCCGCCGCCAAATCCCGCCCCTTCCTCTCCGTACACTGGAAGTGCTGCCAGACCTACTCCCGCATCTACCGCAACACCGCCAAAACCGCCTACAAAGGCCACTGCCCAACCTGCGGCAAATCCGTCACCGCCACCATCGCCGAAGGCGGCGTCAACTCCCGATTCTTCACAGCCTACTGAGAAGAGGTCAGAAGTCAGAGGTCGGTTGTTTGAACCTCAGAGTCCAATTCCACCTCCAACCCCTTCTTCAATTCCATCCGACACATCCGTGCGCCCCGTTTTCAACGCCCCAGAAGCCCCATCAAAAATAAAGCCGCGAAATTTTCGAAATTTCGCGGTTTTCGAGGCACCCAAGCGGTACCCCGTATGCCTCAAGAGGTACCCCAAAAGCCGTCGGAAGGCCCCATGTGTTAGGTAAATGTTTGGTATCAAAACGCCCATGCCAAACGCGCGCACAGGTCCGTCAAACCTGAAAATAATTTTCCGCCGCGCATCTACGACAGCGCACCATCGCGCCGCTCCTCCTCTTCCCAATTTGAAATTTTCAATTTGCAATCACCGCCTTCGATCTCCTGCACGCAATCGTCGTCACCGCGCCAGAGGAACCTGACGGTTCCCCCGGCAACGGCGTCGGCGGCAGCGCGACGTGGGGCACCACCTTCAGCGCCGCGGCGACCGGCAGCGCGTCGCTTACCACTGCCGCCACGACTGATGACGTGATCTTTCAGGGCACTGCAGGCGTCATCACGATCGGCGCGGCCCAGACCGTCAACAGCCTGACTTTTAACACGACGGGCTACAAGATCACCGCCAACACGTCGTTCTCGATCGCCGGCTCCATTTCGCTGGCGGCCAACGTCAACCTGATCATCGGCAACGGCGAAACGGCGAACGTCACGGTCGGTGTCGGCAGCATCTCGGGCGGTTCGGGTCGACGCTGACGATCAACGGGTCCGCGACCGGCTCCAACCTGACACGGCTGAATTTCACATCGGGCACGAATCCGACGATCGGCGTTCCCATCACCGTGACGGGAACCGGATTTGCCAGCATTTCGAGCAGCATGCCGGGCGGACAGATCACCGGCACCGTGAGGGGCAACGGGGCGCGGCTGAGCCTCGGCACAATGAGCGGCAACGCGATCACTTCACGATCATGCCATCGGAATCGTTGGGGTCGAGGCTGTTGGCGGCGTTCTGGACCACGGCGCCGGCGGGGAAGTAGAGTTCGGTTCTGAGCGAAGCGTTGTAGGTAAGCGATTCGCAGTGGTTGTCGAAGAACGTGGCGTTCATGCGCTCGAAGTGGCGGTACGCGAACCGATTGGCGTTGGCGAGCGTGCCATCGGGATTTTTCTTGTAGGGGCTTCCGTTTGGCTTGGCGTCGGCGTAGACCGGGCCATAGTCCATGAAGTTGCCGCCGTCGTTCTGCCAGGTGAACTCGTTGAATGAGACGCGGACATTAGTCGCGTCGTTGTAGACATAGCGTGCTCCGTCCATTGCAAAGATTTTTCCGGAGGCTCCGCCGAAGCGGTTGAGGTGGCTCATCGCGCCGCTGGTCACTGGCACGATCGCGCCGAGTGTCGGGTCCGCGCTGGTCAGCGGCGCGGCGAGCACGGGCGACTGGCTGACATAAAACCCCAGCGGCGAACAGTAGCTGGTGAAGCTCAGGCCCGAGGGCGGCAGGCCGGACCCGCCGAAATCCATGGTGAAACGTTCGGCGTTGGCGGGGCAGCGAAAGGCGTCGTTGAAGATCGCGCCGATGCGCGAGAGTCGGTCGCCGGGCAGACCGCGCTCGCGCCCCAGCAGCGGCGAGACCCAATCCATGTTGTAGGTCGGTTCAGATGAGTCGTTGCGAAATGCGGTGTATCCGCTGGTGATGTAGCTGCCGCTGGTGTTGGGGCCGGGGATGAAGCCGAAGCTGTCGGAGGAGTAGCTGAGCACGGCGCGGCACGCTCCGCGCAGGTGGGCTTGACACCCCGCGTTGTAGGCCGAGTTCTGCGAGCTGACCAGCGACGGGACGAGCAGGCCCAGCAGCAGCGAGATGATCGCGACAACGACGAGGAGCTCGATGACGGTGAACGCGCGTCGGTAGTTCATGTCAATGGCCTCCATGCCGTGGTGAGTGGTGTGGGCTGCGGCGAGCTCGGGGGTCGGGTTGATTTGCATGTCGGGAGGATGCCGCTTGCAAGCTAGAGGCGAGCGACCGGCGGATTTGAATTGCGTGCGGAATGCGTGAGCCGCGTGAATCGGCCGGGCCGGCCGCCGACGCCATGTGCGGCACAACTCTCGCAGCGGCAGACGAATGAACGCCTCGGCGGACGCCGGCTGAGCGGATACGAACCATGGTTGATGTGTGGCGAATAACCGGCGTGACGATTGTCAGGCGTTTGGCGGTTGTGAATCGCGCGCGGTCATGCGTCACGGTGTTCGCGCAATGCACACGATGCTGATTCATTGCTCACACAAATCGCGCTGTGGACTAATCCGCGGTTTCTATCCTCCCCATCCGAGACGCGGACCCGGATTCACGTGTCGAGGTCGGCACACCGCCGATCCGACGGTGATTTGGACTCGCGGGATGAAGAGAAAAGGGAACCGGAAAATGAAAAACTTCTCGCCTAAAAAAATGGACACGCTCAACGTCGCACGGTTTGACCGCTCGCTGCTCCTGTCGCGGAAATCGCGGCGGAAATCGCGGCGGAAAGCGCTGGCCCGGGGCCTGGGCGCGGCGGCATTGGCGGCGGCGATGGCTACGGGTTCCCTGCAAGCCGGCACGGTGTACTGGGACACGAGCACCTCTGCCGGTCTCGGGGGCACCGCGACTTGGGGCACGACCTTCACGACGAATGTCTCGGGCAACGTCGCGCTTACGACGGTGGGTACGACCGATGACGCGATATTTCAGGGCACTGCGGGCACCGTCACGCTGGGCGCAGCCCAGACCGTCAACAGCCTGACTTTCAACACGACGGGCTACACGCTCACGACCAGCGGGGTGGTGACGCGCGTGCTGACCGGTTCAATCACGCTGGCCAACAATGTGACGCTGAACATCTCCCCGATCGCCGCGGCGGCGATCGAATTCAACAAGGCGATCACCGGCGGCACGGGCTCGGCGATCAACGTGGGCGGCACGAACTCGGCATCGGGCGACGCCACCCGGATCAACCTCAACACTGGCGGATCGATCGACGCCACGCCGATCTCCATCACGACCGCCGGCAACATCGGAATCTCGGGGTTTGTTTCAAACGGCGGGACGCGCACGATCAGCGGCACGATCACCAATAACACCGGCGTGCTGACGATGCTCGGCGCGACCAGCGGCAACAAACTGAACGTCAACGGCGTCGTCTCCGGTTCGGCGGGCGTGCGTTTCTCGGCCGGCTCGAGCGGCGGTGCGGGCAACATCGTCCTCGGTGCTGCGGGCATCTACACCGGCGACACGCAGTTCAACGGCTCGTCGCCCAACGGCGTGGTGACGCTCGGCATCGACAACGGCATCTCGACCGTCTCCAACGTGATCATGGGGTTCTCCAACACCAACGGACAGAACTTCGATTTGAACGGGTTCAATCAGACCATCGCGTCGCTGGCACAGGGCAACAGTGGTGGCACCGGCAAAATCACCAATTCCGGCTCCGGTACCGCGACCGCCACTCTGACGATCAACGGCACTTCGAGCACCTCATTCGGGCTGATCATCGAAGACGGGGCGTCACGGAAGATCGCCCTCGCCCGCGGCGGCTCGGGCACCACGACCCTGACGAACACGACCAACACCTACACGGGCGGCACATCGATCAGCGGCGGTGTTCTGGATATCGCGGGAGATGGAACACTCGGTGCCGTGCCGGGATCAGCGACCACCAACATCACCATCGACGGGGGTCGCCTGCAATCTGGCGCAACCTTCGCTCTCAGCAGCAACCGCGGGATCGCCCTCGGCGCGACGGCCGGAACCTCGATCGCCCCGACGGGATCGAGCGTGCTGACCTACGGGGGTGTCATGGCGGACAAACCCAGCTCGACCGGCATACTCGTCAAGCAGGGTGGAGGCACGCTCGCCCTCGGCGGTGTGAGCACCTACTCCGGTGACACGAGCATTAACAACGGCATCGTCCAGCTCACCACCGGCAACAACCGCCTGCCCACCGGCACCACGCTGAACATCGGACAGGCCGCCAGCACCAACCTTGGCACGCTCGACCTCAACGGTTTCAGCCAGCAGGTCGCGGGTCTGGTCTCAACCTCGGGCATCAATAACACTGCTTCCAAGAACACCATCACCTCCACAAGCGCCGCGACGCTCACCCTTGGCGGGTCGGGCACCTACGCCTTCGGAGCCGCCACCCAGGCCAACTCCGGCATCATCGCCGGCTCCATCGCCCTGACCAAGTCCGGCAGCGGCACGCAGACGCTGGGCGATGTCAACACCTACTCCGGCAACACCAACATCACCGGTGGTGTGCTGGCGATCGCCTCGACGGGCACCATCAACAACACCAACTCGCTGATCATCAACGGCTCGACAGCCGAGTTCAAGTACAACAACACGACGACCGCCTTCAGCCGACCCATCACCTTCACGCAGGGCAAGATCAGCGGCACAGGCACCATCGGCGTCGCCGTCACTTCCGGCGCCAACACGATCCTCTCTCCGGGCAACAGCCCCGGCATCCAGCCATACACCGCCGGCCTGACACTCAACGACGGCGGCACGTACCAGTGGGAAATCAACAACTGGACCGGCACCACCGCCGGCACCGATTTCGATCAGATCCAAATCACCAACGCGAACCTCAACATCTCCGCCCTGACGACCGGAGCCTTTCCCACCCATCGATACCAGATCGATATCACGAGCCTCACCGGCTCCAACGTCGCCGGAAATGTCCAGAACTTTAACGCCTCGACTCCTCGCTCGTGGATCATCGCCACAACGCCCGGGCTCACCGGCAGCTTCAACTCCAACCTCTTCTCGCTTAGCACGACGAATTTCTCCAACAACCTGAGCGGCGGCAGCTTCAGCCTCAATTTCACCGGCAACAACCTGGTCCTGAGCTTCGATCCCGCCGCCACGGGCAATAATTCCCAGATCACCATCAACGCCGGTGTCCTCGGTGTTGGCGGCGCGTCAACCAAGACCATCGATTTCGGACGCGTCCTCGCCAGTGGCAGCCAGACCACCGGAACCCAGACGTTCACCAAGACCGGCACGAACGATGCGCCCTACACCGTCGCCATCACGCCCGGAGGCAACATCACCTCCACCACGTTTACCGGCAGCGGCACGCTCACCACGGTCAGCCCCAGCGCCACCGGCACCATCACCCTCGACACCAGCACGGTCGGGAGCAAAACCGGAACCGTGACCATCGACAACACTGCGGCCGACCACTCGGTCGCCGGCACTGGCGACCTCGACGGCAACGATGTGTTCACCGTCACCGCCACCGCCGTGAATCAGCGCACCTTCTCGACGAGCAACGGCGGGGCGATCAGCCTCGGACGATTCATGGGCGCTTTTACGCCTACCGGATCGATCGGCGTGACCAGCACGGGCACGAATGATGTGACCGCCAACGCCACCGTCAGCGGTTTCAGCGGCACCGGCACGAACGGGCTGACGCTCACACTCAGCAACGGCTCAAACGTTTTCAATGGTGCCGCCTCGCAGACCGCGACGTACACGATCGGCAGCACCGCCTCGACCGGCACCATCAGCGGCAGTTTCTCCTCGAACGTCGCCGCCGAACTCGGCTCGATTGCGCCGGTCATCGTCAATGTCACCGGCACATCGGTCGCCAACCGTGTCGTCACCGCGTCGGCCATCACGCTGGCCAACCCCGTGCTCCTGCACGGCACCGCCTCGGGCTCCACGAACCTCTCGACGACCGGCGACAACAATCACTTCACATCCGTTAAGGTCGCCGGCCAGGACTTCAATGCCGCCAATTCGGTCGGCTCCACGAACGTCAGCCACACCTTCAACAGCTACGGCTCGGTCAACGAGACGACCCCGCTGACGACCACCAGCAACGAGAATCTCACCGGCGAAACGCCCATCAATGTCGCTGTCAGCTTCATCGCGACCGTCGGCAACGCCCTGGCCGACAAGAGCGGGCATCTCAACAGCATCACGCATCTGCCCGACACGTTCGGTCAGGCGCTGAGCTCGACCGTGCAGGGCGGCGGAGCTTACGACGGCCTCGAATCCACCGTCATCGGCACCAGCGGCTCCGGTGCCGGCACTCTGGTCGGCGGCGCTTTCCACACCACCGCCACCATCCTCGACGGCAACAGCCCGAGCGACCAGACCGTCACGATGGCCTGGCGAACACGCATCGGCAGCGAGACGAACCTGCTGGTCAGCGACGTCGTCGACCTCGGCGGCATCCCGCAGGGAACGATGTACGTTCTTCAGATGTCCTTCGATCCCGCCACCGCCGAAGCGCTCAACGAACACATCCTTTTCCTCGGCTGGCTCAATCCCGCCAACGGTCTTTGGCAGCGTGCCACCAGCGGCAACAGCGACGGCGGCCTCTCCGCCCATTACGTGGACGGCGCCTACAACTCCGCCGCCGATTTTCACCTCGGCTACTACGGCACCGACGGCACTTCCGTCTGGGCGGTGGTCGATCACGCCAGCCAGTTCGCCGTCATCCCCGCACCCGCGTCCCTGCCCGGCGGGCTGATGCTGCTGAGCATCGTCGGCCTGATTTCGCGTTGCAAACGCCGCTGAATCTCCGACTCTTTCGACACAAAAGCGAGCCACCCATGAAAAGCAAACGCGGCTTCACGCTCGTCGAGATGATGGTCGTCATCGCCATCATCGCCTTGCTGGTGGGCATCCTTCTTCCCGCGCTGGGCAAGGCGCGGGCGCTGGGCCGCGCCGCCGTCAGCATGAGCAACGTGCGCCAACTGGCCACCGCCAGCATCGCTTCGGCGCTCAGCGACAAAAGATTTTTTCCGTGGGACGGCAAGGACACGTCCTCGTCTCCCTACTCCGGCCTGGACGATTCAAAAGTCCGCGAGTGCTTCGATGACGATGCGTGGTGGGCCAACCGCGTCTCGGTATACATGAACATGCCCACCTACCGCAAGCTCTGCGAGCAGGCGCTGACCGCAGGGACCACCGTCCCGAAAGTCGGCGGCAAGAGCATCTTCACCGACCCCGCCGCGGGGACCCCGGGCGTCTCGCCGTTTCCGTGGACCACCTCCGGATCGACCATCGTCGACACCAACTACGCATCGACCGGCACACCCGACGCCAGCGTCAAACGCCAATTCCTTTTCAACTATGGCATGAACGCCAACCTCAACGGCGGCATCGACGAGAACGGCGCGGGCGTCAGCACCTACAACGGTCGGCTCCGCATCAACATCGACCGCATCCCGCAGCAGGCCGCCACGATGCTCTTCGTCGAGATGCGCGCCACACAGGATGAACTGCCGACCGGCGATCCCTGGCTCAAGCCCAAGGGCGCCACCGTCACGGACTTTTACCTCGCGCGATGCCGCGCGAATTGGAAACGCTTCGCGGCGCGCCACAACGGCGGGGGACACCTGGCTTTCATCGACGGCCACGCGGGATGGTACTCCAACACGTTCCTCACCACCGATTCCACAGGCAATCGCACGAGCAACGACGGCTCCGCCGCAGCGGGCCCGACCTACAACAAGCCCAACCAGATCATCTGGAACCCGCTCACCCCGCCGGCCGGCAATTACGTCGCGTTCAATTGATCGGATCCCGCGATGAATCGCGTGACCTCCGCATTCAACCATCTCGGCGAAGTCATCGACAGCGGCGAGATCGAACAGAAGCGGGATCTGATCGTCCTCTATCTCCAACGTGTAGACGCTGACCCCTCGACCAACACCCTGAACATCAAACTCTACCCGCCGCTGTTTGATTCGATTATCGGGGGGACCGCAGGTTCCTCTGGCGGGAGATGACGATGGCGTGGGGGATCGAAGGCGATGAAGGCGGGGATTGCAAATTAATTGAAGATTGAAAATTTCAAATTGGGGAGTGGAGGAGATGCGCAGTGCGGCGATTGGGGCGGAGGTTGGGTTGAGGTTTGTTGAAGTGTTCCCGCCGCCCGCGAAGCCGCGAGCGGCGGGAATGGGCTATTGCTCGCCCGGTTCCCAGCGCAGATTCTCGGGCACGGGGATGACTTTGCCGGCGCGGTCCACACAGGCGAGCGTGGTCGAGCCGGTGACGAGGAGCACCCCATCGCGGCGGATTTCGTAGTCGTGTTCGATGCGGGCGCCGCTGGCCCGGCGGAGGCTCGCGGTGACCTGCAGCAGATCGTCGTAACGCGCGGGTTTGCGGTATTTGATTTCGAGATTCACGACGACGATGAGGACGCCTTGCTCCTCGAGTTTCGCGTAGGGGATGCCGACGGCTCGGAGGAGCTCGGTGCGGGCGATCTCGAACCAGACGGGGTAGAAGGCGTGGTGCACGACGCCCATCGGGTCGCACTCGGCGTAACGGACGCGGGCTTCGATCGTGATGGAGTTCATGGGGAGAGATTCATCGTTCGGTTTTCAAGTGAGATGATTGTAATGACGAATGACGAATGACGAAATTCGAATGACGAATCAAATTCCAATGACAGTAGTGTCCGGCCATCGAACGGCGTACCGATGATATCACGCTTGAATTGCCGGTGATTTTGTCGTTTCAATCGCGTACGCGATTTCAATTCAAAAGGGCGTTTCGCGCATCCTTCGGGGTCCAACCCGGGAAGGAATCGCCCATGAATCAGGGTCGCACGGTCTTCTCGCAGCTCACCGACCAGCTTCCGCGGCGGGCGTTTTCGGCGGCGGTCGAACGCTACGGCGGCAACCGCAAGGTCGTCTCCTTCACCTGCATGGACCAACTGCTCTGCATGATCTTCGCCCAGCTCACGGGCCGCACCAGTCTCCGGCAGACCGTTGCGGCGCTCGGAGCGCTGGGGCCGCGCCGCTATCACCTGGGCATCGGCGGCACGATCGCGCGCAGCACACTGGCCGACGCCAACGAGAGACGCGACTATCGCATCTTCGAGCAGCTCGCGCTGGCCATGATCGCGATGGCGCGACGCGAACTGCCGCGCGATCCCGACCTGGCGCGGCTTGAAGCCGACGTCTTCGCCGTCGACTCGACGACCATCGACCTGTGCCTCAAGCTTTTCCCGTGGGCCTATTTCCGCAGACGCAAGGCCGCCGTCAAGGCCCACACCGTGCTGGACGTGGGCGTCGGAATCCCCGTGTTTCTCCGCGTTACACACGGCAAAACGCACGACATCTGGATGCTCGACCAGCTGCCCATCCAGCCCGGCGCGTTCTACGTGATGGACAAAGGCTACATCGATTATCACCGCCTCCACCGACTCCACGCCGCCGGCGCGTTCTTCATCACACGCGCCAAACGCAACATCGACTTCACGCTCCTCCAGCGCCAACCCGTCACGCCCGGCGCCGGCGTCACCTCCGATCACCTCGTCCGGCTGCGCGGCGTCAAATCCGCCAAACGATACCCCGACACGCTCCGCATCATCCGATACCGCAACCCCGACGACGGCAAACGATTCGTCTTCCTGACCAACAACCTGCTCCTCGACGCCGCCGTCATCGCCATGCTCTACCGCCAACGCTGGCAGATCGAACTGTTCTTCAAGTGGCTCAAACAACACCTCCGCATCAAAGCCTTCTTCGGCACCACGCCCAACGCCGTCACGATTCAGATCTGGTCCGCCGTCATCGCCTACGTCCTTTTGCTCCGGCTCAAACAACACTACGCCCTGCCTCAAGACCTCAACACAATCCTCGACGTGCTGAGCCTCACGCCCCTCGAAAAAACACCTGTTTTTGAGCTGTTTCATCGCTCAGAGGCGCAGGATTCTGGTCATGATGATCGTAACCAGTTAAATCTATTCGAGTAATGACCGGACACTACTG
>JAYVTU010000062.1:0-26001 GCA_043788485.1 Planctomycetota bacterium
CCGGCAGCCAGGCGTGGCGCATGCTCACGCCCGATCAACTCAAAACTGTCTGCCGGTGCCCCTACCTCGAGCGCGAGGAATAATCACGATCCGTATAAGCGGCAGCTTGCGCAAGAGTTGGCGTTAGTTGCCCTGCCTTGACAGCGCGCCGGTTCAAATCGACTATCAACTCAATTGATACCGGGGCGTATTGTGTCTCGGGCACCTCGATCCGAATGTCTTTGAAAGCGTCTAGTTCGACATTACCCGACCACCAGTGGACCCTCGGATCATAAGTAAGCGATTCCGGAAGTGGCGAAGGCATACTTATCACGGTGGCCCCTGCGGAATAACTTTGTTTATCCAACCCGCCCGTCAAATCACGCATCTGACGATTTGAGGTGATGGTAGCTGTCGTTGGGCGTTGGCTCAAGAATAGCCGGGCGGCTACGCCGCCCTGGTCGGAGGGATGTGCGGGCGTGGGGCGCGGGTGCCACGGGTCCGAGTCTTCGAGGCCCCGTGCAACGTGCGTATTTTGTGCGTTTTCGCACCGGGCTGCGGAGGAACCGCAGACCGGTGGCACCCGATTTTCAATCAGGCTTCGGCTTCGGGCCGGCCGACGGAATGGTAGATGAAGCCGCGGTCGCGCATGTTTTTGGCGCGGTAGAGATTTCGGCCGTCGAAGATGACCGGCGGTTTGTCCATGCGGGCGGCAAGCTCGTCGAAGTCGGGGTTGCGAAACTCCTCCCACTCGGTGCAGATGATCAAAGCCTTGGCCCCGTCGACGGCGGCGAGCTCGTTGTCCACGTAACTGATGCGGCCCTTGAGGACATCGTCGGCGGTCTTCTGCGCGGCGGGGTCGAAGGCGACGACACTCGCGCCGTGCTTGAGCAGGTGCTCGATGATCGTCAGCGACGGGGCTTCGCGCATGTCATCGGTGCCGGGCTTGAAGGCCAGGCCCCACACGGCGATTTTCGCGCCCTTGAGCTTGCCGCCAAAGTGCTTGTCGATCTTCGCGATGAAGCGCTGGCGCTGGGCGCTGTTGGCGGTGTGGACGGCTTTGAGCAGCGCGGTGTCGAGACCGGCTTCGAGGCCCATGCCGACGCAGGCGAGGACATCCTTGGGGAAGCAGGAACCGCCGTAGCCCAGGCCGGGGTAAAGGAACTGGTTGCCGATGCGTTTGTCGGCGCACATGCCGCGGCGGACCTCGTCGATGTCGGCTCCGAACGCTTCGCAGAGCGCGGAGATCTCGTTGATGAAGCTGATCTTCGTGGCGAGCATCGTGTTCGCGGCGTACTTCACCATTTCTGCCGAGCGGATGTCCATCACGAAGATCGGATTGCCCTGGCGGACGAAGGGGGCGTAGAGCTCTTTGAGTCGCTCGCCGGCGTCGGGATTGTCCACGCCGAGGATGACGCGGTCGGGCTTGGTGAAGTCGGCGATGGCTGCGCCCTCTTTGAGGAACTCGGGGTTGCTGGCCATGTAGAAGGTTTTCTTGGTGCGTGCGGCGATGGCCTTGCGGACGCGCGTGTTGGTGCCGACCGGCACGGTGCTCTTCATCACGATGATCTTGGGGACCGCGTGGGGCCCGCCGGTCGCGCTGGGGTACGCCTCGATGGACTTGCCGATCGCATCGGCGACGGCGGTGACGAAGCTCAGGTCGGCGTGGCCCTGCGCATCGCTGGGGGTGCCGACGCAGATGAAGATGATCTCGGCGTCGTGGTAGGACACGGGATCGGTGGTGAAGTGGATGCGGTTGGCGTGGATGTTCTTGCGCAGGGCGTCCTCGAGGCCCGGCTCGTAGATCGGCGATTCGCCGCGGCGCAGCCGCTCGATCTTCGCGGGATCGACATCGAGGCAGGTGACGCGGTTGCCGGTGCTGGCCAGGCAGGTGCCCGTGACGAGTCCGACGTAACCGGTGCCAACCATCAGAAGCTTCATATGCAGTCCTCGTCGTGCGTGACGTGAGTGGAGTCGGGCCAATATACAGTTTTCGCGAACGCGGCGGCAACCGCGGCGGAGCCGTGGGCGTCGCGCCTGGTGTTGGATTATCGGCTGAATCGTGGGCGAACTGGACCTGGCTTCCAACGCTGTGAATTGAATGAGTTATTGGGTGCCACGGCAAGCGAGTCTTCGAGTCGGCCGTGTTCTTGCGCTGTGCGCCAAGGCACATGGCCGACTCCGCGGACTGCGCTGGCCATGGCACCCAAAACACATTCAGTCCTGCGATCCCGCCGGGATCGGAGGCGCAATCGCGCCGCGAACCGGGGGTGTCGCGATCGCTCAACCCCCGGCTAATTGCTGGCATCCCTCCCGGGATGGAAGGGCACGGCGTAGCAGCCGTCCGGTCCGGCGGCCCGGAGGGCCAGCACTTTGGGTAGCCGTGACCGTGAGGTCACGGTAGCTGGCGCAGATGAATGAGGCCCAACGGGCCGGCACATTTTCCGGTGATCATCGCAAATCAAAAAGTGTCGGCCCCTCGGGCCTCAGGAAAAATATGGGGCGACTTTTCCGGGGCCTCACGGCACCCGGCTACCGAAAGTTTCGGCCCGTCGGGCCTGAGGGACGGAGCCGAGGGCGGAAAAGGCGTGCTTCATCGGAGACCGACGGGTATCTTTTTCTTTGCACCGGCCACTCTTTGGGTTTACGATTCGGCAATGCCTTGCGTCCTCCGTGCCTATGGCAAACGATTTGATGTGGAACGGTTCTGCTCGCGCACGTCACTGCCGGTCTGCGCCGTCAGCATAAAAGGCGAACCGCGATTTACGAGCAAGCCCCGCGGACGAAAACGCCTTCGTTCCGGGTTCAGCGTGGATGTCAGTGACGCCGATTTTGGTCGGTTGAAAAAACAGATCGCCGATGCGGTCCGATTCCTGCGGCGATACCGCCGGGAAATTCTTCGGCTTCGCCGCTTCCCGGGCGTCGAATTGATGTCGCTCGATTTCGGGATTGAGCAAACCGAGGCTTATGTGTTCAGTGAGAACATCCCGGCCCAATTGGCGAAGTTGGCGGGCGAACTGGGCCTCGATATCGAATTTGACGCATTATCCGGTGACAAAAGTTCCCAACGGCGCGACCGCCAAGACCGCTGTGTAGGTGGCGGGCAGTACCGCGCGGAAAAAGTTTCGGCCCGCTGGGCCTCGGGGGCGGGTGGGGGATCGCGGACAGGGGCCTGACGGCGAGGGTGATTCGGCGCGGTGATTGGATTGGATCTCGAGTGGGGTGCGTTGGAGTGGTCCCGCTGGTCGGGAAGGCGCGATAGCCGGGACGCTACCGCGTCCCTGGTCGGGGGAGATGAGATTTTATGTTTGAGATTTCGGGCGCGGGGATGACCAGGGCGGCGGTAGCCGCCCGGCTATTTTTTGAGACGAAATTCATCCAGGCGCGCACAGATGTGGTAGCGAAACCGGACGTCCGGGTGGTTTCCCGGAGGCGAGATGAGCTTGAGTGGGATTCACAGTCTTAAGGCGTGGAATCGGCGGGGGGTTAAGACGGGAGGTTTGGCGGGAGCAGGGCAAAAAAAGCGGGTGGGGGGAGGGGGTGAAAATGTCCGGTCGACGGGTTTGTGCGCACGGGGGAGGACCGCGGGAACCCGCGGGGATTCGGAGGAACCTCATTCCCGGGCTTGGGGAGCGGGGCGGGTGGTGCGGATTGTGAGGGTTTTGCGGATTAAGTCGGTGCTGGTGGCGGCCGATAAGAGTGGTGGAACTCTGTCACACGCGAGGTGGATCATGTCGGAAACAACGTACAGACCTTGGCGAAGCGAGGGTGAGCCGATCACATTGGCGACGCCGGCGGCGAAGCAGTGGAGCGAACTCGTCGAGGAATCGCGGCGGAGCATCGTGGCGCTGCGCGAGCTGCGCGAGGGTGTCGATGAGCGTCTCGCGGCGGGGCAGAAACTGGTCAACACGATCGATCGCCAGCAGACGCAGGCGAAGACCGAAGTGGTTGTGCAGTCCAAGGCTGAGGCGGACGCTGAGGCAGCGGCGAATGCGGCGCTCGATGCGCGGTTGACGGTGATGGAGGAGCGATTGACGGCGTTGGAACAGTCGATCGGCCGCATGGGCGTGCCGCTGACGATCCGGCGTGATGCCGATGAGACGGCGGCGGAGCATGACCGCTCGCCCGATCCGATGCAGCATCTGCTGGGACATCTGTTCAATGCCGCGGCGTGAAGAGCGGCGGCGCCCGTATTGCCGCAACGTCCCGATAACTCGCTGGGCGTGACTCGGTCACCCCGGAAGCGGTATACTCGTCGATCCCGCATGACGCGGGGAATCGACCGTTTTCCCGTTGGAGTCCACTTCCATGTCACGACTCTCTGGCAAGCATGTGCTGATCTTCGTCGAGAAGGATTACGAGGATCTTGAGCTCTGGTATCCCAAGCTGCGCCTGATCGAGGCGGGCGCGGGCGTGACCGTCGCAGGGCCGAAGATGGGCGAGGTCTACATCGGCAAGAACGGCTATCCGTGCAAGTCTGATGCGGCGATCGACATGATGGAAGAAGCGGACTTCGACGGCCTGGTGATTCCCGGCGGCTGGGCGCCGGACCGTCTGCGGCGTGACCCAAAGGTGCTGGAGCTGACGCGAGCGTTCAACAAGAACGGCAAGTGCGTCGCACACATCTGTCACGCGGGCTGGGTTCCGATCTCGGCGGGGATCGTCAAGGGTTACCGCTGCACGAGCACGCCGGCGCTGAAGGATGATCTGAATAATGCGGGGGCGAAGTGGGTCGATGAGGAGGTTGTGATCGACCGCAATCAGGTGACGAGCCGCCGGCCCGACGATCTGCCGGCGTTCTGCAAGGCGATCATCGAAGTGATGAGCAAGGACTAAACCATGGCACGCGAACTGGAAGGCGAACTGATCGGCAAAGAGGTGCGGCTGGCGATCGTCGTCGCGCGCTTCAATAGTTTCATCACGTCCAAGCTGCTCGATGGCGCGCTGGACACGATTCGCCGGCATGGCGGCGACGCGGAGAAGGTGACAGTTGCACGCGTGCCCGGCAGCTTCGAGCTTCCGGTGGTCGCCAAGAAGCTCGCTGAGTCGAAGCAGTATGACGCGGTGATCTGCCTCGGTTGCGTGATCCAGGGCGAGACGGCTCACTACGATTGCGTGGTGAACGCGACCGCGTCGGGCATCGCCCAGGCGGCGCTGAGCAGCGGCGTGCCGGTGATCTTCGGCGTGCTGACGTGCGGGACCGTTGAGCAGGCCATCGACCGCGCCGGCGCCAAGATGGGCAACGCCGGTTCGAGTGCGGCGCTGGCGGCCATTGAGATGGCGAACCTCGTCAAGAAGCTCTAATCTGAACTGATGCACGCGATGTTTCAGGAGATCCTGCGGGATCTGTGGCTGGTGCCCGTCGGCATCGTCGTCGGCGCGATCGGCACGCTCATCGGGGCCGGCGGCGGATTCCTGCTCGTGCCGCTGCTGTTGATTGTGTATCCCGATCTCTCGCCTGCTGCCGTGACAAGCATCTCGCTGACGATGGTGGTATTCAATGCTTCGTCCGGCACGTGGGCTTACGGCCGGATGGGCCGCATCGATTACAAGTCGGGGACGGTGTTTGCGGTGGCGACAATCCCCGGCGCGGTGCTCGGCGCGTGGGTCATCGAATGGATCCCGCGCCGGCCGTTCGATCTGGTCTTCGGCGTAATACTCGGCCTGCTCGGCGTGTTCCTGCTGATCTCCGGAGCGGGCGTGCGCGACGGCGACGGCCACGGCGATCATTCCGCATCGCTCCGGCCGACGCTGACGCCGCGGAAGTGGCTCATCGGCATCCTCGTCAGCATCGGCGTCGGGTTCCTCTCGACGCTGCTGGGCATCGGCGGCGGCATCATCCACGTCCCCGCGCTCGTCCACTTGCTGGGCTACTCCGTCCACGGCGCCACCGCGACGTCGCACTACGTGTTGATGATCTCTGCCACAGTGGCGACGATCGTCCACATCGCGCGCGGCGAGTTGCTCGGTGTCGCGTGGAAGGCGGTCTGCGCCGGCGTCGGAGCGTTCATCGGGGCGCAGATCGGGGCGCACTGGTCGAAACGCGTTAGCGGCCCGATGATCGCGCGCGGGCTGGGCGTAGCGCTGTCGCTCGTGGCGGTGAGACTGATTCTGCTGGCGATTCAGGGTTGAATGTGGTTGAGCGTTTCGCCGAATCGCCGGAGTCGGTTAAGATTAGATGCATGTCTCAGCGAAGAAATGTCCGTGAACTGGCGATGCAGACCCTCTACCAGATCGATGCTCGGGGAGAGGGCGACATGGGCCAGGTCGAACTATCCGTCGGCGATGCCCCGTACCCGCAGGCTGTGCAGGTCGAAGCGATGGAGCTGGCGCGCAAGGCGTGGGAGGGCCGGGCTCGCAGCGATGAGCTGACCAACGAGCTGGCGCCGGAGTGGCCGACGCATCGTCAGCCGCCGGTCGATCGCGCGATCATCCGGCTCGCGTTCTACGAGATGGCCAGCGGCATGACGCCGCCGGCCGTCGCGATCAACGAAGCCATCGAGCTCTCGAAAGTCTACGGCTCGGAGAAGACGCCGGCGTTCGTCAACGGCGTGCTGGACCGCATGGCAACGCGCCTCAAGGATGCGCCGCCGCCGACCGCCGCCGTCACCGATGAAGCCGCGCCCGCCGCGACGACGACCAATGATCCCTGGCTCGCCGACGCATTGCACAAAGCGCGGCCGACGACTTAAATCCTTCCGCTGTTCCCCGTCTTCAACCTGAACCCTGAACCTCGAACCCTGACCACTTCCATGGGCCTGTTCAAGAGCACGTTCGACAAGATCAAGCAGGGCCTGGCCAAGACGCGCGAGGTGCTCAATACCGATGTGCGCGTGCTGCTGCGCCGGCCGCTCAGCGATGAGGTGATCACCGAGCTTGAGGACAAGCTCATTCGCGCCGACATCGGCGTCAAGACGACGCGCACGCTCATCGACCACATCCGAGCCGCGTACAAATCCGGCGAGATGAAGACCGGCGATCAAGCGTGGGATTACCTCAAGAAGCATCTGATGGATTACTGGCCGGAGACGGATCGCCGGCTCCGATTCGCCGCACCAGGCACTGGCCCGACGGTCATCCTCATCGCCGGGATCAATGGCGCGGGCAAGACGACGAGCATCGCGAAGATCGCCAAGGCCCTGACCGATGAGGGCAAGACGGTCATGCTCGCGGCGTGCGACACGTTCCGCGCCGCGGCTGTCGAGCAGCTGACGATCTGGGCGCAGCGACTCGGCGTCCCCGTGATCCGCGGCCAGCAGGGCGGCGACCCGGCGGCGGTGGCGTTCGATGCCTGCGAGGCGGCGATCAAGCGGAACATCGATGTGCTCGTCGTCGATACCGCGGGCCGGCTGCACACGCAGGATCACCTGATGCGGCAGCTGACGAAGATCCGCGACGTCGTCGCCCGCAAGATACCCGGCGCCCCGCACGAAGTGTTGCTTGTGCTCGACGCGACCACCGGCCAGAACGCGGTGAATCAGGCGAAAGTCTTCAAGCAGGCGATCGATCTCACCGGAATCTTCTTGGCGAAACTCGACGGCACGGCGAAGGGCGGCATCGTCGTCGCGATCCGCGAGCAGGTCGATGTGCCGGTGAAATTCATCGGCGTCGGCGAGAGGCCCGAGGATGTTGAGCCTTTCAACCCTGAGAAATTCGTTGAGGCGATGTTCGCCGATTAACTCCGGGCATTTCAATCCCGCAATCCTTGCGGGTAACCTGTGGATATGCAGCAGCCCAACTCCCGATCCGTTGCTTGCGATGTGACGCGCGTCACCGGCACTGTTGCGAAACAGGAGCGCGATCAGCTCGCGCTTGAGGAGCCGCTGGAGATACGGATCAACGGCGATCCGCTCGCGGTGACGATGCGCACGCCCGGTCACGATGATGATCTGGCCGCCGGGTTCTGTCTGACGGAGGGCGTCGCCGGCTCCGCGGACGACATCGAGGCGGTCGCCCCGTGCCGGGAGGCGGAGCATGGCAACGTGATTCTCGTCACGCTCACCGATGAAGCGCTCGCCGCCCGCTCTCGCTGCATCGCCGACGCGCGGCGTGAATCGTTTCTCTCGAGTTCCTGCGGTGTCTGCGGCAAGCAATCCATCGACCGCATCTTCCAGAAGATCGGCCCGTTGGCGGGCGATTTCACGGTTGATCGCGCCGTGATCGCGGGACTCCCCGATGTGATGCGAAAAGCTCAGCCGACATTCGACCAGACCGGCGGGCTGCACGCCGCGGCGATCTTCGATGCCGTCGGAAAGCTGTTGGTGGTGCGCGAGGATGTGGGCCGGCACAACGCCGTGGACAAGGCGATCGGCTATCTCCTACTCAACGGCAAACTCATGGGTGAACCGCGTCTGCTGCTGGTTTCGGGTCGCTGCAGCTTCGAGGTCGTGCAGAAAGCCGCGATGGCTGGCATCGCGCTCGTCGCCGGGGTCAGCGCCCCGTCGAGCCTGGCGCGCGACTTTGCCGACCGCGCCGGCCAGACGCTCATCGGTTTCCTCCGCGCCGACCGGATGAACATCTATACGCACGATCATCGCGTTCGGATGGGATAACCGACGCGGCGGTGATATCCTGTAGTGATGCACGATCCGTTTGGAAGACAGGTCGATTACATGCGGCTCTCGATCACCGATCGGTGTAACGAGCGGTGTCAGTACTGCATGCCCGAGGGGTTCAGCGATTGGCTGCCCAAGGGACAAATCCTCAGCTATGAGGAGATCCTGCGCATCGTGCGTGTGGCGGTTGGGATGGGGTTCAAGAAGTTCCGCGTGACCGGCGGCGAGCCGCTGGTGCGGCGGGATGTGGAATGCTTCATCGAGGAACTCTGCGCGACGCCGGGTGTGGAGACGGTGTCGATGACGACCAACGCCACGCGCCTCGCCGCGGTCGCGCACCGGCTCGCCGCTGCGGGGATGCGGAACATCAATATCTCACTCGATTCACTCGACACAGAAACCTACAAGACGATCACGCGCGGCGATCTGTCCACCGTGCTCGAAGGGATCGCCGCCGCGATCGCCGCCGGCTTCACGCGCATCAAGCTCAACGTCGTGCTCATGAAGGGGCTCAACGAAGATCAGCTCTGGCCCATCGCCCAGTACGCGGCCCAGCGCGGCATCGCTGCCGTGCGCTACATCGAGCTCATGCCCGTCAGCTCGCTGGAGATGATCGGCGAGGATCGCTTCCTGTCGCTGACCGAAGCCCAGCGCATCCTCGGCCATCACGACAGGCTCACCCCGCAGCCCGCGATGCAGCTCGGCGACGGCCCGGCGAAATACTGGCGGCTCGAAAAGCTCGGCCTGACCGTCGGCTTTATCGGCGCGATGACCGATGAGCATTTCTGCGAGCGGTGCAACAAGGTGCGCCTCACCGCCGACGGTTTCATCCGCCCGTGCCTGGGCAACCACGGCGAGCACGACCTGAAGCCCGCGCTGCGCGGCGAGGCGGCGAGTGACGAAATGGTCGCGGAGGTGCTGCGAAATGCGATCCACGAAAAGCCGCTGGAACACATTTTTCGTTCCACCTACACGCCGCTGCGGATCATGACCGCAATCGGCGGGTGACGCATTGCGTTCACGCGCTGACGAGCAGACCGGGGATCGGTTTGCCCTGGCAGACCTGCATGGGGCGGCCGACGGGCGTGAGAATTTCACGGGTGTAGTTGATGCCCAGCGCATGAAAGACGGAGGCGTGGATGTCGGCGACGTTGACGGGGGATTCGACGCTGGTCGAGCCTTGCGGATCGGTTTTGCCGATGGCCTGGCCGCCGCGGATGGGGCCGCCGGCGAGGGCGACGGTGAAACCGTGCGGCCAGTGGTCGCGGCCGCCGATGCCGTTGACGGTGGGAGTGCGTCCGAACTCGCCGCCGCAGATGATGATCGTCTGTTCCCAGAGGCCGCGCTTTTTGAGGTCGCCGATCATCGTGGCGAAGGCGGGGTCGAGGATCGCGGCCTGCGAGTTCTGGATCTCGTGGTTCTTGATGTGGCTGTCCCAGCCGTCGAGCGTGACCTCGACGCAGCGGACGCCGACCTGGATGAGGCGGACGGCGGCGAGGCAGCTGCGGCCGAAGGGCGTGTTGCCGTAGGCGTCGCGCTCGGGCTGCGGGACGGTCGAGACGTCGAAGGCCTTGAGCTGCTCGGAGCTCATCATGCGGAGCGCGGCGTTGATGGCGGTGCGGTGCTGCGTCTTGTCCTCGAAGTTGCCCAGGCGACGCTGAGCGAAGGCGGATTCGACGACGTCGAGATCCTTGAGCCGCTCGTCGAAGCGTTCCTTGCTGACCGGGGATTTCACGTCGGCGATCGGCGACGCGGGATCGTGGACCTGATACGCATCAAACTGGGCGCCGAGGTAACCGCCGCGCGCCGGGGCGTAGTTGGGCAGGATGGAGATGTGGCGCGGGATCTCCGCGCCGGCGGTCGGCAGCTCGTGGCACATCACGGCGCCGATCGAGGGATGGACGAGCGTCGGATCGGGGCGGAAACCGGTTTTGAGGTTGTATGTGCCGCGCTGGTGATCGCCCTCTTTGCTCACGACCGAGCGGACGAGTGCGACAGATTCCATCATCGCCGCGAGCTTGGGCAGGCTCGCGCCGAGTTGGATGGAGGAGACGGCGGTGGGGATCGCCGCGGCTCCGGCGGAGATCGCGGCGCCGGGGTGCGGGTCGAAGGTGTCGAGTTGGCTGGGCCCGCCGGCGAGCCAGAGCATGATGACGGATTTGGCGGGAGCTTTGCGGTCGCGCTCGGCCTCGGCGGCGAGGAGCTGGGCGAGCGGTGTGAGCCACGCGAGCCCGCCGGCGCCGGCGGCCTTGAGCAGCGTCCGCCGCGCGAAGTGCGACGGGCTGTGGCACGCCGGGGAATATGGGAATCGACTCTGCATCGGCGGGCCCTCTGCGGTCAGTGGTTCCACGAGAATTCTGTCGAGTTGATCAGCGCCCAGCAGATGTCTTCCATCTGCCGGATGCGCGGCTTGTCACGCTGGTTGGCCAGGCGCTCGACGAAATGCGTGCGCTCGGTCTCCGTCGGGCGGCGCGTGAGCACGGCGAGATACGCGGCCTCAACCGCCTTCTCGTCGGTGGAGCCCAGCAGCGCGATCTGCGTCGAGGAATTGAACGCGAGATTCTCCTGCGTGCGCTCCTTGACGAGCTGGCCGTTCATCATGAGCAGTCGCTGCGGGATCGTGCCGGCGCTCTCGCCGAACTCGTCCTCGCCGCCGTCACCGTAGCGCTGCAGGAACTGCGTCTCCTGGATGGCGCGGATGACACGAACGAGGACGTGCGCCTGGCCGTCGATCGTCTTGAGCGACGCGGCCTGCAGTAAACTCCCTGCGACCTGCTCGGCGCGCAGGCGCGTGAGCGGGAACGCGGCGTGATGCTTCTCCTGCACGGCAGTGACGGCGGGCTGCGACGCATCGCCACGGCTATCAAGCTGATAAACCCGCGTCCCGGCGATCACGCGGATCAGCCGCCGCAGGTCATAGCCGTGCGCGGTGAAATCGTCGGCCAGCAGTTCGAGGCCCGCCGGGTAGGGGCCCTTGAGCGGAATGTCGTCCACGGGTTCGACGAGCGGCCTGCCGTACATCATCGCCCAGATGTGGTTGACGATGGCGCGCGAGAAGGCCTTGTTGGACGGGTTGGTCACCCACGCCGCGAGTCGCTTCCGCCGCGCGGTCCCGCCCGGGTCGAGCTCCGATGCGAAGGGCACAGCGGGATCGACAACCTGCTCGCTGTCCGCCTTGAGATATTTGAATTCGTATTTCCGCTGCGGCGAATCGTGGATGCCCGTCAGCGAATTCTCGGCCCCGGCGAAATACGCGGCGAGTTGATGGAAATCGCTCTGTTTCCAGTCGCCGCCCAGCCGATCGTTGTGGCACTGCACGCAGTCCATGCGCATGCCGAGGAACGCCCGGCTGACCCGCGCGGCGAGCTTCACCTCATCGGGGCGCTTGCCGCCGTTGGGATCGATCGTGGCGGTGAGGAAGTTCACCTCGGGATTGGTCGTCGCGAGTCCCTCGCCGGTGATCAGTGTGCGCGCGAGCTTGTCGTAGGGCACGTTGGCGTGCAACTGGTCGCTGAGCCAGGTCGTGAAACGGTGGCGGCGGAAGATGAGAAACGGGCCGTTGTCCACGCCGACGTAGCTGCGTGCCAAACGCTCCGCGGCGTAGTCGCTGAAGCGGCGGTCTTCCAGAACGTGCGAGATCCACGCTTCGAGCCGCGACGCCTCGGGCTGTGCTTCGAGCCAGCGGATCTCCTCGACGGACGGCAGCGTGCCCATCAGGCCCAGCGAAAGTCGGCGAGCGATCGTCAGATCGTCGGCGCACGGCGTCGGCGTGACACCCGCGGCTTTCCAATCCGATTCAAATTGCGCGTCGATGGCGCCGATGACCTGCCGGTAATCGGCCCGCTCATAGCGGTCGGCGACGGCCTGGATCGGCGACTCGGTGCGTGCGACGCGCAGCACGCCCGCCGACAGCGCCCCCGCGCCGGCGAGACAGAGGAACAGGAATAGCGCGTTGCGAGCCCACATGGTGCGTCACCCGGGAAAGCGTACACACCAACTTACCACGCCGGGCCGCGGAAGTTGCAACTTTTCGCCTTGCCCGCGGGTATGCTGATCGGCGTCTGGCCCGCAATTCCGGGCCTTTTCATGTCGCGCCGGGCAAGAGCATTCGATGCAGGAAATCAGCCATCCCGCGACGGTTTTGGCCGCGACGGCCCCCGCGCCCGCCGCGGTGCAATTGTCGGATGCGCCGATCCTGCTGGAGTTGATGGAGCCGAATGAGGCAACCGCACCGCAGCCAGCTTTTGTGCTGCGGGTGATTCACGGCATCGCCAGCGCGATCGGCTGGGTCTTCGGCGCGCTCTGGATGATCGTGATGCTCGCCGTGCTCGCGACGATCCCGGTGCTGAATCTGCTGAGCCTCGGATACCTTCTCATGGTCAGCGGCCGCGTCGCACAGACCGGTCGCCTCCGCGACGGCTTCATCGGTATCCGCAAGGCCGCCGTGATCGGACGCATCGTTGTGCCCTCGATGCTGTTCATCCTACCGATCCAGTTTCTCGCGAGGCTGCGCGACTCGGCGTACCTGATCGATCCGCAGAGCCGGGCGGCACGCGGCTGGCAGTTCACCATCGTCATCCTCACCACGCTAATCGTGCTTCATATCATCTGGGCGGTGATCCGCGGCGGACGCCTGCGGCATTTCCTCTGGCCGGCGCCTATCCGATTCGTGCGCTGGCTATTCACGCCCGGCAAATACGTCGCGCTACGCGACGCGGTCTGGGATTTCACCGTCTCGCTGAAGCTGCCGGCCTATTTCTCGCTGGGGCTTCGCGGATTTCTGGGTGCAATGATCTGGCTGATCCTGCCCGTCGGCATGATGGTGATCGCCACGCGGCTTCCGCCCAAGCCCGGCGCGATTCTGTCGCTGCTGGGAGCATTGGACATGGGCGTCGTCGTGCTCTACCTGCCGTTTCTCCAGGTTCACTTCGCGGCCGAGAATCGCTTCGCGGCGATGTTCGAGCTGCGGCGGGTGCGGCAGCTTTTCACCGGCGCACCGATCGCGTTCTGGGTGGCGCTGCTGGCGGTGCTGCTCTTTTCGCTGCCGCTCTACCTGCTGAAGATTGAGCTGACGCCGCGCGAGCTGGCGTGGCTGCCGAGCCTGGTCTTCGTCGTGTTCATGTTCCCAGCGCGGCTTCTGAGCGGCTGGGCGGTGGGGCGGGCGCGGCGGCGCGACAAGCCGCCACACTTTATTTTCCGCTGGCTCGCGCGCTTCGCTGTGCTGCCGGTGGTGTTCTTTTACGTCCTGTTCGTCTACCTGACGCAGTATCTGTCGTGGTACGGAGCGATGAGCCTGCTGGAGCAGCACGCATTCCTCGTGCCATCGCCGATGGGCGGTTTTTGAGGCTCCGGCGGCGTCATGCGATAAAAATGCAAAAAAAGCATTGCGGTTGTAAATGGTCGCAAACGGCGGAAGTTACATATTGCCACGCGGTGGCTGCCCGATAATCTTGTCAAAATCGACGTCCTCGCCGTATTTCCTCTGTAACGAGATATTCATGACTGAACCGCAAGCCCAACCCAGCGCCTCGCAGTTTGTCTCGCTGTTCACAGCGAACTATCGACGGGTTTACGGGTTCATTCGTTCGCTGGTGGTGGACCCGATCGACGCGGAGGACGTGCTGCAGGAGACGAGTTCGGTGCTGTGGTCCAAGTTCAACGAGTTTGAGCCCGGCACGGATTTCGGCGCCTGGGCCCTTCGCGTCGCGCGGTTCCAGGTGATGAAGCACCGGGGCAAGCGGCGTGAGCGGCCCCAGTTCGGCGATGAACTTTTCGAACAGATCGCTGATGACATCCAGCAGATGTCCTCGGAGGTTGACCGTCAGCAGGACGCGCTGCGTCACTGCATGTCGCTGCTGCCCGTGAAGGATCGGCAGGTGATCCAGATGCGTTACGAACACGAAACGTCTGTGAAGCAGATTGCCCAGCAGGTTGGCGTCAGCGAACGCGGCGTCTACCGGTTGATCAGCGAGTTGCACGGGAAGTTGCTCGGCTGCATCCGCCGTACGCTTGCTCTCGAGGTGCAAAAATGAATGATTCACGATTGACTCCCGAACTGTGCGATCTTTTTGCGGCGATGCGCGATCCGATCGGTGGCGAGGAGCACGCGGCGAAGGTCGCGGAACTCGAACAGCGGTTGCTCGGCGATCCCGAGCTGCGCCGTCTCTATTCGCAGTACCTGATGATGTGCTCGTGTCTGCAATTGGAATGCGCGGCGCCCGAGGGTCAGACGGCGAAGATTCCGAGCACCGTACCGGGGGCCATTCCCGTTGCGGCTTCGCCGAGGTCTGATGCGATGTCCGAGGGGCCGTTCAAGCTTTCGCTGCGGAATCGGCTGGTGCGTTACGCGCTGGCGGCGTCGCTGGTCCTCGCGGTGGGTGTGACGATCGCGGCGATGGTGACGGTGAGCGTAAGAAACAGCATGGAATTGAGCAGCCGCCGGATGTCGCTGGCGACGTTGGTGGACACGACCAACGCCGTGTTCGACATCTCCGATGTGCCGACCGATGTGGGCAGCCAGCTGCCCGGCGGTTTCCTGCGTCTCAAGGATGGTTCGGCGAAGATCGCCTTCCATAGCGGCGCGGAGGTCACGCTCTACGGACCCTGCGAATTCGGGATCAACTCGCCGAAGCGCGGCTACCTCAAGTCGGGCAAGATCACGGCCTACGTACCGGAGCAGGCGCGCGGGTTCACGGTCGGCGCCCCGGCGTGTGTCGTCATCGATCTGGGAACTCGGTTCACGATGACGGTCGGTGCGACGGGCGTCGCACAGGTCGCTGTGCTAACGGGCAAGGTCCGGGTGGAGCGTGAGAAGGCTCAGCCGATCGAGATGACGCAGAATCAACGAGCGGAAGTTGATGCGGCGGGCGCGGTGACGGTGTTGCCGGATTTCACGAAGCTTGATTACGCTCAGCAGGTGCTCTCGATGGGGCCTGTGGTTTACTACCGCATGGACCCGGACAACAAGGGCCGGCTCGTGGATATCGCGGGCCACAATGATGCGCAGCTTGCGATCAAGAACTCGTCGGGTCAGACGTGGGTGGACGGCAGGGCGGGCAAGGCGATCAATTTCCGCGGGCCGGGCAACGGCGATTACGCCAGCGTCTCGGATTATCCCAAGGCGACCGACGGCAAGTTGACGGTGACGGCGTGGGTGCTGACGCGGTCGAAGCCGACGAACTGGTCGATGATCGCCAGCAACTGGGGCATGGACAAACACGGGCAGTTTCACTTCTGTCTTCATCACAATACGGGCGATCTCTGCGTCGAGATCTCTCAGGCCGACGGGAGCGTCGTGGAGATCCGCGAGGGCGACAAGTACCCGATGTCGATCGGCGAGTGGCACCACGTCGCTTTTGTGGTTGACCGCGATATCGTCCAGCTCTACCGGGACGGCCAGCTTGTCACGCAGTCGTCATGCAAGGGGCTGATCGCGATCCCGCCAGTCTCATCGCTGGTGCTCGGCGCGAAGTTCGGCGACGACCAGCTTGGACCGGCCAACGGGCTCCCGGCGTATTGGGACGGCCTGATCGATGAATTCGCCATTTTCAACACCGCACTGAACGATGAGCAGATCACCGGGCTCTATCGGGCCGGCGCACGTGGCGATGCGGCACCGGAGGCGGCCAAGCCATGAGCAACCGGAGCACGCCGATCACGTTCACCGAACACCCCACGCCCACGGACTTCACGATGACGATCGCGCCCCGCACCTCCCGCACTGGTTTCACGCTGATCGAGCTGCTCGTGGTCGTGACGATCATCGTGCTGCTGGTGGCGATGCTGCTGCCGTCGCTCAACCGGTCTGTGGAAATGGGCCGGGCTGTGCAGTGCTCTTCACAGCAGCGGCAGCTGATGGTCTCGTGGGCGAGCTTCCCGGTGGACAATGCGGGGCGGCTCGTCGGGGCATTCACTCGTTACGTTCCCGACTGGGTCGCCGACGGCGCCGACGATCAATACCGAGTCGAGACCGTGGCGATGCTCCAGGCCGGCTCGCTCTGGCAATACATCGGAAACGCCGCCATGTACCGCTGCCCCAACGAGCGCATGGACTCGCACATTCGAAGCTACAGCATCAGCGAATACTGCGGCGGTCCGGATTACTACGGCGTCCCCTCGGCTCATTTCGTCAGCGCCATCCAGAAGCCCGGCAGAATGTTCACGTTCCTTGATGAGGAAGACCCACGGGCCTACAACATGAACAGCTTCGTCGTAGGCATCGGCTCCATCGCGAACATCTCGGCATCGATTGATGTGCCGGCGTCGTTTCATTTTGACAGCATGGTTTTCAGCTATGCTGACGGTCACACACAGATCCGTCCCAACCAGAATGCCGGCACGACGGGCTGGATGGATGTTCACACGCTCGGCGTTCCAGCGCCAGGCAGTGTCGATCTGGCGTTCCTGCTGGGCGGCGCGTATCCGACTAATCCCGTCGCTCCCTGATGGAGGGCGGCTCAGAGTTTCCCGGTGCGTGGAGAGGTCGAGGCAAGTAAATTAGAGAAGGAAAGACATGAGGCAGATCAAAAGAACGAAGGCTGGAATGGTCATCCGCAAGAACCGCCGACGCATCGCGGCGATGCTGGCGTTGCTCGGCGTCGCCGGGGCGGCGTCGTTGTCACACGCCGCCACCTACAACTGGGTCGGCGGCAGCGGCAACTGGGACACCACCACCGCCAACTGGACCGGTGCGGGCACGACCTGGCCCACGACCGGCACCGACAATGATGCGCTCTTCGCCGGGACCGCAGGCACCGTCACGCTCACCACCGGCATCACCGTCAACGACATCCAGTTCAGCACCACCGGGTACACGGTGACCGGCAACACGCTGACGCTCAACGGCACGACGCCGACGATCACCGTCGATCCCACGCTCACCGACACGATCAGCTCGATCATCGCCGGCTCGGCGGGCCTGACCAAGGCCGGCACCGGCACACTCGTCCTCACCGGTGCGAACACGTACACCGCCGGCACGACCGTCAGCGCCGGCACGCTGCAGATCGGCAACGGAACCGTCAACGGAACGATCGGCAGCGGGGCGTACTCCGTCGCCAGCGGGGCGACACTTCGTCTCAATTACGCCACAGCCTCGGGACCGACCTGGGCCAACATCACCGGCGCCGGCACGCTGAGCCTGAACTCCGCACAGGCGGTCAACGGAACGGCCAACTGGGGCACCACCAACCTTGGCAGTGGTTTCACCGGCACGCTGGTCCTGGAGAAGGGCCGCGTCGACACCAACCCGACGCGGCTCGGCGGGACGACGACGGTGGACGTCCGCAGCGGGGGGGCAGGTCCTCTTCTTCGACGGCACAGCCAACACGTACACCTACTCGCAGAATTTTATCATCGCCGGCACCGGTTGGGGTGAAGCTGGCCAGCCCGGCGCGCTCCGCGTCTCAACGCAGAACGCCACCGTGACCGGCACCGTCACGCTGTCGGCCGACGCAACGCTCTACACGCAGAGCGCCAACACGTTCAAGTTCAACGGCGTCATCTCGGGCGCGTTCAACTTGACGGCGCAGGACTCGGGAGGCCAGGGCATCTTCCTCGGTGCCGCCAACACCTTCACCGGCACCACCAACGTGACGGCGGGCTCGCTGAAGCTGACCAATGCGCTGGCGCTGCAGAGCTCGACGCTGATCAGCGGCGGCGTGGTGTTCGACTCGTCGGTCGCCGGAAACGCCTTCACGATCGGCGGCCTCTCGGGCGCGGGCAGCATCGCGCTGCAGAACAACGCCGGCAGCCCCGCCGCCGTCGCGCTGAGCATCGGCAACAACAACGCCGCGACGACCTTCACGGGCGTCCTCAGCGGCGCCGGCAGCGTCACCAAGGTCGGCACCGGCGTGCTGTCGATGAACGCCGCCAACACCTTCACCGGCGCGGTGACGGTCAGCAACGGCGTCTTCGCCACGAACTCCGTCGGTCTTGTCGCCGGCGCTCAGGGCATGGGCAAGAGCGGCCTGCTCACCCTCAACGGCGGCACCTTCCGCTACACCGGCGGCAACTCCGGCGGTGACAATGCCAATCCGCTGCTCTCCCAATTCTCTCCGGCCATCACGGTCGGCGCCGGCGGCGGCACGCTCGACACCACCGGTGGATACATCTTCTACGGCGGCGCGATCTCCGGATCCGGTACGCTCAACTTCGTCGACTCCGCCGGCGGCTCCCACCAGTGGCTCGTCACCGCCAGCAGCCCGTCGTTTACCGGAGACATCACCATCGGCAACGGCTCCGCCGGCAGCGGCTGGGTCCAGCAGCGATCGAACGTCGTCAAGCCCTTGGGCACCGGATCCATCACCATCAACACAGGCGGCATTCTCTCCTCGGACAATGGCTCGACAGCCCCCAGCACGCTCGCCAACACCATCATCCTCTCCGGCGGAACGCTCGGCACCCAGGCCGCCGCGATGAACTACACCGGCAACATCACGTTCAGCGGCGGCACCGTGCAATCCAAAACCGGATCGCAGACCGCCGCCCTGACCATCAGCGGGCCCATGTCCGTGACCGCCGCCACCACGACCGCCATCGCCGCGAACACCAGTGATATCTTTCTCTCCGGCAACATCACCGGCTCCGGCACGCTCTCGGCCACAAGCGGCGCGGGCGTCAAGCTATCCGGTGACAACAGCGGCTTCACCGGCATCTGGCAATCGACCAGCGCCCAGACCTGGCTCAACTCGGCCACCGCCGGCAGCGCCGCCGCGAGTTGGGTCGCCAACGGCAACAACTTCATCGGCAACATCGCCGGCGGCGGCACGGTAAGCTTCGGCGCCCTCTCCGGCTCCAGCGGCACGCTCAAGAACGATGTCACCGCCTCGACATTCACCTTCTCCGTCGGCGCCCTGAATACCCCCACTACCTTCTCCGCCGGCATCACCGACAAGACCGGCGACGCCACCTCCAAGACCGCGCTGACGAAGGTCGGCACCAGCACGCTCACACTCAGCGGCACCGGCATCACCTACACCGGCGCGACCAGTGTCAGCGCCGGCGCACTGACGCTGCAAGACACGACCGCCTTCGCCTCCGCCGTCAGCGTCGGCGCCAGCGGCACGCTAAACCTCGTCCGCAACACCGCCGGTTTCGCTGGTCGCGAGAACATCGCCGGCGACGCCATCACCGGCTCGGGCATCATCAACATCAACAACACCGGCACCGGTGTCGCCGGCGGTTGGGTCATCGTCAACACCGCCAGCGCGATGAATTTCACCGGCACCATCAACATCAACTCCGGCGTCTTCGGCACCGACGCCGTCGGCAGCGCCGGCGTCATCGCCGGTTCGGCGACCGTCAACATCGCCGCCGGCGGCGTGTTCACCAACCACTCCTCCTCGGGCGTCACCATCGGCGCCCTCACCGGAGCCGGCGACGTCACCCCCGCACAATCCGGCGGCGGCACGTACAACCTCACGCTCGGCGCCGGCAACCAGGGCGGCACCTTCTCCGGCATCATCCACGGCAACAACTCCACCGGCGCGACCGATGGCACCATCGAAGCCGGCTTCCTCTCGCTGACCAAGATCGGCTCAGGCACCGAAGTCCTCAGCGGCGCCAACACCTACACCGGCGCCACCGCCATCAACGGCGGCTTCCTCAACGCCGGCATCGCACAGAACGGCACCACCTCCGGCCCCTTCGGCGGCTCGGGCACCATCAGCTTCGGCGGCGGCTCTCTGCAGTACTCCGCCGCAAACACCTTCGATTACTCCCCGCGATTCTCCAACGCCGCAAGCCAGGCCTACAGCGTCGACACCAACGGCCAGAACGTCACCCTCGCCACCATCCTCAGCAGCGCCGGCGGAACATTCACCAAGCTCGGCAGCGGCACGCTGACGATGAACATCGCCAACACCTTCACCGGCGCGACGACCGTCAGCGGCGGCACATTCTCGACCAACACCGTCGCCGTCAATGGCACCGCCCAGGGCATGGGCACCAGCGGCCTGCTCAATCTCAACGGCGGCGGCATCTTCAAATACACCGGCGCCAGCTTCGCCGGCAACTTCGCGCCGACCATCACCGTCGGCGCCGGCGGCGGCACGCTCGACGTCACCGGCGGATTCCTCTTCTTCGGCGGCACCCTCGCCGGCTCGGGCACGCTGACCGTCATCAATTCCAACAACACCACCAGCGCCTGGCTGCTGGTGACCAGCGCGAGCCCGTTGTTCACCGGCAACATCGTCATCGGCAACGGCTCGGGCACGCAGAGCGGCATCCAATACCGCTCGACGCTCGCCAACGCCTTCGGCTCGGGCACTATCACTATCAACACCGGCGGCCTGCTCACCGCCGACGGCGGCAACGGCGGAACGATCCCCAACAACATTATCCTCAACGGCGGTACGCTCGGTACCCAAGCCTTCAACGTCACCTACTCCGGCGGCGTCACACTTCAATCCAATTCCTTCATCGGCAGCCCGCCCACCGGAAATGCCACGACCGGCGCGTTCACCCTCAGCGGCATCATCAGCGGCAGCGCGGGCCTGACGAAGAACACCGCCGACACCGCGATCTTCACCAACGCCAACACCTTCAACGGCGGTCTCACCCTCGCCGCCGGCACAATCCAGCTCAGCGGTTCGGGCACACTCGGTGCCGCGTCCAATGCCTTGACCATCAACAGCGGCACGATCGACCTCAACGGCACCAGCCAAACCGTCGGCAGCCTCACCGGCGCCGGAGGAACCATCCTCAACAACGCCACCGGCAACAATGTCACCTTCACCGTCAATGGCACCGCCAGCACCAGCTACGCCGGCAACATCGCCGACCATTCCGCCGGCACCGGCACGGTGGCGCTGACCGTCAGCGGCGGGACGAATCTGACGCTCCGCAACACATCGGCCAACACCTACACCGGCAACACCACGATCGGCAGCGGCAGTTCCATCCAACTCGGTAGCGGTTCCGCCGACGGATCACTGGGCACCGGCAATGTCGTCAACAACGGCACGCTCTTCCTTTCTCGCAGCGATGCGACCACCGTCGCCAACACGATCAGCGGCAGCGGCATCGTCAACCAATTCTCCACCGGCACGACCACGCTCACCGCCAACAACTCCTACAGCGGCGGAACCACCGTCACCAGCGGCACGCTGGCCGTCGCCAACACGACCGGCTCCGCCACGGGCACCGGTGCCGTGACCGTCAACAGCGGCGCGACGCTCGCCGGCACCAATGCCGCGGGCAAGGGCTTTATCACCGGCCAGGTCAACGTCAACGGCGGCGGCAAACTCTCGGCCTTCAGCGGCGCGGTGCTGACGCTCGGCGGCAGCGGCCTGACGCTTAACGCCGACAGCAGCGCGAGCAGCCCCGTCGTCAACTTCACGCTCACCGGAACCCCCAACGGCGCCGGCAGCGCCAGCCCGCTCATCAAGGTCACGCAGAGCGGCGGATTCGTCGTTAACGGCGCCGGCCTGACAACCGTCAACATCGCCGCCGGCAGCGTCCCGCAGGCCGGAACCTACACGCTTTTCGGCTACACCGGCACCGGCCCGACGTTCAGCAACTTCAATTCTGCCGTCACCGGCCCGGCGACCGCTCCGTTCAGCTATACACTGACGAACCCGACCAACGAAATCGATCTGGTTGTCGCCACGCAGGCTCTCACATGGACCGGCGCGACCAGCACGGCATGGGACTTGGCCACCGGCTCGACCAACTGGGCCGTCCCCGCCAATACCGCTGCCTACTACGCCAACGGCGGGGCGGTGACCTTCAACGACACCAATGCGATCACCGCCACCACGCTCTCCTCGCCGCAGTCGGTCGTCGTCACCGCAGGCGGCGTGGCGCCCGCCTCGGTCGCGTTCAACAACTCCACCGTCAACTACACCGTCAGCGGCGGCGCGATCACCGGCAGTGCCTCACTGACCAAGAACGGCACCGGCACGGTGATCTTGACCGGTGCCAACAGCTACACCGGCGGCACGACCATCAGCAACGGCACGCTGCAACTCGGCACCGCCTCGGCCAACGGCACCGTCGTCGGCAATTATTCCGTCGCTTCCGGCGCCAAGCTCTATCTGAACTACGCCACCGCCGTGAACGCCGCCACCACTTTCGCCACCACGCTCACCGGCGCCGGCACACTCGAGCTCAACAGTGCCCAAGCCGTCAACGGCTCGGCCAACTGGGGCCCCAACTCCGCCGCAGCCACCGTCTTCGCCGCCGGTTTCACCGGCACCGTCCAGGTCGACAACGGCCGCATCGACTCATCGCCCGCCGGGCTCGGCGGCGTCAGCAACATCATCATCAATACCAACGGCCAGTTCCTCGCTTGGGCCGGCACCTACAACGTACCCATCACCATCGCCGGCACCGGATGGGGCGAAACGGGTCAGCCCGGCGCGCTGCGACTGGCCGGCGGCCAGACCGGCACATGGGCCGGCAGCATCACGCTCTCGGCCAACTCCTACATCATGTCGCAGAGCAGTGCCGCCTTCACGCTCACCGGCCCCATCGGCGGCGCGTTCCAGACCGAGTTCGATGCCCAGACCAGCGCGACGCTCACCATCACTCCCTCCGTCGCTTCCCAGAATTCCTACGGCTCGACCAAGATCACCGGCGCCGGCTCCATCATCGCCGGCAACCAATACGCCCTCAGCACCGGCGGCCTGCTCATGAACAGCGGCACGCTCAAGCTCAATAACAACAGCTTCAGCTTCGCCAACCTCAGCGGCACCGGCACACTCGGCAACTACGGCACGACCACGACGTCGACCCTCACCGTCGGTTCCGACAACTCCAGCACCACCTACAGCGGATCGCTCATCAACGGCTCGACCAGCGCCCTGGCGCTGACCAAGACCGGCACCGGCACGCTCACGCTCAGCGCCGGCACCTTCAATTACACCGGCGCGACGGCCGTCAACAACGGCACGCTCAAGCTGCTCAACGTCCCCAATTCAACCTACACATCCGCGACAACCATCGCCTCGGGCGCCACGCTCGAATTCTCCAACACCACCACCGGTTTCGCCGCACGGAAGAATTCCGCCGCCGCGATCTCCGGCGCCGGCAACCTCAACATCACCGGCGGCGGCTGGTCCGGCATCATCGGCGCCGTCTCGATGACCGGACAGATCAACATCTCCGGCAACTCCGTCCTGCACAACGACAACCTCACCGCCAACTGGACCGGCAACACCGCGGGCCTGGACATCGCCGCCGGCTCCGAGTTCCACAGCCGCGGACAGAACTCCACCTTCGGCGCACTCACCGGCGCCGGCATCCTCGCCAACGACAACACCTCCGCCACTGCCGTCGTCACCATCGGCGCCGGCAATGGATCGGGCACGTTCTCCGGTGTCATCCACGGCGACAACTCCAACGGGACCGATGGCAACATCGATCACGGCGTGCTCGCCCTGACCAAGACCGGAACCGGCACGCAGATCCTCAGCGGCGCCAACACCTTCAACGGCGCGACAACGATCAACGGCGGCGCCCTGCAGCTCGGCAACGCCCTCGCCCTCCAGTTCACTACCACCACCGTCAGCGCGACCAATGGCCTGACCTTCAGCTCCGGCATCACCCCCTTCACACTCGGCGGTCTCGCCGGTGCCAGCAACTTCGCATTGACCGACACCGCCAGCGCCGCCGTCAACCTCAAGGCCGGAAACAACAACGCCTCGACCACCTATTCCGGCGCGATGACCGGCATCGGCGGCATCACCAAGATCGGCACAGGCACGCTGATCCTCAGCGGAGCCAGCACGTACACCGGGGCCACCACCGTCTCCGCCGGCGTCCTCTCCGTCGCCAGCGTCGCCAACAACTCCGCCGCGAGTTCCACGATCGGCGCGGGCACCAGCCTCGTCCTCGACGGCGGGACCTTCCGCTACACCGGAGCCAACTTTGGCAACGACACGCTCTCAACCCAGTTCAACCGCAACATCACTGTCAACGCGACCGGCGGCACACTCGACACCACCGCCGGATTCATCTTCTATAACGGCGCTCTCACCGGCACCGGCACGGTCAACATCATCGACTCCGCCGCCGGCGGCCACCAGTGGCTCGTCACCGGCAACAGCCCCGCATTCACCGGCAACATCAGTGTCGGCACCGGCTCCGGCGCCGCCGCCACCACCGGCTGGCTCCAGTACCGATCCAACGCCGCAAGCCCCTTCGGTTCCGCCACCATCACACTCAACACCGGCGGCGAACTCTCCAGCGACGGCGGCGCTACCACGCCGGCAAATCTCGCCAACAACATCGTCATGAACGGCGGAACCCTCGCGTCGCAATCCTTCACTGTCAACTACAACGGCTCCGTCACCGTCAACGCCTCAACCACCTCCTTCCTCAGCCTCTCGAGCACCGCCAACATCAACCTGATGGGCAACATCACCGGCTCCGGCACGCTGACCGAAAACGGCGGCAGCTTCTCCGTCGTCCTCGGCGGCAACAACAGCGGCTTCACCGGAACCTACAACCACACCGCCAGCGGCGCCACCATCTTCAATACCGCCAATTCCGGCAGCGCCGCCGCCACCTGGAACCTGACCAACACCGGCAACGGGCGGCTCATGGCAAACGCCGCGGGAACCGTCAGCCTCGGCGCCCTCTCCGGAGCCGCCGGAAGCTTCGTCGAAAACCTCGCCAACGTGAACTCAACCTTCTCCATCGGCGCATTGGGCACCAACACCACCTACGCCGGAACCATCCTCAACAACATCGGCACCGTCGCCATCACCAAGGTCGGCACCGGCGCACTCACTCTCACCGGTAACAACACGTACACCGGTGCGACTTCCGTGCTCAGCGGCAAGCTCGCCATCAATGGCAGGCTCGCCGCCGGATCAGCCGTCACAATCGGCAACGCCACCACCGGATCGCTATCGCCGACACTCGCCGGTGGCATCGGCGCGGCCAATGGCGGAGCGATCTCCGACCACGTCTACTCGCCCAGCGGCACCGTCGGCTTCGTCCAAGGCAGTGTCACAATCCTCGGCCCCGGCGGCGGCTCAGCAGGCCACCTCGCCCCAGGCAACAGCGTCGGCTCGTTGCAAGTCGGCGCCCTGACGCTGAACGCCGGATCCATCCTCGACTGGGAATTCAACAACGTCGCCAACGATTACGTCGATGTCATCACCGGCGGCTTGAATATCAACACCGGCGTCGGAATCAACCTCTACAACGAAAACACCGTCTCTACGTTCTCCACGATCGGAACCTACCACCTCATCGGTTTCCATGGCTCGCTCACCGGAATCGCCTCCAACCTCTCGGTTCTCAACCCCATCGTCCAGCGATCCTACACTTTCGGCGTCGGCACCTACAACGGCGTCCCCGACATCGAACTGATCATCGCCAATTCCGTGATCCCCTCTCTTACGCTCTCCGCCGGGACCAACACGCAGATCTTCGCCGGCGCGAGCACCACGCTCAGCGGCAATGTCTCCAACGACGCCGCCGCGGGTGGGATTTACAACGTCACCGCGCTCACCAG
>JAYVTU010000063.1:0-4679 GCA_043788485.1 Planctomycetota bacterium
ATGATCCTGATGCGCCACGATTGGCCCGGCAACATCCGCCAGCTACTCAACGTGGTGCAGAACATGGTCGTCGTGGCGCAGGAGCCGGTGCTCCATGCCCGTGACGTGCCGTTCGAAATCCGCGGCGCGATCAGCAACACGGAGAACGCGACGCTCGGCTCTCTGGCCGGCAAGAGCCTCAACGAACTCGAGAAGGTTGCGATCCGCAACGCCCTCCGCCTCGCCCAGGGCAACCGGGAGCAGGCGGCGAAAATGCTGGGCGTCGGCGAGCGCACGCTGTACCGAAAACTTAAAGAATATGGTTTGAAATGACGCAACCCTTCCGCATTGGTCACGCGTTCGATCTGCACCGCCTCGAACCGGGCCTCGCGCTCATCGTCGGCGGCGTGAAGCTCGAGCACGACCGCGGCTGTGCGGCACACTCCGATGGTGATGTCGTCTACCATTGCGTCGTCGATGCACTGATGGGCGCGCTGGCGCAGCCTGACATCGGCCAGCTTTTTCCGGACAACGATCCGAAATGGAAGGGCGCGGATTCGAGCGTGTTCGTGAAGGAAGCGGTCCGCATCATGACGGGCATGGGCTATAAGCTCGGCAACATCGACATCACGGTGATTTTGCAGACGCCGAAGCTCAGCCCGCACAAATTGAAGATCCGCCAGAACATCGCTGGCATGCTGGGCTGCTCGCTCGATCAGGTGAACATCAAGGGCAAGACGCACGAGAAGGTCGACAGCCTCGGCGAAAACCGGTCGATCGCGTGCCATGCGGTGGCGCTGCTCGTGCATTTGTAAACAGTTACGACGATATCAACATCGCCATTTCCGGTCGTTTTAAGCCTCAAATTAGCCTCTGGCCTTGATATAGGACCGTAACAGTGCTATTTTATTGTTGCGACCGAGTTTCAGCGGATTTATCCGCTTTTGGGATGCCGGATATGAGCTTCAGCCTGACACGCAAGACCGATTACGCGCTGGTCGCCTTGGCCCGGTTGGCGGAGGACGCCAACGCCGAGCGGACGCCGCTGAGCGCCCGCGACATCGCTGAGCGTCACCACCTGCCGCTGCCGCTGCTGATGAACGTGCTCAAGGATCTGCACCGGGCGGACATCGTCTGCTCGCGTCGCGGGGCCGGTGGCGGCTACCACCTCTGCAAAGACCCCCGCAAGATCAGCCTGCTGCAAATCATCGAAGCCATCGAGGGCAGTGTCCAGGTCGCCCTCTGCTGCGGCGATGAAGAGGCCACCGGCAAAGAGCCCTGCGCCGCGTGCAGCGTCTCGCCCACCTGCCCGATCACCACGCCGATGCACCGCTTCAACAACCTCGTCCGCGGCTTCCTCTCGCAGGTCAGCCTCCGCGACATCATGAACGACGAGAACTACGTCACGCTGAGCCGCACTTTCACCGCATGCAAACCGGGCCCCGCCGCCGCATCCGAAGACACCGCGGACGCCGCCGCCCAGCCCGCCGATTCGATTGGAGCCTCGAAATGAGCACCGCCACCGATGACATCGCCAAACTTGTCAAGCGGGAATACTCCGCCGGGTTTGTCACGGACATCGAGCAGGAATTCGCCCCGCCGGGCCTGAGCGAAGAGACGATCCGTTTCATCTCCGCCAAGAAGGACGAGCCGCAGTGGCTGCTCGACTGGCGGCTCAAGGCGTACCGTCACTGGCTGACGCTCACCGAGCCGACCTGGCAATTCGTCAAGTTTCCGCCGATCGATTACCAGGCTTCCAGCTACTACGCCGCGCCGAAGAAGCTGCTCGGCAGCCTCGACCAGGTCGATCCGAAACTGCTGGCCACCTACGAGAAGCTCGGCATCCCGCTCAGCGAGCGCATGGCCCTCGCCGGTGTCGCCGTCGATGCGGTGTTCGATTCCGTCAGCGTCGCGACGACCTTCAAGGACAAGCTCGCCAAACTCGGCATCATCTTCTGCTCCATCACCGATGCCGTGCATGAACACCCCGAGCTCGTCAAGCAGTACATGGGCTCGGTCGTGCCCTACTCCGACAATTATTTCGCGACGCTCAACTCCGCCGTCTTCACCGATGGCTCATTCGTCTTCATCCCCAAGGGCGTCCGCTGCCCGATGGAACTGAGCACCTATTTCCGCATCAATGCCCAAAACACAGGCCAATTCGAGCGCACGCTGATCATCGCCGAGGAAGGCGCCCACGTCAGCTACCTCGAGGGCTGCACCGCTCCCAAGCGTGATGAGAATCAGCTTCACGCCGCGGTCGTCGAGCTCGTCGCCCACAAAGACGCGACGATCAAATACTCCACGATCCAGAACTGGTACCCCGGCGACGAGAACGGCAAGGGCGGCATCTACAACTTCGTCACCAAGCGCGGCAAGTGCCAGGGCGCCAACAGCCACATCAGCTGGACGCAGGTCGAGACGGGCTCGGCGATCACGTGGAAGTACCCCAGCGTCATCTTGCAGGGCGACAACAGCGTCGGCGAGTTCTACTCCGTCGCGCTGGTCAACAACATGCAGCAGGCCGACACCGGCACCAAGATGATCCACATCGGCAAGAACACAAAATCGACGATCGTCAGCAAGGGCATCTCCGCCGGCAAGGGCCAGAACACGTACCGCGGCCTCGTCAAAATCCTCAAGGGCGCCAGCGGCAGCCGCAACTACACGCAGTGCGATTCGCTGCTCATCGGCGACAAGTGCGGGGCGCACACGTTCCCCTACATCGAAGTCAAGAACACGACCAGCGCCTGCGAGCACGAAGCCTCGACCAGCAAAATCGCCGAGGACCAGCTCTTCTACTGCCAGCAGCGCGGCATCGACAAGGAAAACGCCGTGTCGCTCATCGTCAACGGCTTCTGCAAAGAGGTCTTCAAGGAACTCCCGATGGAGTTCGCCGTCGAGGCCAACAAACTCCTCGCGGTGTCGCTCGAAGGCTCGGTCGGCTGATCGTGTCTTTCCTGAACCCTGAACCCCGAACCCTGGATTCCCAAATGTCTCTTGAAATCAAGAATCTGCACGCATCCGTCGAGGGCCGCGAGATCCTCAAGGGTGTCAACCTCACCATCAACCCCGGCGAGGTCCACTCGATCATGGGGCCCAACGGCTCGGGCAAATCGACGCTCGCCGGTGTCCTGGCCGGCCGCGAAGCCTACGAGGTCACCGAGGGCCAGGTCCTCTTCCACGGCAAGGATCTGCTCGACATGGAAGCCGATGAGCGTGCCCGCGAAGGCCTGTTCCTCGCGTTCCAGTATCCCGTCGAGATCCCGGGCGTCAGCGGCATGCAGTTCCTCAAGTCCGCCGTCAACGCCGTCCGCAAGCACCGCGGCCTCGAAGAGCTCGACGCGATGAAGCTCCTCGCCCTCTTCAAGGAAAAATCCAAGCTCGTCGACATCGACCTCGAGATGCTCAAGCGCTCGGTCAACGAGGGCTTCAGCGGCGGCGAGAAAAAACGCGCCGAAATCTTCCAGATGGCGGTGCTCGAGCCCACCATGTCGATCCTCGACGAGACCGACTCGGGCCTGGACATCGACGCGCTGAAGATCGTCGCCGGCGGTGTCAACGCCATGCGGGACGGCAAGCGCGGCTTCCTGGTCATCACGCACTACCAGCGCCTGCTCGACTACATCGTGCCCGACTTCGTGCACGTCCTCGTCGACGGCCGCATCGTCCGAAGCGGCGGCAAGGAACTCGCCCTCGTGCTCGAAGCACAGGGCTACACCGCGATCGAAGAGACCGCCGCCGCCCGCTGATTGAACCGTGAGATTCCGAGACCCGACATGCAAACCCTACTCGAAAAAACCATGACCTACCGCAGCGCCTTCGACGCCCTGCAGACGCGCGGCCCGGCGTGGCTGAAAACGCTCCGCCAGGAAGCCTTCGACCACTTCAATGACCTCGGCTTCCCGACGACGAAGCACGAAGACTGGCGCTTCACCAACGTCACGCCCATCGCCAAGACCGCCTTCGCCCTGGCCGACGGCTCCGGCGATGTCACCGCCGAGGACATCCAGCGCATGACATTCGGCGGCATCTCCGCCGCCCGCCTCGTCTTCGTCAACGGCCGCTACCGTGAAGAGCTCTCGACCTTCCGCGGCGTTCCCAAGGGCGTCCGCGTCCTCTCCCTCGCACAGGCCCTGACGACCGACGCCGAGCTGCTGCGATCACACCTCGCCAAGCAGGCCGACTTCAGCGCCGATGCATTCACCGCGCTCAACACCGCCTTCATCGAAGACGGCGCGGTGATCCACATCCCCGCGAATGTCACCGTCGATGCCCCGATCCATCTGCTGCTCATCGCCACCGACGGCGATCAGCCGCTCGTCAGCCACCCGCGCAATCTGATCGTCGCCGAGAGCGGCAGCGCGGCGACGGTGATCGAGCATTACGTCTCGCTCGGTGATTCCGCCGGGTTCTCCAACGCCGTCACCGAAGCGGTCATCGCACCCAATGCCGATCTTAAGCACTATCTGCTGGAGCGTGAGAACGACAAGACGTTCAACGTGCAGACGCTCGCGTTCCGTCAGGAGCGTGACAGCCGATTCGAGAGCCACTCCGTGCTGCTCGGCGGCGCGATCGTGCGGAACAATGTCGTCGCGCACCTCGCCGGGGTGAACTGCAATTCACTGATCAACGGCCTGTACCTCCCGCGCGGCGCGCAACACATGGACAACCACATGCGCGTGATCCACGCCGCCGAG
>JAYVTU010000064.1:0-2644 GCA_043788485.1 Planctomycetota bacterium
CCGCCGCCGGCGAGTATCCCTTCCTCTGCCTCTTCCCCGGCCACGTCGCGACGATGACCGGCAAGATGATCAGCAAGTAAACGCATCACGGGATGCACCGATCGAGACACACGGCGGCCGGCATTTGCCGGCCGCCTTTTTCATGCGCGTTCAGTCGCCCCGCCATCGGGCCGATAATGACCGACGTGCTCCCACGCACGGAGGCATGCGCGATGCTGCAGACGGTCAAGCAAAAAATCCGCCAGAAGATCGGCCCCGCCGCCGCGCCGCGCCCCGACACCGGCACCATGGCCGTGCGCGACCGCTGGGCCGACCTGCGCAGACTCACCACCGCAGCCGCGCCGGTCATCGTCGATGGCGGCGCGAACTGCGGCGACACCGTCGCCGAATTCCTGCGCTACTTCCCCAAGGCGAGCGTCACCGCATTTGAGCCGCAGCCCGATCGAGCCGCGGGGCTCGTCCGCCGTTTCGAAGGTGATGCGCGCGTGCGCACCATCGCCAAGGCTCTGGGCGCCGAAGCGGGGCCGGTGAATTTGCAGGTCACCGGCTTCGACGCCGCGTCGTCGATTCTCAGCCCCTCGGACGTCGGCCGCTCCATTCACGGCCAGAAGCTCGACGTGGTGCGCAGCGTCGATGTGCCGCAGGTCCGTCTCGACACCGAACTCGACACCGCGGGCGTGACCGGCACGATCGACATCCTCAAACTCGACCTGCAGGGTTACGAGGTGCAGGCCCTGCGCGGAGCCGCCGCCGCGCTGGCCCGCATCAAGCTGATCCTCACCGAAGTGCAGTTCACCGCCCTCTACGATGGCGCCGCGACGATCGGCGACCTCGACCTGCTCATGCGCTCCGCCGGCTTCGAGCTCCTGAACCTCTACGACCTCTACACCCAGCCCGGCGGCCGCCTCAGCTCCGGCGACGCAATCTACTTCAACACCCGCTTCTACAACGCCCAACCCTCCGGCGGCGTCTCGCCAATCTAAGAACGGGGGAATTTTAACGCAGAGCTCGCAGAGAGCGCAGAGCAAAGGCTTTTTTGATTCAAACAGCATCTCCTCCTCTGTATCCTCCGCGTTCTCTGCGACCTCTGCGTTAAATTCCCTTCCCCTCCTCCCGCCTTCCTCTGTGCCTCTGTGCCTCTGTGGTAATTCCGTTCCCGCCTTTCCGCTTGCATCGAACCACGCCATCCGTTAAACCGGCGTCTCGTTCGACCCTTTTCACACCACCGCCTTTCACCACTTGAGGTTTGCCATGAAGCTCGGATTCAATCTGCTGCTCTGGACCGGATTCGTCACCGAGGAACATTTCCCCCTGCTGGCCAAGATCAAGGCCGCGGGCTACGACGGCGTCGAGCTGCCCATCTTCGACGGCTCGACCGAACACTACGCCCGCATCGGTGCCGAGCTCAAGAACCTGGGCCTCGGCTGCACCGCCGTCACCGTCATCCCCGATGAGCAGACCAGCCCGATCAGCGCCAACGAGCAGCACCGCCGCAATTCCGTCGATCGCCTCCGCTGGGCCGTCGATTGCTGCAAGGCAGCCGGAGCCGAGACGCTGCTGGGCCCGTGGCACTCGCCTCTGGGCGTCTTCACCGGCTTCGGCCCGACCGAAGACGAGAAGAGCCGCGCCGCCGATGTGCACCGCGTCATCGCCCAGTACGCCCAGGACGCCGGCGTCGTCTGCGCCCTCGAATACCTCAACCGCTTCGAGTGCTACTTCCTGACGACCATGGCAGACGCCGTCGCCTACGTGCAGCGCGTCAATCACCCGAACTTCGGCACGATGTACGACACCTTCCACGCCAACATCGAAGAGCGCGACCCCGTCGCGATCATCAAGCCGAACATCAAGTACATCCGCCACGTCCACATGTCCGAAAACGACCGCGGCACGCCGGGCTTCGGCCACGTCGATTTCAACAAGACCGTCGCCGCCCTGCGCCACGCCGGGTACAACGGCTGGCTGACGATCGAAGCCTTCGGCCGCGCCCTGCCCGCCCTCGCCGCCGCGACCCGCGTCTGGCGCGATTTCTTCCCCACCCCCGAGCACGTCTACGTCGAAGGCGGCAAGACGATCCGCGCCGCGTGGAAAGCCGCCGTCCCGAAGAGCGCCGCGAAGCCCGCCAAAAAGAAGCCGGCGAAGAAGGCCGCGAAACCCGCGAAGAAGTCGGCGAAGAAGCCCGCGAAAAAGGCGAAGGGCAAACGCTGAGTCATTCGGAAAAACTGATCACATCAAAAGATCCCCGGGACCGTGTCCCGGGGATTTTTCATTCCCACCACGTGCCTTTGACTCGTCGCCTTTTCCCCAGCCCGGAGGGCGTTTCATATTAGCCCCGGGCGCGAGCCCGGGGTGATTGCGATCGCGCGATCCGAGCCCCGTTCAGGGGCGATTCATTGACGTGCGTCATTGCGGAAAATGAATCGCCCCTGAACGGGGCTCTGCGGAAACGGACCGCTCACACCACGGGCTCCGAGGACGTCGCCCGCGGCTAATATGAGTCGCCCTGTCGGGTTCTGGGAACGTGCCGAAAGAATCAATGAAAAACCCCGGGACGTTTGCCCCGGGGTTTTTATTTCAATTCGGGTTGTCGTACTCCCGCGGCACCTCTCCCTTCAAGGGAGAGGTCGGCGAGTCCGCGAGCCGG
>JAYVTU010000065.1:0-8737 GCA_043788485.1 Planctomycetota bacterium
GTGTGCCACTGTCAACCGGTTCCTCCGGTTGTCAGTGTGCCTTGCTGCGCCACACCGGGGACACTGACAAGCTCCCAAAGCCTCCGCTTGTCAGTGGCACAAGAAACCGGCGACCTCGCGCATGAACTAATCACGATCCGTATTAGTGATCGTGCCATCGTCATGGCAGCGCCCGCACAGCAGCGTGATGCCTTCGGCACGATGCAGATATGCCTCCGCATATGGAGGATCAAAATGGTGGTATTGGCACACCGCATTCCCACAAATCACACAACCAAATCCGCAACGCTGCCGAACCGCTCTCTGTATCGCTTCGGGAATGTACCTTTCAAGTCCGTATTTATTGATCATTGTTCCCGCACGCATGCCGCAAGGGCGAAAACAATTTTACCGGCTCGCCGCCTCATCCTTGAGCATCGCAACGTCCTGCCGGCCGGCGAAGCCCGCGTCGGTTTCGTGCCAGGCGGCGACGGCTTTTTCGCCGTGACGCCAGCAGAGGCAGATCTCGCGGCCCTGATGCAGCGCGGGGAAATCGAGCAGGCCCGTGTCGTAGTCCTTGAGCTCGACGCCGACTTCGGTCAGCTCGTCGACGAAGCCGTTGAGCTGATCGATCGTCGCCTCGTACTCGCGGTGCATCGCATCGCTGTCGTCGCCGGTCGCGGGCCGGTCGATGCGCTCCTGCAGGGCGACGGCGTGCTGATACGTCTCGCGCACGTCCTTGGTGACACGCGCGACGTAGGGCAGCGCACGGTTCGCCTCGTCGAGCGTGAAATACTTGCGGCCCGCGGGGTGCTTCTGGATCGTGCTGATCGGCTGGGTGGGCATATTTTTCTTCGCTCCGATGGCGGTCATGGCCATCTGACGAACATTATGTAACACGGATGGGAAGAGTCAAACGGCGGCGCGGTTTGCGCCGCGCCACAACTCGTGCATGAGGCCGGACATGGGGCGGCGCTGCGGCGGAGTTCGGGAAATAGGTAACGATTCTGCGGAAAACGGGGGAAATGCAACCGCAGAGGCGCAGAGACGCGAAGGGGGAACGCCAAGGAAGACCGAGGCGAGAAAGCATTTCACGGAGGGAGCGGAGAAGGCGGAGTGAACGGAGGAAGAGCGGGACTGAGAGGTTTGGAAACAGAAACTATGCATCGTGTCTTTCTCCGCTACCTCCCCCCTCTCTGCTGCCTCCGTGAAAAAATCCCTGCCTTTGTCTTTGCCTTCCTTGGCGTTCCCCTTGGCGTCTTTGCGCCTTTGCGGTTGCATCCTCCCCGCCTTAATCCTTCTCATCCGAGGAGACCGGCAGCAGCCGCCACTGGCCGAACGGATTATGAAACGGGTTGCCGGGTTCGAAGTGGGTGCATTCTTCCTTCTTGAGGCGGAACATCGGGGCTTCTTCGCTGCCGAGGAGGTCGCCGTCGGCCAGGGGCTCGCCGGACTGGAGCGTGAAGCCCAGGAAGTTGCGGAGCTGGAAATCATCGGCGCGGTCGTCGCCGGTGCGCGGGACGACGGCGTCGCGCATGCCCAGCACCTGCATGCCGACGGAGTAGACCTCCTGCTCATTGCCCGCGGTCATGACGAAAGCCCAGAAGGGGCCGCCGGCATCTTCCTGTTCGGTGAGCTTGAGCCAGTCGTCCGAGCCGTGCGCCAGGCCGCAGTTGTCGATGAACACGCCGTGGCCGCCGGCGGCGATCGCGGCGGCGCCGGCGCGGAGCAGGGCCTTGGCGGCGTCAACCGATCCGCCGAGGCCGGTGATGCAGAGATTGAATTTGTAATTCTCGATCGCGATCTGGTCATCCTCAGACGGCGGGCGGCTGCAACCCGTGGCGAAGATCTTGGCAAAGTCGGCGTCCGCCGCGAGCGCGGCCAGCTCGAACGACCAACCATCGGCGAGGATCAGCTTCCCGTCGCGCAGCTCGCAGCCTTCCGGCAGCTCCGCCACGAAATCCTGCGGCCCCTCCCAAAGCCCCGGCACACGCAGCGTGACACGCGGGACTTCGTCCTGGGTCGGGTCGGCGTTGGAATGCTCTTCTTCGCTCATGCGGGCATTCTAATTAAAAGGCCGGTGAATCGCGCCCGCGAGCCCCTGTGAATCGATGGCGGTTCGGTGCGCTCCAAAAAGCGAAAACCCCGCAGCAGCTGCGGGGTTTTCGTGAAATGCAGAGTTGTGGGGACTGCGATCAGGCCTTGCGGCGGCGACGCAGGACCAGGGTGGCGACACCCAGGGCTCCGACGGCCAGCGAGGCGGGCTCGGGGACGAAAGCGGTGGAACCCGCGGAGAACGTGAACGAATTGCGGGCCTTGTTGGCGGTGATGATCCAGAAGCCGGGGGTATCATCGAGTGTGTCGATGTGGGCGATGCCTTCGCCTTGGATCACGAGGGCTGTGGGGGACGAGAAGGCCTTGTCGATGGTCGTCGCATCGAAGTGGAAATTGAACGGGCCCGAGGTGAACGTCCAGAGGGGGGTGACACCCGCATCGCTGAACGCGAAGGGCTTGAACGTCGTCACCGTGCCATCGGTGCCGAGGTAATCGCCGAGGGCCTGACCAACGGTCACCGACACGCCGGTGAAGCTGATAAACTTCGTGGCCAACGACAGGTTCTCGGGGTGATCCACCGTGAACGCGCCGGTGAACGAGACGTCGCCGTCGATCGAAACCGCCTGAGCCGTTCCACTGCCGATCGCCAAGGCCACAACCGTGGCCGCCAACAACGATGCGAAAAACTTGGTGTTCATCCTGTCTCTCCTGTATATGGGGCTAGAACACAAAACAGAGTTTACACGAGCCCAGAAACAATACAAGGGTTTTCCCTGATCATAGTTCATTTTATTGTCTTTTTGCGGTCAAAATAGTCTATAAATCGTTTTTTATAAATGCTTTTGGGTTATAAAATATTTTCTTGATGTGGGTGTCGTGCGTGTGGGTCATATCAACCGGGTAAATTCGTGCACGACTCGCTTGGGGCCACAACCCAACCGTTGCTATAGCCTTGATGGCGGCGGGTCAACGGCGCCGAAATTCCTGGTATAGCCGCAGGCCGTAGGCTCGCGGAGGCTGCGGATTCGCGACCCGTCGGGTCGCGCCTATTGGGGGTGCTACAATCACACTCGAGGCAGGAAGACCAGTTCCCTATGCTCATCAAAATCGGCTACGACGTCGTGTTCGACCTGCCGGCCCCGACACCGATGCTCTTGAACCTCAGCGTTCACCCGTCGCGTTTCCAGACGCTGCGCGGGCTCGAGCAGCTGCGCGTCAAGCCTCACGTGCCGATGTGGTACTACACCGATGCGTTCGGCAACACGTGCAGCCGGCTCGTCGCGCCGGCCGGTGAGTTCCGCATCGTCAGTGAGGCGGTCGTGCACGACACGGGCCAGCCCGATCCGATGGACCACGATGCGTTTCAGCATCCCATCGAGCACCTGCCGCCCGAGGCGCTGCAGTTCCTGCTGTCGAGCAGGTTCTGCGAGGTGGACCTGCTCAAGGACGTGGCGTGGAGCCTGTTCTTCAATGTGAAGCCCGGGATGCAGCGCGTGATCGCGGTGTGCAACTGGGTGCACGCGAACATCACGTTCGGCTACCAATTCGCGCGTGTCACTAAATCCGCTTTCGAGACGTACAGGGAGCGTCAGGGCGTTTGCCGCGATTTCGCGCATCTGGCGATCACGCTCTGCCGGGCGCTGAACATCCCGGCGCGTTACGTCACCGGGTACCTCGGCGACATCGGCGTCCCCGCGGTGCCCTGCCCGATGGATTTCAGCGGGTGGTTTGAGGTGTACTTGGGCGGTACGTGGTGGACGATGGACGCGCGGCACAACAAGCCGCGGATCGGGCGCGTGCTCATGGCGCGCGGCCGCGATGCGGTCGATGTCGCGCTGACGACGGCGTTCGGCACGGCGAACCTCAAGAAGTTCACGGTCGTGACGCACGAGGTGGCGGAGGGTTGAAAAGGAGGAGCGCTAAGCCGCAAGCGGCGAGGCGGCGGATCAGACGTTGAACAGGAAATGGCACACGTCGCCGTCCTGCATGATGTAGCCTTTGCCTTCGACGCGGAGCTTGCCGGCGGCTTTGATCGCCGCCTCGGAGCCGAGCGCTTCGAGGTCTTTGACGTGATAGATTTCGGCGCGGATGAAGCCCTTCTCGAAGTCGGTGTGGATGACGCCGGCGGCCTGGGGGGCGGTCGCGCCGACAGGAATGGTCCACGCCCGGATTTCCTTGGGCCCGCAGGTGAAGTAGCTGTGCAGGCCGAGCAGGTGATAAATCGCGCGGGCGACCTTGGCGAGCGCGGGCTCATCCATACCGAGGCTCTGGAGCATCTCCAGGCGGTCGCCCTCGCCGAGCTCAGCGAGCTCGGACTCGATCTTCGCGCAGACGACGACGACCTCGCCGCCGTTCTTCGCGGCGTACTCGCGCACCTTGGCGACGAGCGGGCTTTTGCCCTCGGGATCGTTCTCGGCGACGTTGGCGACGTAGAGCACGCGCTTGGCGGAGATCAGGCCGTAGATCTGCAGGGCCTTGCGGTCCTCGGGGTTGTGGATTTCCAGCGAGCGGACAGGCTTGCCGTCGGAGAGGCACTTGAGGCACTGCTCGAGCAGCTTCTGGAGCTGGAGCGCATCCTTGTCACCGGTGCGGGCCATGCGCTTGGCCTTGTCCACAGCCCCCTCGATAATCTGCAGGTCGGCGAGCATCAGCTCGGTCTCGATCGTGTCCATGTCACGCAGCGGATCGACGGAGTTGGAGACGTGCAGGATGTTCGGGTCCTCGAAGCAGCGGACGACCTGCACGATCGCATCGACCTCGCGGATGTGGGATAGGAACTTGTTGCCTAGGCCCTCGCCCTTGGACGCCCCGGCGACGAGGCCGGCGATGTCCACGAGGCGGAGCGCCGCGGGGATGATCTTCTCGGTCTTCTGATGCTTGTTGATCGACGCGAGGCGCGGATCGGGCACCATGACGACGCCGACGTTCGGCTCGATCGTGGCGAAGGGATAATTGGCGGCCAGCGCCCCGGCGTTGGTCAGTGCGTTGAACAGCGTGCTCTTGCCCACGTTGGGCAGCCCGACGATTCCAGCTTCCATGGCGGTATTCCTAGCGATTTCTGGGCGCGGCATGGTACTCGAAACGCGAGGAGAAGGCAGGGAGGGGATTACCACAGAGGCGCAGAGGCACAGAGGAAGGCAAATGAGGGGAATTGTTGTGAAGGAGAGAAGAGGGCAAGAGGCGGAGGGAAAAGAATTGAACGATGGGGCGTGATGGCGCGGATTATTCCTCGCCGTCGTCTTTTTTGTCCTTGGCGCGGTCGCGGGTGTAGAAGACTTTGCGGACGGCTTCGGTGAGGACGCGGTCGTGTTTTTCGGCGGGGGCTTTGGTCCAGGCGTTGGCGGTGAGGTCGAACAGGCCATGCGTCGGGTCGAACTGGTTGAACAGGCCGTAGACGCCGACGGTGGTGCTTCCGGGCTTGAAGCCGAAGATGATCTCGGCGCGGGCGGCGTCGTTGCGGGTTCGGTGGAACTCGGGGAACTTTCGGCCGAACTGACCGATGAGCATCATCAGCGGGTGGGCGGAGTTTTCGAGCTCGGCGCGCTTCACCGCTTCATAGATGTGCGGACACACCCGGCGGACATCGCGCGGGTTCTGCGCCACGCGGTCGCGCTTGAACCCCGGACAGGTGCAGTGCAGCTTCGAGAGATCCACGTAGAAGAAGAAGCCCGGGTGGCTCCGGCTGGCGATCGGGATGATCTCGGTGAACTTCGGATCGATGACCCAAAAGGGCAGCGGCTGCGGTGCGGGGTAACACACCGTCAGGTCTTCTTTTTTGAGCAGTCGGTCCAGCCATCGCATCGATGCGTCAACTCCTGCAGCCCGATCGCGCGCCTGTCACGTCGAACTTGATCCATAGATTAGCGCCGCGCGGGCTCGCGGTCTATCCGGTGCGACCGTAATTTTGTGATTGCGTGATGCCGCATCGGCCGCCGCCGCGCCGGCGCGTAAAAACACGGCGGGTTTGAGCAACCCGCCGTGGTAGGTGATCCGTGGTGTTTTCCGAAACTGCCCGCGGAGATCAATCTTCCTTGTGAGCCTTGTGGCAGCCCTTGCAGTCGGCGGCCTGCTTGAGGTCGGCGATCGCGCCGTCCTTTTTGGCCACCACGTCCTCGGACGCCTTGATCAGTTCCTTGATGCGCTGATCCCAGTCCGCCTTGTCGCCCACGGGGGGCTTGGTGCCATCGAGCTGCTTGACGTAGTCGAGCAGCTGCTTCTTCTCGGCGTCCGTTGCGGCGCCCCGGATGACCTTCTTGATCAGCGAGTTATCGCCCTTCATCGACTTCTTCATCACGGATTCGATGACTTCGCCCTTGTCGCCCTTTTCGTGCTTCTCTTTTTCCTCAGCGATCGCGACCGCTCCGAGGATCAGGGCGCCGACCGCGGCGAGCTTCAACGTGTTGCGCATTGCCATGTGCCGAATCTCCAGTGGTTAGACCCAAATATTACCAGCGCCCCCGCGGGACGCAACGAATAGTTTTCGGCGGGGATCGCCCCATGGATTAGGATGTCATCCACACTCAGGAGCCGCCAATGCCCCAGACGCCGCACATCGAGAAGCACTTCACCGCCGGGGAGACGATCCGCGACATTGTGATCGGCATGTCGGACGGGCTGACCGTGCCGTTCGCGCTGGCGGCGGGGCTCGCGGCGGTGGCGACGACGGGCGTGGTCGTCACCGCGGGGCTCGCCGAGGTCGCCGCCGGGGCGATCGCGATGGGCCTCGGCGGCTTCCTGGCGGCGCGCAGCGATGCCGAGCATTACGCCAACGAGCGGCTCCGCGAACAGGACGAAGTCGTGCGAAAGAAAGACGCCGAGATCGCCGAGACGCGCGAGATCTTCGAGTCGTATGGCCTGACCGCGCCGCAGATCACGCCGATCATCACCGCCTTCTGCGCCAGCCCCGAGGCGTGGGTCGATTTCATGATGCGTTTCGAGCTGGGCCTGGAGAAGCCCGAGCCCAAGCGGGCGCGCGTCAGCGGCCTGACCATCGCCGCCTCCTACATCGCTGGCGGCATGGTCCCGCTCTCGCCCTACTTCGCGCTCAAGTCCCCGACCGCCGCGCTGTACACCAGCGTCGCCGTCACGCTCCTCGCGCTGCTCGTCTTCGGCTACATCAAGGGCCGCTTCACGGGCCGGACCCCGGTGCGCAGCGCCCTGCAGACTGTCCTGATCGGCGGCCTCGCCGCCGCGGCGGCGTTCGGCATCGCGCGGTGGATTGCATGATCCGCCGTAGCTTTTGTGGGCTTAAAAGCGAAAGCGGAAATACCCGTAGGCAAGGATTGGGGCCGCCCACGAGATTGCGAGTGGGAACAACAGTCCCAATTTGAGTTGCCGCCCACTGAGCGGTTTCCGAAAAACCGCGAAAATCATCGCCATCAATGTGATTGGTATTCCGTAAATCTCAAATGCCACCACCACCATGGCATCGGGCTTCGCGATCATTCCGATCAACAAAAGGAAGTTGATGACGGCTGCGACCCAAGCAGTGAATTGGCTCATCATCAGACCTTGGAATTAGAGATGAAGTTCGCGCGGGAAGAAGTCGAACTTCGCCGCTTGTTTCGCTTGCCAAAGCGTCTGCTCCGCGACGGTGTTGGCGCGGGCGGTGCCTTGTTTGAGCACGTCGATCACATCTCCATCGGTGATGCTGGTGCGCTTGGCGCGGATCGGGTCGAGGAAGGCGTTGAGGGCTTCGGCGAGTTCTTTTTTCACCTGGCCGTCACCGATCTGGCCGGCGGTGTAGAGGGATTTCATTTCTTCGACGCGGGGCTTGTCGGGGTTGAAGGCGTCGTGGTACTCGAAGAGCGTGTTGCCCTCGACTTTGCCGGGGCTGGTGGCATCGACGCGGCCGGTGAAGATTTTGTTGCACTTCTTCTGCACGGTCTTCGCATCGTCGGTCAGGAAGATGGCGTTGCCGAGCGACTTGCTCATCTTGTTGACGCCATCGGTGCCGGTGAGGCGTTTGACGCGGCCGAGCTTCACGCCCGGGATGGGGAAGACGCCGCCGTGCTGCGTGACCTCTTCGTCGGCGACTTTCCCGCTGACGCCGCAGTAGGTCTGGTTGAACTTGCGGGCGATCTCGCGGGTCATTTCGATGTGGGGGATCTGGTCCTCGCCGACGGGCACGAGGTCGGGGCGGAACGCGAGGATGTCAGCGATCTGGCCCACGGGGTACATGAGGAACCCGAAGCTGTAGGTGTCGCCGAGGTTCTTGACGCGGATTTCGTCCTTGATGGTCGGGTTCTTCATCAGCCGGCCGTAGCCCAGCAGCATCGCGAAGTGCCAGGAGAGTTCGGCGATGGCGGGGACCTCGGACTGGAGGAACATGGTGGAGCGGGCCGGGTCGAGGCCGACGCTGAGCCAGTCTTTGACGATGCTGATCGTGTCGGCGCGGATTCCGGCGGCGTCCTCGGGCTTTTCGGCGCGGGTGGTCAGGGCGTGGATGTTGGCGACGAGGAAGTAGCAGTCGTACTCGGCCTGCATGGCAAGGCGGTTTTCGAGGGAGCCGACGTAGTGGCCCAGGTGGAGGGAGCCGGTCGGTGTGTCGCCGGTGAGGACGCGCTTCTTCATTGTTTCAGTCATGGAACGTGAAGTTTTAGCAGATTTCATTGCTTGCGTAAGGGGAGGCTGCCGCCTCCCCTTACAACCCCACCGCCGAAGGCGGGAAGAGCTGGCGCAACAAAAAAGCCCGCCGGGGCTT
>JAYVTU010000066.1:0-37165 GCA_043788485.1 Planctomycetota bacterium
TTCGACCTTGGACTTTGGACCTTGGACCTTGGACTCCTACTTCTTCGCGTTTTCTTCGTCGAGCCGGTTGAGCAGGTCATTGAGCATGTTTTCCTTGAGGGCGGCGAAGTGGTCGATGAGTTCCTTCTTGCGGTCCTCGTCACCGGGCCAGTCGCGGACGATCTGTGCGGCCATGCAATTGGCCTTGGCGGTGACGGCGGCGAGGATCTCGATCTGGGCGCGGGTGTCGCCGCCGTGCTCGAAAGTTTCGGAGCCCTCGGTCACGACGCCGACGGCTTCGCGCTCCTGGTCGTAGATGGCGCGGATAATCAGGCTGATTTCGTCGGTCTGGGTCATCGGGGATATTCCGGGATTTGCGAATCTGTGGCGGTTGCGGGCATTATAGTCGCCAGGCGGACGTTATGGGGATAATATCCACCGCGTCGCGTAGAGTGCGGCAACCGTTTTGCATGGTGTAAATCGGTTGATACACTCTACTGCGAGGAGCCGCCTCGCCGGGAGTACCGGGGGATCCGGGAGATCCGGGGGATCGAGTGCCGGGGAGGCCCGACACGCCGCCGCAGTGGGCGATTTGACGAAGAGGAGCTGCGCAGTGTCTACGATGTTCAAAATTTTCATCGGCAACGTCAATTTCAAGACGACGGAAGACATGCTGCGCGAAATTTTCGCGCCGCATATCGTCATCGAGGACCTGGTCATCGCGCGCGACCCGGCGACGGGCCGCTCGATGGGCTACGGATTCGTGATGACGCGCGATCGTGACAAGGGCCGCGAGGCGATCCGACGCATCGGCAAGTTCCTCATCGACGGGCGCCGCATCTACCTCAAGGAATCGAAGGACAAGAAGAAAAAGACGCCCTCACGCCCCGCGGGCCACTCTCCGACGTCCAATCGCCCCTTCCGCCCGCGCGCCCCGCGCCCTCCCGGCCAGGGTTTCAGCAGCGGCTCGCGCCCGCCGTTCCCGCAGCGCCGCAGCGGTCCGCCTCCGCAAGCCGGCAGCGGGTTCAGTCGCCCGATGCCGCCGCGCACCAATCCGCCGCAGGCCGACCGATTCGTCAAACCGCAGCCCCAGCCCGAGGTGCGCCCCTTCCCGCCCACCACCGGCGGCGGCTATGTGGGCCTCAATCAAGAACGCCCCGCCACCGCGCCCAAGCCCCCGGCACAACCGCAGAATCCGCCTCAGCCCCCCGCCCAAAACGGCAATTCGCACGCCTGATTTACGGGCGTGCCCCCCACTTCCGCGCAGAACTTCGGCACTCCACGGCGCTCTTTCCGCGCTCCGATGCCGCACTACCGCCATGTACACCGGCGCCAAATAATTTATTTGTGAAACAAAAAGCTCCGCCGTTGGAATTCCCCCGTCGGCGTTTTTCGCAATTACAATCAGAATATCGCCACTCGTTCATGGCCTCTTTTTGAGAGTCGGCCTTGTCAACGCCATTGTCACACCCCGCCGCGTCACACTCCGCCGACGCCCTCGAATCGCGCGTACTCGAATTCGGCCGACAGTTGCTCCAACACGCCGGCGCCGGCGGGCACTGGTGGACGCGCTTCACCTCCGAAGATGCGCTGCTCGAAAAGCTCATGGCAGACCCGAAGCTCCGCGCCGCGGCGCTGCGCTTCGTCGATGTGCTCCCCGCGCTCCGCACCAACCGCGATGTCACCGCACACCTCGATGAATATCTCCACGGCATGAAGCTGCCGATCGTCGGCGGCCTCGGACGGCCGCTGCTGCGCATGTCGCGCGGATCGGTCGCCTCGGCGCTCATCGCTCCGCTCGTCCGCGCCAGCGCCGGACGCATGGCCCGCAAGTTCATCGCGGGCGACACCGTCGAAACCGCCCGGCCCCGCCTTCAAAAGCTCTGGCATAGCGGCATGGGATTCACCGTCGATGTGCTCGGCGAAGCAATCGTCAGCGACGCCGAGTCCGAGCAGTATCAGCAGCAGTACCTGAAACTGCTCCACGAGTTCGACGCCATTGTCCGCGACTGGCCCGCTAACCCGCTCATGGACCGCATCTCGGGGCGCGTCTCGCCACGCCTGAATCTCTCCATCAAGATCACCGCGCTCGACTCGCAGATCGATGCGCTCGATCCGGTGCGCAGCGGCGACCGCGTCAAGAGCCGGTTGCGACCGATCATGCTCGAAGCGAGATGCCGCGGCGCGTTCATCACCGTGGACATGGAGCATTATCAGGTGAAAGACCTGACGCTCCGCATCTTTCGTGAGCTGCTCAGCGAGCCGGGCCTGGCGGACTGGCCCGATGTCGGGCTGGCGATGCAGGCGTATCTGCGCGACACGCCCGCCGACATCGCGACGATGATCGCGTGGGCCAGGAAGCGCCCCGCGCCGTTCATGGTGCGGCTCGTCCGCGGCGCGTACTGGGATTACGAGACCGTCATCGCGCAGCAACGCGGCTGGCCCGTGCCGGTGTGGACCACGAAAGCCGAGACGGACATCTGCTACGAGAAGTGCCTGCGCATGCTGCTCGAGGCGCACCCGCATGTCGAGACCGCCGTCGCCACGCACAACGCCCGCAGCCTCGCCCTCGCCATGGCGATCGCCGCCGAGCGCGGCCTGACGCCCGGTGATTACGAAACGCAGATGCTCTACGGCATGGCCGACGAGATGAAACAGCGACTCGTCGCCGCGGGTCAGCGATTGCGCGTTTACGTCCCCGTCGGCCAGCTCCTGCCGGGCATCGCGTACCTCGTCCGCCGCCTGCTTGAAAACACCGCCAGCCAATCATTCCTTCGCATGGGGATGAGCGACAACATCCCCGTGGAGCAGCTCATGAGCGCCCCGCAAATCGTGCCGAGTCAGACACCGCCGCCGCGTTCTCCCGAAACCGGCGGACAGCAGTCCGTGGGGCCGATCCTCGCGGGTCCGCGCAAATCATTTGAGAACGAACCCGATCGCCGCTTCGTCTCCGACGCCGAGCAAGCCGCCTTCGCCGCGGCGCTCGATCGTGTCCGCTCGCAGCTCGGCAAACACTATCCGCTCATCATCGGTGGCGCGGCCGTGAACACGCAGGCATCGCTCACCTCGACCAATCCCGCGAATCCGAAACAGATCATCGGCACCACCGCCTCCGCCGGGGCTGCGGAAGTGGACCGCGCGGTCGCCGCCGCCGCCGCCGCTTTCCCGGCGTGGCGCGACACGCCTGTCGAGAAGCGCGCCGCGATCCTCCGCCGCGCCGCACAGATCATGCGCGACCGCCGCGATGAGTTGGCGGCGTGGACGGTTTATGAGTGCGCCAAGCCGTGGCGCGAGGCGGATGGCGACATCGTCGAGGCGATCGATTTCCTCGATTACTACGCCGCGGAGGCCGAGCGGCTGACTGCGGGCCACAATCTCGATGTGCCCGGTGAAACCAACCGCTACATTTACGAGCCGCGCGGCGTCGGCGCGGTGATCTCGCCGTGGAACTTCCCGCTGGCGATCTGCGCCGGGATGGCCGCGGCCCCGATCGCGGTCGGCAACACCGTCATCATCAAGCCCGCGCCGCAGTCGCCGATCATCGCCGCGAAGTTCGCCGAGATCATGGCCGAGGCGGGCCTGCCGCCCGGCGTGCTGAACTATCTGCCGGGCGGCGACGAGGCTGGGGCTGCGCTCGTCAAGCACCCGACCGTCACGTTCATCAATTTCACCGGCTCGCGCGCCGTGGGCCTGCTGATCAACGCCACCGCGGCGCAGACCCCGCCGAATCAGCCGCACGTCAAACACGTCATCGCCGAGATGGGCGGCAAGAACGCGATCATCGTCGATGCGGACGCTGACCTTGATGATGCGGTGCTCGGCGCCGCTGCGTCCGCCTTCGGCTACGCCGGGCAGAAGTGCAGCGCGTGCTCACGCATCATCGTCGTCGGCGATGCGTACGAATCATTCGTCAAGCGGCTGGTCGATGCGACGGCGAGCCTGCGCATCGGCCCGGCGACCGATCCGGGCACCGCGGTCCCGCCCGTCATCGACGCCGCGGCGCGCAAGAATATTCTCGCCGCGATCGAGAAGGGGAAGAGCGAAGCGAAGTGCGTGCTCAGCGTGGACGTCTCGAAACTCGGCGATGGCCACTACGTCGGCCCGACGATCTTCGCCGACGTCCCGCCCGATTCGTCGCTGGCGCAGCAGGAGATCTTCGGCCCGGTCGTCGCCGTGATGCGGGCGCGAGATTTCGATCACGCACTTGCGCTGGCCAACGGCACCGCGTATGCGCTGACCGGTGGCGTCTACTCGCGCAGCCCGGCGCACCTCGACGAGGCGCGTCGTCGCTTCCGCGTCGGCAATCTCTACCTCAACCGCAAGATCACCGGCGCGATCGTGAATCGCCAGCCGTTCGGCGGCATGAAGATGTCGGGCACCGATGCCAAGGCTGGCGGCCCCGATTATCTGCTGCATTTTGTGGAGGGCCGCGTCGTCACCGAGAACACGATTCGCCGGGGTTTTGCGCCCGAGACGAGCGCGTAGTCTCGGGTCTTGCGTCTCGGATCTCGCGTTAAAGAGTGGAACGCGGGACGCAAGACACGAAACACGAGACCGATTATTCCGGCTTGGGCGGCGTGACGAATTGCGCAGCGGGATCGTGCAGGAGCACCTGGATCGACTTCAGGTCGCTTAGTTTGCCAAACGCCGCATCGCTTTCCTCGGGGTCGAACAGGGGCTTGACGAGCTTGTTGATCTCTTCGACGCTGCGGACCGTCTGCACCGGGAAGACGTGTGTCGGGGTGAAGACATGCAGTGCGGACTTTTCGTCGAATCGCGCGGCGTGGCGAACACCGGGCAGGACCTCGACGGTCAGCGCCGCCTCGCCGATGCCGGCCCGCGTCGGCGGCTCGCAATCGATCCCCAGATAAATGGATTCCGGGCGGCCGGTTTTGCCATCGGTGCGGATGAGAACCCAATTGCGGTTGAGGTACACCCAGGAATGATCGTGGGCGCCGTCGCTGATACGAGCCGAGCCCCGCTGATAGACGACGTGATCGAAGCCGCCTGTGAAGAACACGGTCGCCACGATGGTGAGGACCACCGCGCCGCCGATCAGGAATCGATGGAAGTTGTTCATGGGACGAGGCGTCGATTCTACACCGATGGCCACGAAACGAAAACCACCGGTCGGTTTTCACCGTGGGCTTGAGCGTGCCGGAGTAGGCGTTCCGCCTGGACTGCCCGGCAATATATGCCCGCCGCCGCCGTTGGGCTTTGCGCATTCGTCCATCATCACGTGACTCCGGGGCCCTTCCTTAGCATTGCGCTTTCACAGGACTCGTTATGACTATTCGGCTGCGAGATTTGATCGTCATCGTTGCACTTCTTGTGAGTGTGGCTGCCCGTCTCTCCGTGGCCGCCGAGCCGCCGATTGTTCTCGATCCGCCGGTCGTCCTCAACATCTCGAAGGATGGCGCGAAGCCGGAATTCCAATACAAAGCTCAGGCAGCGAAGAATGGCAAGATCGACCTCACCGCGACCAACGGCTTTTTCGATCGCTGCTTCGAGGCGATGGATCGGCATGATCCGATCCCGGGCGATGAGGGATTGATCACCAGCAGTTTCGGCTACCTCGGTCGGGGTTCGGACACGGTGGCCGGAACGGCGCGGTGGCATCTCTGGTGTCCCGAGGCCGGTGAGATCAAGGCGACCTTCTACATGCAGGTTCCCGCCGGTGAGGCGGATCATGTGTGGATGATCAAGGTCGGTGATGAGACGCAGACGCTCAAGGTCGCCTCGAGCGATGGCCAGTCGCCACAACCGCAGACGCTCACGTTCAACGTGAAGCAACCCGGCAAGGTGACGCTCACGATCGATTGCACGAAGTCGCCGCCGCCCGCCGAGACGCAGATTCATTCCATCCATCTCGAGGGCTCCGCCATCGCCAAGGCGAGCCTGCTGCGGACGCGCTGGCGTCCCAGTGCCGTGCACACGCATTTCTACGCACCCGAGAATTGTCCCGCGCCACACATGTGGGTTTTCGAGACCGTCGATGTCGGCAAGACCGGCAGTTACTCCCCGCTGACGACGCCCTTCGGCTACTTCGGCACCAGCTTCAAGCCCGGCGGCACCATCCCCATCGGCGCGGGTTTCAACTTCTCCATGTGGATTGCCGGCCGCGAGGCGACCGAAGCCCCGCCCATCGAAAAAATGGCGAGGCTCATCGGCACCGACATCCCCGATGCCGAATACAGCACGTTCGGCGGCGAGGGCACAGGCGTCAAATTCCGCGCCATCGCTTACAAATACGAGGGCGATCGCACGATCCAGGCCCTCCGCGTCGAGGCGAACGGCGACGTCCGCACCTTCTACGGCTACTTCTACGACCAGCAGGAAAAACGTTGGAAGCTCTACGCATCCGCTCAAGCACCGGCGATGCGCAAAAACATGAGCGGGCTCTTACCGAGCACCGGATCCTTCTGCGAGATCCCCGGTCCGCCCAACCGGGAGCGCAGCGGCGATCTGATCCGCGAGATCAAACGCCGAGGCTGGTTCATGGGCAGCGATCAGAAATGGTATCCCGCGCATCTGGGCGGCGGTGACAATTCGGGCGTCGAGGAACCCGCCGATCCCGCGGACCCTGCCGTGCCCACGCCGAACGATGGCACCGATGTCGAGAAACCCAAAGTCGCGCCGCCGCGTGCCCATCGAAAAGCAGCCCCCGCCACACCCGCAGCTCCCGTCGAGCAGCCCGATCACTACTCCGATCAGCGTGCGTACTACTTGAACGATTACGCCACAGATGGCTGGATCGCGATGGCGACCGGCGGCATGGAGCGCCACCTCCGCGACGACACCGGGCACAACAAGCCGCCGACCAAGCCCGGCCCGCAGCCCGCGATTCCCGAATATCTCACACCCGAAAAATCCGCGCAGCTCTTTGCACTCCCCGTGACCTTCGGCCCATCCAAAGCCACCGACATCGCCGCCGATCACACCGCCGTCGATTACGAAATCAAGAAGACCGGCTCCAACTCCAAAGCGATCCTCTACTACGGCACCGTGGACAGCCTGACCTATCCCGCTCAGAAAGTGACCAAGGGCTCCGCCGTTCAGATCGACATGTTCCGCCCGGAACGCACCTGGCAATCCGCGACACCCGAACAGAAAGTCGCCGCGGGCGTGAATCAATTCAAGCTCACTGGTCTCAAGGGAAACACAACATACTACTACCGCCTCTTTGTCACGCATGATCAGGGCAAGAGCTGGGACTATCAGTCCGGCAGTTTCAAGACACCATGACCACAGCGAGATCCGTCACACCATGAAACACCTTTTGATGCTTCTCTTCACCGCAGCGCTGACCTCCGCGGTCACCGCCGCGGAGCCCGCTACCGCCACCGCGCCGAAACCCAACATCGTCTACTTCATCATCGACGAGCTGGGTTACTACGAATCCTCGGGCATGGGGCATCCCGAATTCCGCACGCCCAACATCGACCAGCTCGCCGCACAGGGCACGCGCTTCACGCAGTTCCTCGCCGGGGGCAATGTCTGCGCCCCGACGCGCTGCGCCGTCCTCACCGGCAAGCACAACGGCCATGCCACCGTCCGTGCCAACGGCGGCTCCGATCCGCTGCTGCCCGGCGAGCAGACCATCGGCTCCGTCCTCAAAAGTGTCGGCTACGCCACCGGCGGATTCGGCAAGTGGGGCATCGGCGCACGCGGCACCTCCGGCGTCCCCGAGAAGCACGGCTTCGACGTCTTCTTCGGCTACTACGACCAGGTCCACGCCCACACCTATTTCCCCCGCTACCTCGTCCGCAACAGCGAAGAAGTCCCGCTCGCCGGCAACACCGGCGATCCCTACAAAGGCGAGACGTTCAGCCAGTACCGCATCTTTGAGGAGAGCAAGAAGTTTATCCGCGACAACAAGGATCATCCCTTCTTCGCATACCTTGCGTGGACACCGCCGCACGGCATCTACGGCATGCCGCACGATGATCCATCGTTCCTGCTCTACAAGGACAAGCCGTGGAACGACAACGAGAAGACCTACGCCGCGATGGTGAATCTCGTGGACCGCGAGGTCGGCGAGATCCGTGACCTGCTCAAGGAACTGGGCGTCGCCGACAACACGATCATCATCTTCACCGGCGACAACGGCGGCATGGAATACTTCAAGAACAAGGATCACCCCCGCGGCTTCTTCGCACCGAACGTGGACCCGAAAAGCGGCACGCAATTCCGCGGCGGCAAGGGCAACTTCTACGAGGGCGGCATCCGTGTGCCGGCCATCGCGCACTGGCCAGGACACATCGAGGCGGGCCGCGTCAGCAACTACCTCGGCTATTTCCCCGACCTGCTGCCCACATTTGCCGAACTCGCCGGTGCGACCGCTCCCAAGGACATCGACGGCATTTCCATCGTCCCCGAACTGCTGGGCGAAAAAGCAGCCGGTCGAAAGCAGGAGCAGCACAAATACCTCTATTGGGAAGACAACAAGCAGACCGCGGTGCGCATGGGCGACTGGAAAGCGATTGATCCCGCCGGGAAAGCCGGGTGGGAACTCTTCGACTTGTCGAAGGACATCGGCGAAAAGAACAATGTCGCGAGCCAGCAAGCAGACGTGCTGCAGCAGATGAAGAAGTTCGCCACTGAAGCGCACACTCCGCAGCCTCGGGGCGTGATCAGCGACCACGCCTTGCTGGAAAAAGACAGGAACTACGAACCCAACAGCAAACATGGCAAATGATGATCGTCCAACCTTCGCGCCTCGCGAGAACAAATTCATGAAAAGCATCACGCTTCTCCTGACCGCCTTGCTGCTGATCCCCATGACCGGTTTGCGGGCCGAAGACGCAGCACCGGCCAAGCCCGCAGCGAAGGCCCGACCCAACATCCTCTGGCTCATCTCCGAAGACACCGGCCCGCAGCTCAACTGCTACGGCGTGACGAAGCAGGTGTGGACACCCAACCTCGACAAGCTCGCCGCCGAGGGCGCGCGATACACGCATTTCTACGATGGCATGGTCTGCTCCGTGAGCCGCTCGTCGTTCATGACCGGGATGTACGCCGTGAGCATTGATGCGCAGAATCACCGGTCGCATCACGACGGAACGAATCCGCTGCCCGACGGCGTCCGAGTGCTCACCGGCTGGATGCGCGACGCGGGCTACTTCACCGCGAATGTCGTGAACCTGCCCAAGGATTGCGGATTCCGCGGCACCGGCAAGACGGATTGGAATTTCGCCCACAAGGGCAAGCCGTTCGACTCGGAGAACTGGGACGACCTGAAATCGCATCAGCCCTTCTACGCCCAGATCAATTTCCACGAGACGCACCGGCCCTACGGCGCTCCGCAGCGCGCCGATCCGGCGAAGGTGGACCTGCCGCCCTACTATCCCGATCATCCAATCGCACGCGCCGACTGGGCCAAGTATCTCGACTCGCTCAGCGAGCTCGATTCCAAGATCGGTCGCGTGATGCAGCAACTCGAAAAGGACGGCCTGGCGGACAGCACCGTCATCGTCTACTTCGGCGACAACGGCATCTCCATGGTGCGCGGCAAACAGTTCTGCTACGAGGAGGGTTTCATCGTCCCGCTCATCATCCGCTGGCCGAAGAATTTCTCGGCACCCAAACAGATCACGCCGGGCACGGTGGACACCCGCATGATCGACGGGATCGATCTCGCGCCGACGATGCTCGCGATCGCCGGTGCGGCGAAGCCGGCGAAGATGCAGGGCCGAATCTTCCTCGGGGAGAATGCCGAGCCGGCGCGTGACTTCATCTTCGGCAGCCGTGATCGATGCGATGAGACGGTGATGCGCATCCGCAGCGTGCGCGATGAACGTTACCGCTACATCCGCAACTTCACGCCCAACGTGCCCTTTCTCGCGCCCAACGCCTACAAGGAGCGTTCGTACCCGGTCTGGAATCTTCTCAAGCAGTTGCACGCCGAGGGCAAACTGACCCCCGCGCAGGACTTCCTCTGCCAGCCGACGCGGCCGTCCGAGGAACTCTACGACATGCAGACCGATCCGAATGAGTTGGTCAATCTTGCCGCGGTCCCCGAGCAGCAGGAGAATCTGAAGCGTCTCCGCGGCGTGCTGGAGAAATGGATCGTGGACGTCGATGACAAGGGGCAGACTCCCGAGGCTGCGGACGCCGGTGAAAGCAGCGGCAAAAAGACCGGGAAAAAGGCGAAGTGATAGTCGATTCAAATCTTTGACGGTGGCCGCCGCGTCAACAATTGTTAGACTTTTGCCTTAGGTTCAACCACGGACGGTCGAGGCGATTTCAAACACGGAGGTTCCTTCAATGTTTTCTCTACGCATGGTGACGATGGGTGTGATGGTGTGTGTGTCGGCGGCCGGTTTCGCGCGGGCCGAGGATGCGGCGTCGATCGACGACAATCCTGTGGCCCTCAGTCAGGAGATCAAGGCGTTTCACACGTTGACCGAGATGGAAGCGACCGTCGAACAGATGAAGGCGATGAAGGAGGCGGCCAAGGACGCGGCCGACCCCCATCCCACGGCCGCCCCGGCCAAGATTTCCGAAAAGCATCTCGAAGCGCTCAAGGCCCTGCGCGAGGCGCTGGCCAAACCCATCAGCGAAACCGCCACCGAAGACGAAAGGCAGGCCCACGACGAAGCGATCTCCGAAGCGGAGGATGCGCTGAGCGAGTTGACCGGCGAAGGCGGCGCGGCGACGGGTGAGGATATCGACGACCACATCGAGACCACCGCCACAGCGCGTGCCAAAGCCCCGGCGATTGTTGCCCGTCTTTCGCCCACGCAGATCCTGACGCACTTCGGCAATTCCGAGGAAGGAGGGCCCGATCCCGCGCAATACCTCGACGACACGCTGGACACCCTGCGCGAAACCGAGGCGAAGGATGTGGACACGATCGTCAAGGACGCGGCGGATCGCGCGGGCATGCTGCTCACCGGTCTCGAACCGGAGAAATCCGCTGATCTCCGGAAGCAGATCAGTGACATTCTGGTCGGCAGCAAAGCCCTTTCGGATGACGATTTCGAAAAACAGAAACCCGAACTCAAAAAAACGCTGGCGAAACTGTCGGAGGGGATTGATCCATTCGTGATCCTGCGCCACGCGATGGAGCATGACATCGCGGAGATGCTGTCAAACCCCCGGCTCACCGCCGCACTCGACGCACGCCTGAAGTAATGCCGACCACGCATCGAAATGGGTGCCACGGGTCTGCGGTTCCTCCGCAGCCCCGCGTTCCTTTACTTGGCACACCCACAACAATTTCACGACTTGGGCGTTACATAAGCGTCCCCGCACCGTGACCACGAAAGGCCGGCAAACCATGAATCTACGATCAATCGGCGCCGCCCTGCTGCTGCTCCTGATGTTCGCCCCCTGGTCGATCGCCGCGGACGCACCGGCGCCAACACCCGCCAAACGCCCGAATATCCTCTTTCTCTTTGCCGACGACTGGGCCTGGCCGCACGCCTCGTGCCTCGGCGATCCGGTGATCAAGACGCCGACCTTCGACCGCCTCGTGCGCGAGGGTGTCATGTTCCGCAACGCGCACGTCGTCGCGCCCAGTTGCTCCCCGTCGCGGGCCGGCATCCTCACCGGGCAGTGGCCTTGGCGCCTCGAACAGGGCGTGAACCTCCACGCCTTCATCCCCGCCAAGTTCGATGTCTACCCCGACATCCTTGAAAAATCCGGCTACTTCGTCGGCCTGACCGGCAAGGGCTACGGCCCGGGCACCAACGAGGGCCGACCGCACAACGCCGCCGGTCCCGACTTCAAAAGCTTCGCCGCCTTCCTCGCCGCGCGGCCCAAGGACAAGCCCTTCTGCTACTGGTTCGGAAGCCACCACCCACATCGCCAATATCCCGTGGGCAGCGGCGTCAAGAACGGGCTCGACCCCGCCAAGGTCGTCGTCCCGCCTTACCTGCCCGACAACGAAACCGTCCGCAGCGACATCTGCGACTACTACTATGCCGCACAGCAATTCGATCACGAGTGCGCCGAGATTCTCGTCACGCTCGAAAAAACCGGCGAGTTCGAAAACACGCTCATCGTCATCTCCGGCGACAACGGCTGGCCCTTCCCACGATCCAAAGCCACCTGCTACGACACCGGCACGCACCAACCTCTAGCCGTCCGATGGGGCGGGCACATCAAGCCCGGCCGCGTCGTTGATGATTTCGTCAGCATGTCCGATCTCGCGCCGACGTTCCTCGAAGCCGCCGGGCTCAAGGCCCCGCCGATGATGTCCGCGCGCAGCTTCCTCGACGTGCTGCTCTCCGATAAGTCCGGCCAGGTCGATCCGACCCGCGATCACGTCCTGACCGAGATGGAGCGACACTTCAGTCCCGCTCGCACCGAGGGCGATCAGCGCGGCGTCGGCTATCCCATGCGCACGATCATCACGAAGGACTTTCACTACATCCGAAACTTCCGTGCAAACCGCTGGCCCGCCGGTGATCCGCCCGTCGGCGCGATGCCCAGCTTTGCCGAACTGACCAAGGAAACAGGCGTCGGCTACGCCGATGTCGATTCGGGACCGAGCAAAGCCTGGATCGTCACGCACCAGGGCGAACCCGCCGTCAAACCTTTCTTCGATCGCGCCGTCGGCAAGCGCCCCGAGCGCGAGCTGTATGACAAACGCACCGATCCTTACGAACTCAAGAACGTCGCCGAAGACCCCGCCTACACCGACACCGTCAAAGACCTCGACGCCCGCCTCATGGCCGAGTTGAAAGCGACGAACGATCCCCGCGCCACCGGCGGCGGCGATGAGTTCGATCGGTACCCACGCAGCAAATGAAAAACCTCCTCATCGCCATCGTCACCCTGCTCGCCATGGTCACCGTGTCTCACGCGGCGGAACCCCAAGCCCCCTCCGCGCCGCCGCCGGCGTCCAAACTGGGTGACCCCGATTTCCCGATGCCAGCGCCCGGTGCGAGGCATACTCAGAAAGTGAAGGATGTCCGAAGCGGCGAATTCGACCTGGTGCTCATCGGCGACTCGATCACGCACACGCTCGACAACTTCGGCGGGAAATATCAGCTGCTCACTGAGACCTGGAACAAGCACTTCGCCCCGCGCCACGCCATCAACCTCGGCCACAACGGCTATCGCACCGAGCAGATCCTCTGGAACCTTCAGAACGGCGAGCTCGATTTCAAGCAGTCGCCCAAGGTGTTCATGCTGCTCATCGGCACCAACAACACCGATGACCGCCACTTCAAGAAAGTTCACACCGCGGAGCAGGTGTTCGCCGGGACCAAGGCGATCGTGGATCTCATCCGGCAGCGTCACCCGTCGAGCAAGATCCTCATTCTGCGCATCTTCCCGCGCGGCGGCGACGATGAGAAAGGCGTGAGCCCGCCGAGTTTCAACAGCTCCAAGCAGTGCATCGAGACCTGCCGCAAGACCGGGGAGCTCACCGCGAAGCTGGCCGACGACAAGAACGTCTTCTGGCTCGACATCGGCCAGACGTTTTTGAAACCCGACGGCAAGATCAACACCGACCTGATGTGGGACCTGCTGCACCCGAGCCCCGCCGGCGCGGAAGCATGGGCGCAGGCCGTCGAACCGACGCTGGCGAAACTCATGGGTGATAAGCCGATTACATCGGACGATCACACCGCGAAAACCCCCACGGGCACCGAAAAGAAATGAAACCTTTCATCGCCGCCGCCATCGCGCTGCTCGCCTTCGTCACCGTGTCTCGCGCTGCGGACAACGCCGCCGCGCCCGCGCCGACGAATCGGCCCAACATCCTCGTCATCGTCTCCGACGACCAGGGCTACGCCGACGCCGGGTTTCAGGGCAGCAAGGACATCGTCACGCCCAATCTCGATCGCCTCGCGGCATCGGGCCTGCACTGCACCAATGGCTACGTCACGCATCCCTACTGCAGCCCATCGCGCGCCGGCCTGCTCACCGGCCGCTACCAGGGCCGCTTCGGCCACGAACGCAATCCGCGCTATCTGCCCGAAAGTCACGAGGAAGGCCTGCCGCTGACCGAAACGCTTTTCCCTTCTCTGCTCGCCAACTCCGGCTACACCACCGGCTGGATCGGCAAGTGGCACCTCGGCGCAGCCCCCGAATTCCACCCCGGCAAACGCGGCTTCACCGAGACCTTCGGCTTCATCGGCGGCGGGCACCACTACCAAGATTGGAAAGTGAAACCCGGAACCGAATACAACGTCCCGATCCTCCGCAACGGCAAGCCCGTCGAAGTGAAACAGCACCTCACGCTCACGTTCGGCCACGAAGCCGCCGACTTCGTCACACGTCACAAGGATCAGCCGTGGTTCCTCTACCTCGCTTTCAACGCCCCGCACACGCCGCACGAACCGACCGCCGAGCGTCTCGCGAAATTCGCGAACATCAAGGATAAGAAACGCCGTGAGTACGCCGCGCAGATCAGCCTGCTCGACGATGCGGTCGGTGAAACGCTCGCCGCCCTGCACGCCTCCGGACAGGACCAGCGCACGCTCATCTTCTTCTTCAGCGACAACGGCGGCCCTGAAGGACCGCCCAGCAACTTCCCGCTCCGCGGCCACAAGGGCGAAGTCTACGAGGGCGGCATGCACGTCCCGTTCCTCATCAGCTGGCCCGGACACATCCCCGCCGGCAAGGATTACACGCCCGCCGTCTCGTCGCTCGACGTCGCCGCCACCGCGCTCGCGCTGGCCGGCGTCGCCGCGCCGACCGACAAGCCGCTCGACGGCGTCAACCTCATCCCGTTCCTCACCGGTGAAAACTCCGCCTCACCGCACGACAAACTTTTCTGGCGCGAGAGCCACAGCCTCTCGGCCGCCCTCCGCGCCGGCGATTCCAAATTCGTGCGCCACGGTGAAAAACCCGCCGAACTCTACGATCTGAAAAACGACCTCGGCGAAAAGACGGACCTCTCCACCGCCGACCCGAAAAAAGTCGCCGCGCTGCAGGCGGATGTCGATGCGTGGATGAAGCCGCTGCCCAAACACCTCGCCTTCCTGGGCCTCGGCGGCAGCGCCGACAAACCCTGGCCCGACGACGCGGGGAAAGAGCCGTGAGAGCCGTCCGAGTGATTTAGGGCCAAAGGCATCCGCTATAGATTTCAATCTTTGTCGAGTGCATATCGGGAGTATTCTTCGTGCTGTTCGGGCGTGAGATTGCCGCAGAGACTGAATTGGATTTTTTGCGGCATGATTTTTTTGATTGCCGAGAACTGCGAATAATCACAAACGACGCTTGTGAGGCACTTGAGGTTGGCCATGGCCTCGTAGTTGGTGGCAGGGATGTCGTAGATTTTGAGTATTTTGAGTTTGGAAAACTCGGCGATTGGGGAGAAATCGGCAATCCCTGTATCGTTGAGTGTCAAATCCTCAAGTTTTTTTAAAGGAATGAGGAGGCGGAGATCGCTGAAGTTGGTTCCTCCTAGACCGAGTGTGCGCAAGCCTTTGAGCGCAGCAAGTCCCTCGAATGACCATGCGCCTTCTGCTGGCTTGGGCATCGCAATCGATAGGTCTTTGAGTTTGCGGATGCCGGTCAGCGTCGAAAGGTCCGGAACCTGAGCGAGATCGATGCTCAATGATTCGAGATTGGGCAAATCAAGTATCGGTGAGAGATCGCGAAGGGGTGCGAATGCGCAACTGAGTTCCTTTAGCGACGTTGTATTTGAGAGAGGCGAGAGGTCCGTGACATTTGTTGAACGAAAATTCAGTATGCGCAGCTCGGCCAGAACACTGAGCGGCGAGAGGTCGGCGACGGCGGTGTTACCGAGATAAACCTCACGCAGATTCTTGAGTTGAGCGAGGAGCGATATGTCAACGACCTCGCGACGTCCAAGGAGGTTGAGTTTTCGTAAGGCCGTGAATCGGGCAATTGGGCGCAAATCCGTTACGGTAGAATTCAGGAGATAGAGTTCGGTGGTCGTTTGAATCTGCTTATCCGTTACCGGCCTGGAATCGAGTTTGAGGTATTTGCGCCAGTGAGAATCGAGCGATCCGAGCCACTGCTCGAAATCCTGCTGCGGGGCGGCGGTGGTTAGGTCGAGTCGCAGCAACTGCGGGAGAACATCAAATAAATGGGCATTGGGCGGTTGTTTGATGGTGAACCCGCTGTCGTAGTCAAACTGAAAATTGCCGGCGCGGCACAGGTCGAGGATGAATTGCCAAAAGGCCGTGAGATCGGGGGCGACAACATACTTCATGTTCTCGTCATTGCCGAAGACAATGACTTGTCCGACCTTGCCGCGGGGCCCGGGCGCGAGGTCGATCGCGAAATGGTTCCCACTGCCGTCGTGTGTAAAGGGAATCCAACCTCTGTGAGCGTATTTTTCCTGGACATAACCGGATGGGATCGACGCCGCATCGAATTCACAATCGTCGTCGTCGGCAAAGTCGGTCCAGACTTTCCAATTGGATTCGATCCCGGTGAGCGGGAGGAGTTCCATGCCGAAGACGAAGCCGATGGGATCGTTTTCGCCGTTATGGATTTTGTAAAGGGAGCGGAACTCTTCCGGCAATGGCCAGCCGACGATTTGTTCGAGGTGATTGAGCTGGTCCTCCGTTGCGGGGGGTTGCAGACCATCGACGGCAATGCTGACCGTGGGACGAAGGATTTCTTTGATTTCGGCAATGATGGTGGAAAGATCGGGCATGGTTCACTCCAGAAGTTCGATACAAAATACGAAAGGACGCGAGCCGGGTCCACCTGGCCGGTTGAAAGTATGGGGGTTGACCCCGGGGAGACTGGGGTGCGATTGCGGGTTACGTGCGGGGTCGAGGTAGTGAAACAGGTACCCCCCCGGGGGGTACCGGCGACGTGGTTGTGCGCATGAATCGGTCGCGGGCCCGAGACGGGGCGATATAAGTCTCGATGGGAGCCCGATCGATCGTTCGATCGGAAATGTTTTGCGGGAACAGCGGGGTTACCGTTTTTGTGCGCGGCGAATTGCCGTAAGTCGCTGGGAAATCGGAGGAATTTCGCCGCTGGTGATGGGTGTGGGGGTTAGTTTGAGGTGGTTTGGTGGGTTTGGCGGGGTGTGCCTCCTTGACAGTTGGGCTTGGGTGATAAATAATTGGCGTTCGCTGCCGGATGGTGGCGAGTTCCCTAGCTTGCCGCCGGTTGCCTCGGAGTGAGGATCAGGCGGCGGTATTCATCCAGAAGAGGTCATTGCCATGCTTCCTGTCACCCGGACACCGCGGTCGCGCCGCGATCGCCGCCGTTCTCACCACGCCTTAACGGCTGTGCAGACGGTCACCTGCCCCAACTGCGGCAGCCCCCGCATGCCCCACTCGGCGTGCGCCAACTGCGGATACGTCCGCCCTGGCCTGATCATCAAGCTGACCAATAAGGAAGAGTAGTCGATGCGCATCGCCATCGACGTCATGGGCGGGGACAACGCGCCGGACGCGATCCTCGACGGCGCGATCTCCGCGCTGGAACTGCTGTCGCCCGAGGACAGGATTGTTCTCGTGGGCGATCGTTCGGCGATCACCGAGTCGCTCAGCGAGCATGGCTTGACCAATGAGCCGCGCTTCGAGATCGAGGCGACGACGGAGGTGATCGGCATGGACGATTCGCCGACGGCGGCGCTGCGGTCCAAGCCTGATTCGTCGATTGCCAAGTGGGCGTGGCTGGCGAGCAAGAAGGCTCCGCCGGGCAAGCAGGCGGACATCATCATCTCGGCGGGGAACACGGGAGCGTGCGTAGCGGCGGCGCAGATGTCGATGCGTCGTCTGCCGGGCGTGCACCGTCCGGGCATCGCGGTGACGATTCCTAGCTTCTACGGCCCGATCGTCGTCTGCGACGTCGGCGCCAACATCGTGCCCAAGCCGACACATCTCCATCAGTACGGCCACATGGCGGCGATCTACGCCAAGCAGATTCACGGGATCAAGAACCCGCGCGTCGCGGTGCTCTCCATCGGCGTCGAGGAGGAGAAAGGCACGGGCATCATCAAGGCCACGACCAAGATGATGCGCAACGACCCGACTCTGAACTACGTCGGCCAGGTCGAGGGCCGGGACATGTTCGATAACGCCTGCGATGTCGTCATCACCGAGGGCTTCACCGGCAACGTCGTGCTGAAGCTCGCCGAGGGCATGGCATCGGGGCTGTTCAAGACCATCGCGCACGAGATCTTCGAGCAGGATCCGGAGCTCGCACTGAAGTTCGAGCCCGTCGTCAAGAGCATCTACAAGAAGCACGACTATCACGAATACGGCGGCGCCCCGCTGCTCGGAGCCAAGGGCACCTGCTTCATCTGCCACGGTTCATCGGTGGCCCGCTCGATCCGCGCCGCGGTCGTGTCGTCCATGAAGTACATCCGCAGCGGCTGCAACGAGATGATCATCAAGACGCTGGCGGCATCGGTCACCAGCGACGAATCCCAGGCGGACGAGGTCGGCGCATGAGCGGGCCAACGCCGCCCAGCTCACGCAAGGTTCGGATTCCGCGAGGGCGCCCCACGGTCGGCGCCACCATCTCGGGCACGGGTTTGTGCGTGCCTTCCCGCGTCGTGACCAACGCGGACCTTCAAAAGCAAATCGAAACGGATGACGAGTGGATCGTGCAGCGCACGGGAATCCGCCAGCGCCATGTCTGCGAGAAAGGCCAGCAAACCAGCGATCTCGCGGCGGCTGCGGTGACGCAGGCGATCGGCCGCGCGGGGATTGCGCCGACGGATCTGGATCTGCTGATCTGTGCGACGATGACGCCGGATATGGTCTGCCCCGCTTCTGCGGCTCAGGTCGTGGCGAAGATCGGCGCGGTGCCTTGCGGTGCGATGGACGTGAATCTGGCGTGCACGGGCTTCGTGGCGTCGCTGAACATCGCGGCAAACTTTGTGGCGACGGGCCAGTACAAGCATGTTGCGGTCGTCGGCGCTGAGCAGCTGAGCCGGATCACGGACTGGAAGGACCGCCGGACGTGCATCCTGTTCGGCGACGGCGCCGGGGCTGCGATCATCAGCGCCGTGGATGATCCGAACTGCGGCTGCCTCTTCCAGGCGATCCATTCCGACGGCACGAAATGGGGCGAGCTCTATTGCCCGCGCACCGAGAGTGACCTGCCCAAGACGCACGAATTCAGCGGCGCGTATGACACGCTGCAGATGAACGGCCGCGAGGTTTATAAGTTCGCCGTCGCGACGCTGCAGAAATGCCTCGAAGAGGCGATGAGCGTCTGCGAGCTGACGCCGGCGGACATCAAGATGGTGATCCCGCACCAGTCCAACGCACGCATCATCGAGAGCGCCCGCGACAAGCTCGGGCTCAGCGCCGACAAGATCTACGTGAACCTCGACCGCTACGGCAACACATCGGCGGCGAGCGTGGGCATCTGCCTGCACGAGCTGGCTGAGGCGGGCCGGGTCGGTCCCGGGGATGTGGTGATCTTCGCGGGCATGGGCGGCGGGCTGACGTGGGCGACGAGCGTGTGGCGGCTCTGAACATTTGAGATTTCAGATTTGAGATTTGAAATTTCAGATTGCGGAATTCAACAACAAAGACAACGAGTCAAACGGAAACAGCAGCGAACATGAGCGATCAAGCGACCATCATTTTGTGCCCCGGCCAGGGCGCCCAGCACACGGGCATGGGCAAGGCGTGGGCGGCGGCGTCCACGGCGGCGGCGCAGACTTTTGCCGATGCCGACCGGATTCTCGGCACGGACCTGTCGAAAGTCTGCTTCGAGGGCCCCGATGAACGCGTCAACCGCACCGATGTCGCCCAGGCGGCGATCTACGTCACTTCGATCGCGGCGCTCCGTGGCATGCAGCAACAGGGCAAGTTCGACCTCGTGGGCATCGCGGCGGCGGCGGGCCTGAGCCTCGGCGAATACACCGCGCTGCACCTGGCGGGCGTGATCAGCTTCGAGGACGGCCTGAAGCTCGTGCAGCTCCGCGGCCAGTTCATGCAGCAGGCCGCCGAGGCGATCCAGGGCGGCATGGTTGCCCTCATCGGCGCCGATGAAGCGCAGGCGACGGCGCTCTGCGATGCCGCCCGCGGCGCCGATGTGCTGGTTCCCGCGAACTTCAACTGCCCCGGACAGATCGTGATCAGCGGATCGAAGGACGCCTGCGACCGCTCTGTGAAGGAAGCGGAGAAGATGGGCATCCGCACGGCGGTGCTCGCGGTCGCCGGCGCGTTCCACTCGCCGCTCATGCAGCCCGCCGCGGACCGCATGGCCGAGGCGCTGGCGAAGGTGAAATTCCAGACCGCGGAGATCCCCGTGCTCAGCAACGTGACGGGTCAGCCGCACGGCGAGGACGCGGGTCTCATCAAGCAATTGCTCGTTCAGCAGATCACACACGCCGTGCGCTGGGAGCACGATGTGCGGTGGCTGCTGGGCAAATTCCCCGGGGCACGCTACATCGAGCCGGCGCCCGGCAAGGCCCTGATGGGCATGATGCGCCGCATCGACAAAGCGACGAAAGTCGAGAACTTCGCCGAGCCGGCGTGACGCAAGCCTGATGCCCGGCGCAGGATGCGCGACGGGCTCGATGGTCGAGTTGACGGATCAACCAAAAGCCGCGAAAGTGTCAAACCAATGACCAAGGCCGTGACAACACAACGCATCGCCATCATCACCGGCGCGAGCCGGGGGATCGGCGAGTGCAGCGCGAAACTGATCGCCAAACAGGGGCGCCACGTGATCCTCGTGGCCCGCAAGGCCGAGACGCTGGAGCCCGTGAAGGCCGCGATCGAAGCCAGCGGCGGGTCGGCGACCGTGATGCCCTGCGACATCGGCGATGGTGATGCACTCGGCAAGCTCGTGGACGGTGTTTGCGAGAAATACGGTCGGCTCGACGTGCTGGTCAACAACGCGGGCATGACGCAGGACGGCCTGCTGCTCCGTATGACCGATGAGCAGTTCGACGATGTCATCCGCGTCAATCTCCGCTCGGCGTTCATCACGTGCCGGACCGCGGTGCGCTGGATGATGCGTGGCAAGTTCGGCAGAATCGTGAACATCAGCTCGGTCGCCGGGACGGTCGGCAACGCCGGTCAATGCAACTACGCGGCGGCCAAGGCGGGGCTGATCGGGCTGACCAAGAGCCTGGCCAAGGAAATGGCGAGCAAGAACATTACGGCAAACATCGTCGCCCCGGGCTTCATCGAGACGGCGATGACGGCGGATCTGCCCCCTCAGATCAAGGACGGCGCCAAGCAGCTGACGCCGATGCGTCGGTTCGGTCGTCCCGAAGAGATCGCGGCGGCGGTGGCCTATTTCACATCGGACGAAGCCTCGTACACCACCGGGCAGGTCCTGGCGGTGGACGGTGGCATGACGATGTGCTGATAAATCGTTAGAATAAAAAGCGCCTCACCGGAATAGTTGCGGGTTCTGCCCCTTGGCAGGGTCCCCCGGTGAGATTATAGTGCCGAGGCAGCGCGACGGATCGCATCGGCTTCACGAAGCATCGCCCAAGCAGGAGCTCCCCAATGGCAATCGAAGAAAAAGAGATCGAGCAGAAGGTCATCGAGATCGTGGCCGAACAGATGGGTGTGGACAAGGCGGAAGTCAACCGTAATACCCACTTCATCAACGACTTGAACGCCGACAGCCTCGACACCGTCGAGCTGGTCATGGAGTTCGAGGACGAGTTCGAGACCTCGATCCCCGACGAAGAGGCTGAGAAGATTCAGACCGTCGGCCAGGCCATCGACTACATCAAGACGCACATGGATAAGACCGCTGGCGCCGGCAGTGATGAGCAGTAAGCTCACCGCCCGTCGGGTCTCCACCTCTCCGTTTGGTTCCGGCAGTGGCATGAGGCACGATGGCGTCGGCTCCCGCGCGGGCCTTCCGTCCCCTATGCCGTCGCCCCAACCGCTGCACCTGAGTAGAGCATGAAAAGCGAACGACGCGTTGTCATCACCGGCTTCGGCGCGGTGACCAGTCTGGGCACAGCCGTCCCCGCGCTGTGGAGCGATATGCTCGCAGGCAGGAGCGGCATCCGCCCCATCAAACGCTTCGACACCACGCAGTACACCGTCAAGTTCGGCGGTGAGGTGCAGGATTGGACCGGAGCCCCCCACCTCAATTCGCGTGACTGCAAGAGGCTCGACCGCTTCTCGCAGTTCGGCCTCGCCGCGTCCATCGACGCCGTCAAAGACTCGGGCATCGACTTCTCCAAGGAAGACACCGAGCGGTGCGGCGTGATCATCGGATCGGGCATCGGCGGGATCGAGGAGTTCGAAGAAGGCCACGAGAAGATGCTCATGAAGGGCCCCAGCCGGGTCAGCCCCTTCATGATCCCCAAGCTCATGATCAACGCCGCCGCGGCGACGGTCAGCATGCACATGGGGCTGCGGGGCGTGAACTCCGCGGCCGTGACCGCCTGCGCCAGCGCGGGCCACGCCATCACCGATGCGATCAAAGCCATCCAGCAGGACGAGGCCGACGTGATGGTCACCGGCGGTGCCGAAGCGGCGCTGACGAAGCTGGGCCTGGCCTGCTTCATGACCATGCGTGCCCTCTCGACGCGCAACGATGCTCCCGAGAAGGCGAGCCGGCCGTGGGACAAGGACCGCGACGGGTTCGTCATGTCCGAGGGCGCCGGAATCCTGGTCGTCGAGGAATACGAACGCGCCAAGAAGCGCGGCGCCAACATCTACGCTGAACTGGTCGGCTACGGCATGAGCGCCGATGCGGGCCACATCACCATGCCCGATGAGCAGGGCCGGGGCGCCAACTCCGCGATGCAGCGTGCCCTGAAGATGGCGGGCATCAACCCGGATCAGATCGCCTACATCAACGCCCACGGCACCAGCACCCCGCTCGGCGACATGGCCGAGAACAACGCCATCAAGAATCTCTTCGGCGCTCACGCCTACAAGCTTGCCGTCAGCTCCACCAAGAGCATGACCGGCCACCTGCTGGGCGCCTCGGGCGGCATCGAGACGATCTTCACCGCGATGGCCTGCCGCACCGGCGACCTCCCGCCGACGATCAATCACGAGAACCCCGACGTCGGCTGCGACCTCAACTACGTGCCCAATGTCGCCCAGCACCGCGATGTGCCCTACGCCATGAGCAACAGCTTCGGCTTCGGCGGGCACAATTCGTCGCTGGTCCTCAAACGCATCTGATCGGCATTGCATTGACACACTCAAGGACGCGGCCAACCGGCCGCGTCCTTGTCGTTTGCCCCCCCGCTCCACGATGGTAAGCTTCCGAGCGTGATTGTCATCATCGACATCTCGCTGTTCGTTCGCGTCGTGGCGATGCTCTATTCCATCTACCTTGTCTGGCGGTTCCGCGATTGGCGCCTGTCGATCATGACGTTGATGCTCGGAACGCTGATCCTCCGACAGTTGCTCGTGCTCAAGAGCGAAGACCTGTCGACTTGGGACCTGCTCACGGAATTGCCGGCGCTGATGACCAGCATCCTGACGCTGCCGGCGATCTATTTCATGGGCCGCGCGATCCGGGGCCATGAGCAGGCCGCCCAAGAGGCCCGCGAATCGAAGATGCGGTTCGAGGAACTGGCCCATCGGATCACCGACGTGTTCTGGTCCGTGGACTGGGAAAAGAAGAGGACAACCTACGTCAGCCCGGGCTATCGCGAGATCTTTGGGCGCGACCCCGAAGCTCTTTACGCCAACACACTCGACTGGACCATGTCCATCCATCCTGACGACCGCCAGCGCATCACCGATCTGTTCCTGCGCGAGGCGCCGACCGGCAGGTTCAACTGCGAATACCGCATCGTGAGGCCCGACGGTTCCATCCGATGGATCCGCGACCGCGGATTCCCCGTCGCCGACGACAAAGGCATCGTGCGGCGCATCGCTGGCCTCGCCGAGGACATCACTGAACGCAAACTCACGGAGGAATCCCTCCGCCAGGCCAACGCGCAGCTCAAGATGTCGATCACGGCGACGAACCTGGGTCTGTGGACCTGGGACGTGAAGACCGGCGAGGTCTATTTTTCCACGCGTTGGAAAGCCCAGTTGGGCTATGAAGACCACGAGATCGGCAACCGGTTTGAGGAATGGGAATCGCGGCTCCACCCCGATGACCGCCAAAACGCGGTCCAATACGCGCTGGATTACGTCAAGAACCCCAGCCGGGATTACCACAACGAATTCCGTCTGCGGCACAAGGACGGCTCATATCGATGGATCTATGTGCTGGGCGGCTACTACCCGGAGGCCGATGGGTCGATGCGCCGCATGATGGGTTGTCACATCGACTTCACCGAACGCAAGCTCGCCGAGGAAGCGCTCCGCGCCAGCGAGCATCGTTTCCACTCCATGGCCCGCATCTCCCCCGTCGGCCTGTTCCGCACGCTCCGCGACGGGCGCTGCACCTATGTCAACGAGCAGTGGTGTGTGTTCACCGGTCTCACCTCCGATCAAGCCATGGGCGACGGTTGGGTCAAGGCCCTGCATCCGGAGGACCGCGAGGCGACGCTGAGAGCGTGGAACCAACGCGAAGCCGTTCCCGTCCACGTCGAGTTCCGCTGGCGTCGGCCCGACGGCTCCGATGTCTGGGTCCTCGGCCAGGCCGCGCCCGACGTGGATGCCGAAGGCACCGTGCTCGGCTACGTCGGGTCCATCACCGACATCACCGAACGAAAACGCGCCGAGCAGCGCCAGCGCTTGCTCCTCAGCGAGCTCGATCACCGCGTCAAGAACAATCTCACCGCGGTGCTCTCGCTGGCGCAGCAGACGATCGGCGCCTCACACACGCTCGAAGAGTTCCGAGCCGCATTCATCGGCCGCGTCCGCGCCATGGCCCAGAGCCACGCCGTCCTGGCCAGCGCCCACGGCAAGGGCTTCGAGTTCCGAGAGGCTGCGCGCCTGATCCTCGCCCCCTTCATGCAGGACGAGCCCTCGCGCATCCAGATCAGCGGTGATGCCCTCACGCTCCCCGCCAGGGCCGGACTGCCCATCGCCCTGAGCTTCCACGAACTGGCCACCAACGCCGCCAAGCACGGCTCCCTCTCCGTCGCCACCGGCAAGGTCCAACTCACCTGGGCCCGCGTCGACGGCCACGTCCGTTTCACGTGGTCCGAATCCGGAGGCCCGACCGTCCATCCGCCCAAGACCGGCGGCATCGGCTACGAACTGATCCGCGGGCTCATCGCCTTCGAGCTGCGAGGCAAAGTCGATGTCCAATACGCTCCGACGGGACTGATCTGCACACTCCAAATCCCGGTCAACGAGACAATCTCCTGATACCACACACCACCTCGACGCCGTTATTCAACCCCCCAACCGCACTTGTCCGATAAGCATTCAATGCCCCGCGACCTCCATGCCATCCTCAAGCTCCGCGTTCCCGTCATTGTCCGCCTCGGCGAACGCCGCATGGCGCTCGACGATGTCCTCGCCCTCGGCCCCGGCGCGATCGTCGAGCTCCCCAAGCCCGCCGATCAGCCGCTCGACCTCATGGTCAACAATAAGGCGATCGGCAAGGGTGTCGCTGTGAAGGTCGGCGAGAACTTCGGCCTCCGCGTCGCGTCCATCGGCGATGCCCAGTCACGCGTCGCCGCACTCACGGGCAATCCCACTCCGTAGTCCGTCGTTCCCCCAAGCACGTGGATGAGGTTCCTCCGATTCCCCGTAGGTATGCGCGTAGTTCTCTCCCCTTCCACCCCCAACCCTAATCTGACCGATACTATGCAAGGGTGCCCCGCGCCCCGCTCGAGGCCTGTCACCTATGAACAAGTCCGCCCAAACCCAATCCGTCTTCGACGAGCTTGGCCTCAACCTCAAGCCAAACAGCCTTTACTACCAGGTCACCCAGGACATCCTCGACACCGCTGTGCGCCTCGAACTGCCGCGCATGCTTCAGCTCATCCTTGCGCAGCCCAAGAACGCGCTCAGCGTCCATTTCCCCGTCCGCATGGACGACCGCTCCATCCGTCTCTTCACCGGCTACCGCGTGCAGCACAATAACGTCCTCGGCCCCTACAAGGGCGGCATCCGATACCACCTCGACGCCGACCTCGATCACGTCAAAGCACTCGCGTCCATCATGACGTTGAAGTGCGCCCTGACGCGCCTGCCCTTCGGCGGCGCCAAGGGAGCCGTCAAGTGCGACCCACGCTCGCTCTCCCCCGATGAGCAGCAGCGACTCACCCGCCGATTTACCTCCGCGCTCGGCACCAACATCGGCCCCGGCTACGACATCCCCGCTCCAGACGTCGGCACCAACGCCCAGCACATGGCGTGGATGGCCGACACCTACCAGAATCTCCACTCCCCGCAGCTCCGCACCGAAGGACTCGCCGTCTGCACCGGCAAGCCCGCCGACTTCGGCGGGTCCGCGGGCAGGGATAAGGCCACCGGCCAAGGCCTCGTTTACGTCCTCGAGGAGATGCTGCCCGAGATGGGCTTCGTCCGGCTCGATCAGCTCACCTTCAGCCTCATCGGCTACGGCAACGTCGGCTCGTGGACCGGCCGCCTTCTCGCACACAAGGGCCTCAAGCTCCGAACCGTCCTCGACCACACCGGCGCACTCCGCCACCACGAATCCATCGACGCCCACGCACTCGCCAAGCACGTCGAGACCACCGGCGGCGTCCGCGGCTTCCCCGGCGCCGAACCCGTCACCATCAAGGACTTCTACAGCACGCCCGTTGACCTCTTCATCCCCGCCGCACTCGAGCAGATGGTCGACATGTCCGTCGCCACGCACCTCAAGTGCAAAGTCCTCGTCGAGGCCGCCAACGCTCCCACCACGCCCGACGCCGAACGCTACCTCCTCGCCCAGGGCGTGCATGTCCTGCCCGCCATCCTCTGCAACTCCGGCGGCGTCACCGTCAGCTACTTCGAGTGGAAGCAGAACCGCCAGGCCGAAGTCTGGTCACTCCGCAAAGTCGATCAGCAGCTCAAGCAGCAGATGACCATGGCCGCCCGCCGCGTCAAACTCGCCGGCCAACGCTACTCCTGCGACATGCGCACCGCCAGCTACGCCGCCGCCCTCGAACACATCGGCAAGGTCTACAACATCCGCGGCATCTTCCTGTAACCCTCCCCCGTTTAGCCGCGACCCGAGTCCGCGAGGGGAGCGCTCTGCGCTTCAGCCCCGACGCGAACGACCGATCCGATTCCTGGCCCGTCGCAGCGTACACGAACCGCTTGCCCGCGTTGAGCAGCCGCCGCTCGAGCATCATTCCATCCATTGCGTCCTTCGGCCTGGCCAAGCGATTGCGGTCCCACGCATTGACCACGTCCACATCGGCCCGAGCTTCGGCACTGGCCATCAGGCGGAATCAATTGTTGTATCCTATTGGCTCAGAAGAACAAGGAGTCGTGACGGCCACTTCCGGGCAACGATCCTCCTCTTTGCAGCCACGAAAGGCTTGAAATACCATCACTCGTTCTTCGCCCAGCCTGCGATTCCGCTCCGATGCGCTGCTTTCGCTCGCCGCGTTGCTGTGGGGCAGCGCTTTTATACCTCAGCGATTGGCCGCGCAGGCCGGGCTTGGCGCATTTCTCTTCAACGGCCTGCGTTTCTTACTGGGAGCTGCGATCCTGCTGCCCGGGGTGCGGCCGTTCCGACTGGCCTCCAAGAAGTTCTTCCGCTGGGCAATGATGGCCGGGTGCCTATTGGTTGGCGCCTCGGTCTGCCAGCAGGCCGGTATGAAATACACCACGGCCGGCAACGCCGGATTCCTCACCGGTCTCTATGTCGTCCTCGTGCCGGTGGTGTTATTCGTCGGCTGTCGGCAGCGGATTTCCTGGGCATCGTGGTCCGGCGCGTTGATCGCCACCGCGGGTGTTTTTCTTCTGGGCGCCGATGAGCAGTTCCACATCCACTGGGGCGATGGGTTGGAGCTCATCGGCGCGGTGCTGTGGGCGTTGCATGTCGTGGTGGTCGGTCGGGCAGCGCACGAGGTGGAAGCGATCTTGTTCTGCGTTGGCCAATACCTGGTTGCGGGAGTGGTGAATGTTATTCTGGGCCTGATCCTGGAAACCGACACGATTCCCGTGCTGGCCAGCTGCTGGTGGGCGGTCGTTTACGTCGGGGTCTTCTCCGTGGCGATCGGCTATACGCTGCAAGTGGTCGGACAGAGACATGCCCCGGCATCCGATGCGGCCATTATTCTCAGCATGGAAGCCGTGTTCGCGGCCCTCTTTGGTTATTTTTTGCTTCACGAGTCGCTCTCACCGCGGCAGTTGCTTGGCTGCGTCATGATTCTTGCCGCCATCGTCGTCGTACAGTTCAAGAGCACGCAAGATCCAGCGCCTCCGTAATGCCACGCACCAACCGGCGATGTCATCCGCTTGCAATTCCGACGATCGACCAAGCCGCGGAACACAAGCGGGATCGATGGCTGCTTCACCCGCCGCCGGGCTTCACAAGGCCGTGGTGGGCGGTATCATGGCCGTATCCGCGGGGGCGGGAACGATGGCCCGCAGCGTTCTGTTAAAGTTGAAAAGGGTGATGTCATGGCTAGCCAAACAAAGAACGCGGGCACGGCGAAGGTACTGCGCAAGGGCGTCGGCGGAGGGGTCAAAACAAATAAGACTGGCGGCGCGAGTAGCGCCGCCGCGGCACGCAAGTTACTCCACAAACAAGCGGGAAAAGCGGTCATGAGCAAGAACGACGAAAAAGACGGCGAGACCGGCGAGAGCCTCGATAAGGTTCGCGATCTGCTGTTCGGCAACCAGATGCGCGAGAGCGACAAGCGCTTCTCACGCATGGAGGAGCGCCTGGCGGCTGAGAACGCGTCGCTGCGCGAAGACATCCGCAAGCGTTTCGACACGCTCGAGCAGTTCTTCAAGAGCGAGGTCGAGTCGCTGACCGGCCGGATCAAGGCCGAGCAGACGGAGCGGATGGCGGCGATCAAGGCGCTGACCAAGGAACTGGCCGACACCGCCAAGGAAGTCGACGAGCGGATCACGAAGCTCGACGAGGCGACCAAGTCGGAGCAGCAGAAGCTGCGCACGCAGCTGCTGGAGCAGTCCAAGATGCTGCGCGACGAGCTGCGCGAGGCGAGCGAGCAGCAGACCAAGGCGCGGACGGCGGCGATCAACGAGCTGCGTGAATCGAAGATCGACCGCACGGCCCTGGCGGGCATGCTGACCGAGATGGCGATGCAGCTTTCGGGCGAGACGAAGCCGGCGAAGCGTTAGAGCGTGTTGCGATCAGCTGGTATGGGTGCCACGGCTCGGCGGTTCCTCCGCCGCCCCGTGTGCCTTGGCGGCTGACATGAGAAACGGACGCGGGGCCTCGAAGACTCGGACCCGTGGCACCAAAGCGCGACGCGGCGGGGATATCCATGCTCGAACGCAGCGGCGAAGATCGCCCAGGCAAGCCACAAGACGCGGCGCCGAATTCATCGGCGAAGACGTCGGCTGCGCCGGGCACGGGCGACGCCGAGGCGATGCGCGAGCTGCGACGTCTGCTGCTCGGCGATGAGCAGCGGAGACTGGCGGAACTCGAGAACCGCGTCGGCGATGCGGGGCGGCGGGCGCAAGATGTCGGCAATGTCATCGCCGAGGCTGTGCTCATCCGCAATCATCACGATGGCAAATTCACGCAGGCGCTGACGCCGACCATCGAGAAGGCGATCACCGAATCGGTCCGCCGCGATCCGCAGTCAATCAGCGACGCGATCTTCCCGATCATGGGCCCCGCGATCCGCAAGGCGATCGGCGAGACGCTGTCGCGCATGCTCGAGTCGCTGAACCAATCGCTGGCGCACAGCCTTTCGCCGCGGGCGCTCAAGTGGCGGCTTGAGGCATGGCGCACGGGTAAGAGCTTTACCGAGGTCGTGTTCCTCCACACGCTGGTCTACCGCGTCGAGCAGGTGCTGCTCATCCACCGCAACACGGGGTTGCTGCTGCAGCACGTCGTGGCGCACTCCGTCGATGCACGCGACGGCGACATGGTCTCGGGCATGCTCACGGCGATCCAGGATTTCGTGCGCGATTCGTTCGGCGCAGTGGAGGGCGAGTCGCTTGACGCGATGCAGGTCGGCGGATTGACGGTCTGGGTCGAGCGCGGGCCGCAGGCGGCACTGGCGGCGGTGATCCGCGGGACGCCGGCGCATGAGCTTCGCGAGACGCTGCAGATCGCCATCGAGACGGTGCATCTGGAAATGGCCGAGACGTGGAAGGAATTCAGCGGGGACGCGGCGCCGTTTGATCGCGTGCAGCCGGTGCTTGAGAAATGTCTGGCCGAGGCGAAGCAGGAGCGGACGCGCAAGGGCCCGCCGATTCTCGCGATGGCGGTGCTGCTGGCGATCGCGGCGTTAATTGGCTTCTGGTGGTACGCCGCGAATCAGGCGGAGCGGCGTTGGCAGAATTATGTCGATCGGTTGCGGGCCGAACCGGGCATCGTCGTCACCGAGGCGCACCGCAGCGGCGGGCGCTACGAGGTGCGCGGCCTGCGCGACCCGCTCGCTGCCGATCCGGTGAAGCTGATCGGTGACGCCGAGATCGCCCCCGAGAAACTCGATGCGAACTTCGCACCGTTCCACGCGGCGACGCCGGAGTTCGTGCTGCAACGTGCAAAACAGGCACTCGCGCCCCCCACCGCTGTCACCGTGACGTTCGCCGAGGGCACGCTCAAACTCGCGGGCACGGCCCCGCAGCAGTGGATCGACGACGCCGGCCGCATCGCCCCCGCCGTGTCCGGCGTCACGCATGTCGATACGGCTAATCTCATCGCCGGCGACCTCGACGAACAGCGGCTGGCGACGCTCAAACGCATCCTCGCCCCGCCGGTAACCGTGAAACTCGCACTCGATCACGGCACCCTCACCGCCACCGGCACGGCGACATCCCGCTGGATCGATGATGCCACCGTGCTTTCGCGCACGCTCCCGTTCGTCGATCGCTTCGATGCGAAGCTGCTCGAATCCAGCGACCGCGTGGAGCAGATCCTCGCCATTGCGACGCAGCGCCTCAATCCCCCGCAGACCATCACGCTCCATTTCGACAACGGCTCGCTCACCGCCCGCGGTTCGGCGACCTCGGCGTGGATCCGCGATGCCCGCCTGCTCGCCCGCACCGTCACCGGCGCGACGACCTACGACGACAAAGCCGTCGCAGCTTCCGACGTCGGCTTGGCCACGCTCGAAAGTGCGCAGACCGTGCTGCAGCCCCCCGCCACCGTGAAGATCGCGATCGATAACGGCGTGCTCACGCTCACCGGCTCCAGCACGCAGCAGTGGGCCGATGATGCGCGGCTTCTTGCCCGCGCCGTGCCGGGCATCAGCCGCGTTGATGACCGCAACCTGACCATCACGGACCGCGATCAGGTCGTGCTCGATCGTGCCCGCGCGATTCTCATGCCGCCGCCGACCGTAAAGCTCTCGCTCGTCGATGGCGCGCTGATCGCCAGCGGCTCGGCGGATCACAACTGGGTCACAACCGCACGCGTGCTGGCCCGCGCCGTGCAGGGCATCAAGAGCTACCGCGAGCAGAATCTGATCGACACAGAGGCTTCGCAATTGTTGCTGGCTGAGGCGATCCGTGTGCTCCGACCCCCGGGCGGTGTGACGCTGAAGGTCGAGGGCGACACGCTCACCGCGACGGGCTCGTGCGATTCGCTGTGGCTCGGCGAAGCGCGGCGGCTCAGTGCGACGATCCCGGGTATCAAACATTTTGACGACGCCGCACTCGTCGCCGCTGCACATGAAGCCCTCAACGCCGCGGGCCAGCGCCTCGGCGCCCGCAACATCTATTTCGTGAAGACCACGCCGACGCTCAATGACGATCAGTCCGCCGCGGTCGCCGCCGCAGTCGAGGACATGAAGAAAGCGTTCGACGCCGCCGCGATCACCGGCAACGAGGTCTCCGTCGAGGTCATTGGCCAGACCGACAATAACAGCCCGCACGATGAGAACGTCGTGCTCAGTCTCGAACGCTCCGAATCGATCCTCCGCATGCTCACGCTCGCCGGCGTCGACCCCAAGCGGCTCAAACGCATGGGCAACGGCGAGCTTCCGCTCATCAACGAGCAGCGCAACGAGGAGCAGAAGGCGCTGCAGCGCCGCGTCTACTTCCGCCTCGTCGTGAAATAGGTCCAAGCATGATCCAGAAGAAAATCTGCATGCTCGGTGCGTTCGGCGTCGGCAAGACGAGCCTCGTCTCGCGCTTCATCCGCAGCCTTTTTTCCGACAAATATCAGACGACGATCGGCGTCAAGATCGACAAGAAGCAGATCACCGTCAGCGGCAGCGAGGTCACGCTGATGCTGTGGGACGTCGCCGGCGAAGACGATGCGCAGAAGGTCAACCCCGTCTACCTGCGCGGCGCGGCGGGATACATCCTCGTCGTGGACCGCACGCGGAAGCTGACCTGCGATGTCGCGATCGATCTGCAGACCCGGGTGGAGCAGGCGATCGGGCCGGTGCCGCTGGTCGTCGTACTCAACAAATCCGATCTGCCCGAACAGTTCGACCTCACGCCGGAGCAGACGACGGCGCTGTCCGCCAAGGGCTGGCCCGTGATTGAGGCCAGCGCGAAACTGGGGCAGGGTGTCGAAGAGGCTTTTGCGACGCTCACTGCGAAGATGCTGGGATAACCCATGGCTGCGCTGCCCGACACGATCCGCGATTACGTCGAGACGCACCTGCTGCCGAGCCGTCAGCCGGCGTTTCTCGCGTTCGATTCCGCCGGGAAGCTTATCGAATTCGGCGGTGCGCTGGAGCTTTATCGTTTAGCAAATCTTTCGACCGGCCGCTCCGCCGATGATGTCGCGCCGTTTCTCAGTGGCATGCTCCCCGCCACCGCCGAGCCGATCGTTCTCGAATCGGTCGAGGTCTACGAGGGCCGATTCGCCGATGTCCACGTGATCGCCGGCGGGGTTCGTAACTGGGCGCTGCTGCTGGACTGCAGCGAAGCGATGCAGCTCAAGCGCACGCTCCAGCAGCGTGGCTACGACCTGAGCCTGCTGCACGATCAGCTCACGAAGCAGAACGCGTCACTCGAAGAGGCGAACAAGCGGATCGCCGCCGAGCAGGCCAAGGCCGATGAACTGCTGCTCAACATTCTGCCGCGCCCGATCGCCGAGCGTCTCAAACGCGGCGAGCGTCCGATCGCCGATCCCATCGACGAGGCGACCGTGCTGCTCGCCGAGGTCACGGGCTTTTCACGGCTCACCGCCGCGCTGCCGCCGACGCGACAGATCGCCGTGCTCAACCAGATTTTTTCGCTCTTTGATTCGCTCGCCGCGGAGCTCGGGCTCGAGAAGATCAAGACGATGGGCGACGTTTATCTCGTCGCAGGCGGTCTGCCCGTCGCCAGGCCCGATCACGCCGCGGCGGTCGTCGAGCTGGCGCTGCGCATGCAAAACGATCTGGTGTCGATCGATGCCGGCGTCGGCGAGCCGTTCACGCTCCGTGCCGGCATCGCGACCGGTCCGATGCTCGCCGGTGTGATCGGCACGAGCAGGTTCACCTACGACGTCTGGGGCGAGACCGTGGACGCCGCCGCGGCGATGCAGGGCAGCGCTCCACCGGGGTCTGTGCAGGTCACCGAATCGGTCTACCGTGAACTCGGCGACCGCTACTTGTTCCAGGAGCGCGGCGTCTACTACCTCAAGGGCGACCGCGAAGTGATCACCTACCTGCTCAACGGCCGGCGGGAGCCGGCTGCATCTGCTTCCGCAGCGCGGTGATCCGCCCAAGCAAATCCTCATCTTGGGCACGCTCCGCAAACCCCGCCGCCTCCGCCGCAATCTGCTGTGCTGAGGCCGCGTGGCCCAGTCCATTTTCGCTGCGCGCCGCCCGGAATAACCGGTCCGCTGCTGCCGCCGATCGGTCCAACTTGCAGTAATTTCTGCCCGCCTGCGTCAGGGCACGCACCATCCGGGCGTATTGCCCGCAATCCAGCGCCAGCTCCGCTTCACGATCAAACGCTGTTGCCGCGGCCTCGCTGTTGCCCTGCAACTCCGCGATGGATGCGGCGAGTTCGGCGATGTCCACGCTTAGCGCCGGATCGCTATTCGTTTGAGAGACGGAATTCAATTGTGCGCTCGCCGTAGCGGTGTCCTTGCGGTCGCAGGCGATGAGGCCGAGCGTCACGTTCGCGGCGGCGCGCTGGCCGGCGGTCGTGGAGGCTTCCTTCGAATCGATCACCGCGTGGGCCAGTGCCGCCGCCTCATCGGGTTTGTTCTGGAGGCGTGCCACTTTCGATTCGACGAGCAGCACATCGCCCAGTGGCAGATTCCCGCGTTGCGATTCGGCTTTCGATTCGCGGAGATGCTGTCGCGCGGCGTCGAGCCGGCCGAGGGCCATTTCGCAGATCGCGAGGTTGTAGGCCGATCCGGCGATCTGCGGCGCATCGTCGGTGGCGTGGGCGCGGCTGAGCGCCGAACCATAGAGCCGCGCGGCGAGCTCGAAGTTGCCGAGCCGGTACGCGGTGTGGGCGTTGTCGGAGAACTGGTTCAACTGCGGGTCGGCCGCCGCGCCGATCGGAGGCGGCGCCGCCTTTGGTGAACCGCCGCACCCGCCGCACAGCAGCGTCGCGCTCACGACCCACAGACCGCCGAATGTCAATCGCCTGCTCCTCATGGCCGGCCTCCGAAATCACCGACATCGCCGGCGGGGATGCGCACCGTGCCGCGATCCTGCGGGACGTATTCGCGGATCAGCCAGTGGTTCTCGACGCCCTGCACGAGCCGCTGAATCTCGCGCATCATGCTCTGGGCCTGCAGCACAAGCTCGGGGACCGAGCGGGCCTCCTTGCGCATCTCCTCGACGAGTTCCGGCACCGCGCCGCTGGCCCGTTTCATATCCTTGATGACCACGCCCGCGTCGGCGAGCACCTGCTTCGTCTGCGTGATCAGCTCGGGCAATTGCGCGGACTGGTCGTTGACCGTCGCCGCCGTCGTCTTGAGTTTGTCGAGCGTCGCCGTCAGGTTCGCCAGCGTGGCATCGACCTGCTGCGCCCATTTCGGATCGGAGAGAAGCCGACCCGCGACGCTCTGGCCGCTGTCGATCGTCGTGACAATATGGTCCAACTTTCCGACGAGATGCTGCAGCGGCTTCTCGGGATCACGCAGGTCACGAGCCAGCGCGGTGTACTGCTCGACGGCAACGCGCATCTCCTTGACGGCGGGCACGGCCTGATCGCGCACCTGCGTGATCATCTCTTGCAGTAGTTCCGTCGGGGCGCGGTCGGCGACGGCCTGCAGCGTGGCGCCCTGCTGCGGAAGCTCGGCGCCGTGACCGCGTGAGATCTCGACAAACGCGTCGCCGCCCACGGCGAAACGCTTGTGGATCGTCGGCAAGGAATCGACGCGGACGAAACGCGCAAAATCCTGGCGGATGTTCATCGTCGCCTGCATCCGGCCATCGTCATCGACGCGGATGTCGCTGATGCTTCCGGCGCTGGTGCCCATGACCTCGACGTCGGCCCCATCGCGGATGCCGAACGAGCCGTCGATGGGAAGCACGAGCGTGACGCGGACGACGGGGGTGAACCAGTGATGCGCACGGGTCGCCAGCAGGAAACCGGCGAGCACGAGCACGAGCGAGATGATCACGAAAGCACCGACGCTCTCGTTGACGTATCGGAATGGCGAGCGGCTGTTCATCGCACGGGCTCCTCAATCAGGCGTGCACGCGAACCGAACATACGGTAGCGCAGCGACGGGCGCAGCGCCCGGCTGTCGAAAACCTGCGGGCTGGTCGTGGTCCACAATACCGCGGCGCCGGCCCGGCGTGCGGCGGCGACGGTGTTGACCAGCGGGGGCATGAGCTCGGCGAACATGCCCTCGGTGGGACGTTCGAGGATCACGAGGCGGGGCTCGCCGAGGAATGCGCGGACGCAAGCGGCTCGGCGCAGGTCCTGTCCGCGTGCGCCGCCGATGGGGCCGGTGGGCAGACCCGGCAGATCAAATGTCCGCGCGAGGTCGGCGGCCTCATCCATGATCGCGGGGGTGGGGCGGCGGCTGTGGTGCCGCTGCGCGAGGAGGATGTTGCTGCCGATGTCCAGATTCGTGATCCATCCGGTGCCCTCGAAGACGCGGCCGACCCGGCCGCGTGCGGCGGTTGCGGCCCGGGGTGACATGTCCCGCCAATCATCGCCTGCAAAACGGATGAAGCCCGAGTCGTATTCCACGCGACCGATCGCCGCATCGACCAGCGGCAGGCGGACATGCTCCTCTTCGAGCAGCATGAGTAACAGTTCGCCCGCGGCCAGCGAAAAGCTCATGTCCCAGATCGGCAAGTCATAGCGGCCGCGCGGCTCAACCGTGACGTGATCGAAGCTCAGGACTGTCCGGCTGTCGTGGACCATAAATCGGCACCTCAGAGATAGCTGAGCAGCGTGAGCGCGACCATCACGATGAACAATGTCGCCACCGATTGGCTCATCGCGCGGGTGATGGCTCGCGGCACATCGTTGATGGTCTGCGCGACGCTCATGCCCTGCACGCAGCAGATGGTGCCCGTGAGCAGGGCCGGCAGGAGCGTTGCGGCGGCAAGGTTCAGCGCATCGGCGCCGCTGAAGGCACGCAGCAGGTCGTCCAGAAACTGTCCCGGCGGTCCGGGGTACGTGCCGATCAGCAGGCCGCAGAGATAGCCGCTACCGAGGCTCGTGACGATGAAGAGCACGGTGAGACACGCCACGGAAACAGCGAGCGCGACAACGCGCGGCACGACGAGGTAGCGAAACGGATCGACGCCCTGCGATTCCAGCACGTCGATCTGGCCGGTCACCGTCATGTTCGCCAGCTCGACGGCGATCGCGCTCCCGCTGCGACCGATGACGACGAGATTGACCAGCAAGGGACCGAGCTGTCGCACGATGATCGCCACAAGGAGCGGCGCCAGCAGCGTGCTTTGGCCTACAGCCCTGAGCCAGAGTTCGGCCTGCAGCACGACCGAGACGCCGACCAGAATGCCCATGAAGATCGTGAACCGCGTCGCCAGGGCGCCGGCGAAATAGATCTGGCGCATGAGCACTTCAACAACCGTGCGACGCCACTGGCTCGGCTGACACGAAGCGGCGAGGACGGTGACGAGCACCGCCACCGTGCGGCGCATCTGTCTCCATCCACCAATGATCTCCATCCCGGTGCTCTTGATCATCGCATCACCATTACCCGGCGCCGCTGCATGAACGCCGGTGGGGATTGTAACCGCGTTCGAGGGGACACTGCGGGGGTTTACCCTTGATGTTTACGCGCGGACCGGCCAGAATCCCTCCACATGAGCCATGCAGCCTTCAAGAATATGCGCGTGCACCTCTACGGCACGCAGGGAAGCGGATCGATCTTCCCGTCACGGGCCGAGCGGCTGGCGTTTCAGCAACGATTCGAGAACGAACTGCTC
>JAYVTU010000067.1:0-8584 GCA_043788485.1 Planctomycetota bacterium
GCCGGCAGCCAGGCGTGGCGCATGCTCACGCCCGATCAACTCAAAACTGTCTGCCGGTGCCCCTACCTCGAGCGCGAGGAATAATCACGATCCGTATCATTCCTACGTTCGTACGAACGTAGGAATGTCGTGTATTCGCGATTTTGCCGGATGGGCTTCAGTTCACGGCGTTGCCCTCCGGGTTCGATGAATCGGGCCCACAGGGTCCGGCTATATGAAATCAATCACTCTCCGCGCTTCCGGTTCGTCGGTGACGCCGGCGGCGATGGCGGTGCGGGCTTCGTGCGGCAACGTTGTGTAACCCGGCCGCGCGGCGAGGAGTTGGCGGAGCTGAGAGATGTCGGCGCGCTTCAGAACGGCGCTGCGGAGGTCGGTGTCCATGTCGGCGGCTTCGGCGATCGGGAACCGGCCTTCGTAGCGCTCACCCGTGCGGCGACGGAGGAAGCATCGGACTGCGCGGCGGGGGCGTTCCTGTGAGGCATGATAAGTCGGTGGGAACGGTGGTGCGCGGAAAAGGCTATTTCTTGCTGGCCAGTTGCGCTCGGATCACCGCGATCTGTTTGTCGAGGTTGGCGTGGGTGCTGGTGAGTTCGAATTTGAGTTCAGGATGGTTGCCGCTGAGCGTAGAGGCAGCTTCGTCGCAGACGCGGATCGGGAGTCGGGAGTCGTTCCTGTTCTCTTCTGCAATGTAGCTGAATCCGTCGATCTCACGTGCATCGGTCAGCAGCGGGGTCAGCAGGTCCGTGTCCCACGCGGGCTTCAACTCGCCAATCGCGCGACACACGGTTCGGCAGCGGCCGGGGCCGGCGCCCCAGAGATAATGCTCGAACGCGGCGCGGGCGGTGGCGGGGGTGCGACGGCCGAGCGCGACGAGGAGATCGAATCCAAAGCCGACCGCGTCGCCCCCATCGCTGACGATTGCGGCGAGCAGCGGCTCGAGGCGGCTGCGAATCAGCTTCTCATCGTCGACGCCGGGCACGGTGGCGAGCAGGGATTCCATGTCATCGGCCCGCTTGAAGGCGCGTGTCAGCGCCTCGCGCATCGCCGGTTCCCTGCACCAACTCACAGCTCGGATGAAATCGTCTGCGCTCACGCCGTTGATCGCGATCCGGCGCATGAAGTCGTTGGGGATCTTTTCGTCGTCCTTGCTCAGGTCGAGCCCGTCGAGCCGGGCGGCGATGAGGGCGGCGGATTCTTTTGGGAAATAGAACAGGAGTCGGAGCGCCGCGCCCGAGTGGAATTCGCTACCTGTGCGCCACAGTTGTTCAAACCGACCATCGATGAACTGCCCGTCGGAAAATCTCTGTGTTGCATAGTCGGCAAGCATGGAATCGAAAAGCGTGCGGCGCGGGTCGGCGGATTTCCAGTTGGCGCGTACCTCGGCGCAGAGCTTGGGGTTGTGTGTCGTGCTGTTGACGACGACGCAGCCGCTGGGCTGATAACGCACGGCCTGATAGCTCCGCCCGACGATTTGGCCGACCGCGACGAAACAGATGTCACCGACCGTGACGGTGTAGGTTCTGATGATCTTTTCTTCCGCATCGGGCTTGTTTGCCCTTGCCTCGAAGCGGACTTTTTCGGCGGGGTTTACGGGATTGACCGGCAGTTCATCGGAGTGCCACATAGCGCCAAAACCGGAGTCGTGCTTGATGGTGAGCTTGGTCGGAGTGGCGTCGTCGAGGGCGTCGAGAAGGAAAGGCAGAGCATCGGGGCCGAGCGCGACGAGGTCTTTGAGGTTGTTTGAAGGATGAATGTTGTGGTTGGTCAAGATGAGCATCATGCCCGCCTCGGCTTGGTCGGGCAGCGGCGCGAAGGCTTGGCCGCTTAACGTCGACGAGAATCCGAAGTCGGGCATGTCGATCGCGGCGAGGCTGGCGATGAGTTCTTTGATGTGTTTGGCCTGGGTCTCGGTGATCGGCGGGCGCGGGAGCATCTGAAGTTCGGGGAGCTTGCCGAGTTTGACGGTGATATCGGGCGGTTTGGGCGGTGCATCGGCGGCGGATGCGGAGAGGCTGAGCAAAGATGCGACGAAGACGGGCACGATCCACACGAACGCTCGATGACGCATCGCACACCTCACGGCGAGTGGTTGATCGAAAATCGTGACGGGCAGTGACGGCGGGAGCATTCTACTTCGCTGGGTCGCGGGGCGGGAGGTGGTGGGGGATTGGGAACTGAGATTTGAGATTTCAGATTTGGGAGCGGGGATTGAAGGCTTGCGGGCACTTAAGTGCCGGGCTTCGGGAGGGGAGAGAACGGGGAGACCCGCGGGGATTCGGGGGCCTCATCTCCGGGCTTGGGGGAGTTGGCGGTGGTGTGTAAGTGGTGGTGAAACAGGTAGTGAAAAAGTACCTCCCGCCGGGGTACCTGCGACAGGTTTTTGCGCACGGATCCGCCGCCGGTCGATTTCAAGGCGATGTAAGTCCTCATTGGGACCGGGTCGGGTTTGTCGTTGGAAACAATTTGCCAGAACTGGGGCGTGGGCGATTTTGTGCGCGACTTATGAACCCGCGGGGATTCGGGGGAAGTTCATCGCCGGGGTTGGGCCCGGAAGTTGGGGGAGCCGAGACGCACGTTGAAAATCCTGATGCACCCTCACCCGGCTCGGGGACTCGCCACCCTCTCCCCGGGGGCGAGGGACGCGCGCATGAAAAAAGCCGGTTGGCTTTGGGCCAGTCCGGCTTTGATCGGGGGAGCGGGGAGTTGGGTTTAGCTGAATCGGCGGGCGACGGCGATGATTCCCAGGAGGGTGAGGCCGGCGGGGAAGGCTGCGGGGAGGGGGACGGGGGTGGCGTTGGAGGGTGTGAGGAAGGCGGTTCCGACGGCGACGGTGTCGGGGCCGTTGGCACCTTCGAAGCCTGTGAACTTGAATCCGATGAGGTTCTGCCAAGAGGGGTCGAGGCTGACGCCGAGGCCGTGGACTTCCTGGGGAGCGGGGATCTCGCGGCTGGTGATGGCCCAACCGACCTTCTTGAGCTTGGTGCGGCTGAGGAGGATGGTGTCGGTCAGGATCGGGTTGGTCTGATCGGGGCCTGCGAATCCGAGGATGCCCTGGACGTGGATGTCGGAGTTACCGCCGCGTTCGAGCCAGGCGAGTTCGATGGTCTTGCTGTTGTTGTCGGCGTTGAGAACCATGCCTTTGGGGAAGAGGAGATTGAAGGTCTGGTCTTCGTGGCCATCGACGACTTCCTCACCGTCGAGGATGTAGCCCATGTTTTTGTAGGGTGCGACGAGGGGATTGGGATCGGTGAAGGGGCCGAAGACCTGGGAGAGGGAGCCGGTGAGGTCGCCGGGATTGTAGGGTGTGGCGTCCTTGGAACGATCGGGGTTGACGAGGTAGATGTTGGCGGTGGAGGTCGTGTCGCGACCCATCTGCTGGTTCCAGGTGTAGGTCTGGTAGCCGACACTGGCCTTGTAGGTGGTGATGCTTCCGTCGTTGAAGTTGAGGAAGTTTGCGGCGGTGAAGACGGTGGATGACCCGCCGAGGAAGCCGAGCTGATTGAGCCCGCGGTTGCCGGCCGGGTCGTAGACGGTGCTGGAAGTGGTGGCCATGTTCGCGCTGTAGACGACTGCGGCGGCCTCGGTCTTCTGGGTCAGTCCCAGGGCGGAGACGGCGAGGACGGCGGCGGCGGCGAGACGGTTTTTGATGGTGCGGGTGAACATGGCTTGGCTTCCTTCTTCTCGATGCGTTTATTGGGCTGTTGCGGTCGGGTGTTTTGGGTTGCTGGGTTGCGTCTGCGTGGCGCGGTGTTCAGCGTTTGCTGAGCCGGTCGGAGCGGGGTTGCGTCGGGTGGTTACTGCGACGCGGCGGAGTGGTGCGGGGCGACCAGGGCATCGACGGCGCGGTGCAGGGCCCGCCATTCGGTCGCGCTGGTGAGGTAGTGAGCTCCGGCGGAGCGAGCGATCTGCTCGACGTGCGCGTCGTCGGTCTCGGAGACCAGGAGGACGGGCACGCGGCGCCAGTGGCTGTGAAGGCGATCGAGGAGGTTGACGACACGCTGCTCGTCGGCCGGTGCGTACTCGACAACGATGGCGTCGGGCTTCTCGTTGAAGAGGTGACGGAGCACGGGGCCGGGCGCCATGCCGAGAAGCGTGGACCACCCATTGGAGCGGGCGATTCCACGGAACTCATCGGAGGCGACGATTGCGAGCACGGTTTGGTCATTGGGCAGGATCATGGTGAAGTTCCTCGTGATGGCACTCGCCATCGACGCTCTTTAAAGCGAGGCGCGGACCAAGCGTGTCGGCGTGAAAAACAATTTTTTAAGTGGCTGTTAAAACTGGAACTTGCGACGACAAGATTTTTTTGAGGCTGCAAAAAACGGCAGATACTTAGGTACCGGAACGGTACCGAGAAACGACGGGGCGACGACGTTAACTGCTCAAGTCAGAAGACTTACGCGCCTGTGTTCCACAATGGTCAGGGTTAGTACCGTATCGGAACACGTTACGCGCACGCCTTGGCACGGCCTGCTCGGCGCATGAAAAAACCCGCTTACGCGGGTTTTTGGATTGTATCGAAGTTTCTGTGAGGCAATGATTTAGTCGATTTTCTGGCCAAACTTCAGCCCGAAACGCTCCACCAGGCGGTACATTCGGCGGCGGTCAATGGAGAGCAGTTCCGCGGCTTTGGTCTGGTTCCCGCTGGTCATCTCAAGGGCCAGGACGACGAGCCGGCGTTGGGCGACGTCCATGCTCTCAATGCTCTTGGGAACCGCCGTGCCGGCGGGCGTCACGCGCCGCAGCGACTCCGGCAGATCCATCGCGACGATCGTCGAACCATTCGATGCGACACACGCATGCTCGATCGCGTTGGCCAGCTCACGCACATTACCGGGCCAGCCGTGGCGACGCAGAATCGTCTGCGCATCATCCGAGATCGCCTTGCGTGGCTCTTCGTAGAGTTCGGCAACTTGCTCAAGGAAATATTCGGCGAGCAGATCCACATCACCCGCGCGCTCGCGCAGAGCGGGGACCTCGAGGCTCACCACATTCAAGCGGAAGAAAAGATCCTGACGGAACGCGCCGCTTTCGACCATCGCTGCGAGGTCGCGGTGCGTCGCCGCGACGATGCGCACATCGACGGGGATCGGCTTGACCGATCCGAGCGGCACGACCGCGCGGTCCTGGATGCAGCGCAGCAGTTTCGCCTGCTGATTCAGGCCCAATTCGCCGATTTCATCGAGGAAAAGCGTGCCTTTGTCGGCGGAGCGGAAGAAGCCGAGCGTCGCGCGCATCGCGCCGGTGAATGCGCCGCGGACGTGGCCGAACAATTGTGATTCGAAGAGCGTGTCGGTGAGCGTGGTGCAATCGACGGGAACGAAAGATCCGGCGGCACGTGTGCTGTGGCGGTGGATGCTGTGCGCGACGAGCTCTTTGCCCGTGCCCGTTTCGCCGTGGATAAGGACGGGGCAGTTGCGCGGCGCGACCGCTTTCGTCAGCTCGCGCAGACGGCAGATGGCATCGCTCTGACCGACGATCCGGTCATGCGATAGGCTGGAAATATTTTCAGCCAGTTCCGCCAACTCGAGGCTCCTTCTTCACCCACCCACAGCATGGCGGCACGCGCACCCTTGGCGCAGCTCGACTCATGCAGAAGTCAGTTTACATGACCGTTTATGCCGGAGCAACAGTTTATTTGGGTTATGCGGGGGTGGTAAAACTACTTACGGCGACTACCCGGGCTCGCAAGGATGTGGCGTTTCACCATTTATGTGCCTTGCGGCAAACCACCACTAATTTTACGCAAGTGCAGGTCCGCACAGGTTATATCGTAGGCTCGCCGATTTGAACCTCAGTCGCGGCTCCCGTCAGCCGATGTCATGGACCGGGGAGAGTTTCAAACGCCAAATCTTTTTCGGCCCGCGAAGCGCCCCAACCGGAGCCTCGCCATGTCCATCGCTCACCGCAGCGACCGCTTGTCCCGCGCCCTGATCACGCTCCTCGCCGCCGCGCTCGCCGCCGCGGCCATGCTGCTCGCCGCGCCCGAAGCACGCGCCGCCGCCGTCTTCTACAGCGCCGATGCCTCCGCCACATCCAGCACGCTCTTCGCCACAGGCGACCGCCGACTCGACACGCTCGGTTTCAAAAACTCCTCCACCACATTCACCGGCGCCAACTTCCTCTCCTTCGCCGCCGGCTCGCTTACCACTTTCAAAACCGGCGCCGGGCTCCAGACCTTCACCTGGAATCAGCCCATCGGCCGCGACATGACCAAAACCGCCAGCCTCTACTCCGTCAACCCCGACCGCGCCGACCACTCCACGCCCTTTCTCGGCGAAGCGAATGCCACCGCCACGCTCGCCGAAGTCTTCGGCCCGTTCACGCACTCCGCCGCCGTCACGCCGTACAAAAATATGAGCTACCTCCTCGACGCCGAAGAGGGTGCGCATCAGGAACAGATCCTCACGCTCCTCTTCCCGCAAGGCATGGTCCTCTCCGCTGACAGCAACCCCGGCACCATCGAACTCGCCTGGCTCGAGCGCGGCGGAAACTCCGACATCAACGTCCGCGGCATCCTCGCCTTCGACAACGCCAACAAACCCATCCTCACCGCACCGCTGAAGCTCGCCCGTAGCTTCACCAAAAAAGTCGGCTGGAGCATCGACGACATCGAGATCCCCGCCGCACAGAATGTCGCGGCGCTCGGCGTGAGCCTCGACGCCGCGTGGAAAAACCTCCTCGGTTTCCGCTTCACCAATGTCGGCGGCGGCAACGGCCCCGACACCGTCGCCATCGGCACCGCGCTGCTTACGCCCTCCAACCTCACGCCGATCCCCGAGCCAACAAGCGCGGTCATTCTCGCCGCCGGCGCGCTCGGCGCGGCTCTCCGTCGTCGCGCCAAAAAATCTTTGATCAGAAAAGCAGCGTGAGATTTGCCGCGATGGCGCCGTAGCCATCGCTGCCGTCTTGGCCCTCGAATTCCTTGGTCATGTGCGTCTGGCTGTAGATCAGTTCAAGCGCCCAGCCGTTGCCGTGGTACGCGGCGCTCAGGCCGACCTGCAGCTCGCCGACGAGCGGCTTCTCGGTGACGCCGGGGCCGCTGCGGAAATCGGAGCCGCCGATGAACGTGTCGTGCTCCACAGCCCGGCCGTTGAGCCGCGCGAAACCGTAGACGCTCCACGCGTTGTTTTTCGACCGCACCGCCGTCGCGTCGCCCGGGTCGGCCAGACGTCCCGGGCCGAAGTCATCGGGCAGATTCCATCCCACACGCAGCGTCCCGCCGCCCTCGATGTTGCGCTTCACCGTGCCCAGCGCGAAACCGGCGTACGGGATCGCATCGACGCCGAAGCCCGATGATTCCTGCTCCGCGGGTTTCACGACATCGAATTTCCACTTCTTGCGGAACGTGAACTGCCCCGCGCCCTCATCCTTGATCTGATTCGCCCAGCCCTGTGGCTTCTGCGCATCGGCGATGTTCTTGTGAAACCAGATCTGCGTCTCCTCAGCCAGCGACGATTGCCCGACGATGCCCAGGTCGAGCTGAAACTCATCGAGGCTCGTCCCCGCCGCGTCGCGCCGCTGCAGCAGCCCGCCGGCGTAGAGGTAACCGGCGTAGGGATGATCGTCGGCGATGAGGTCGCTGCGCGTCAGGTCCTCGGGCGTGAAGATGAGCTGACCGGCGACGAGTGTGAATGCGGCGCGGGAGCTCTCCTTGCCGCCGGGGATCGCCTTGGCCAGCGACGTCGCCCACTCCGGTTGCCAGCCGATCGCGATCTCGATGCCATTGGTGTAGTGGCGATCGGTGTTGCCGTTGGGCTTGAGCCACTCCGAGTCATTTTCCATATAGAAGGAGAACGTGCATGGAGCTGCGGTGTTCTTCGTGTCGAGCGTCGGTTGCTCGGGCGTCGCGGCGGGATCGGCGGCGCGCAGCGTGGCACTGAGCGGAAGTGCGATGAGCAGAGCGAGAGAAACCCCAATCCAGCGCGACCGCGTCAGCATTCCATGGCTCCTATTGTTCAGGCGAAGTTTACCATACAGCAAAGCGGAGGATTTCCGCGGGAACATCAAACCTCATCGCCCTCCCCGGCGTATGACCTGTGGATCGCCTATTCCCACGCCCGCTTGAGCGTCACCGATGATCCGCTAAACTAATAGCCCCCTTGCCTCTCCCGCTTCCAAACACCTTACGAGGACGACTGAGATGAAACGTTTCCTGACTCTCGCGTTGATGGTTCTGGCTCTGGGCCTGGTCTACACCGCCGTCCGCGCCGAGGACAAGCCCGCCGAGAAGCCCGCCGATGCCAAGGCCGGCGAGGCGACCGTCATCGAGCTCACCGCCGGCGGCGCCGCCACGCCGATGGCCTTCAGCAAGAACAGCTTCGAAGTCCCGGCCGGCAAGCCCGTCAAGATCGTCCTCAAGAACGTCAACCCCGATGCCTTCATCAAGCTCGCGATGGGGCACAACATCGTGATCCTCACCACCGGCGAAGACCCCGCCGCGTTCGGCAAAGCCGTCCTCGAAGACAAGGACTCCGGCGCGACCGTCGCCAACGACTACATCCCCACCAAGGAAGACTACAAGAAGAAGATCATCGCCCACACCAAGCTGCTGGGCCCCGGTGAGACCGACACGATCGAGTTC
>JAYVTU010000068.1:0-29250 GCA_043788485.1 Planctomycetota bacterium
ATCCACGCCGCCGAGCACTGCGACAGCCGGCAGTTCTACAAGGGCATCCTCGACGGCAAAAGCTCCGCGGTGTTCACGGGCCGAATCGTCGTCAAACCCGGCGCCCAGAAGACCGACGCCAAGCAGACCAACCGCAACCTGCTGCTCAGCGACGACGCGACGATCAACACACTCCCGCAGCTGGAGATCTACGCCGACGATGTGAAGTGCACGCACGGCGCGACGACCGGCCGCCTCGACGAAGACGCCCTCTTCTACCTCCGCGCCCGCGGCATCCCCACCGACATCGCGCGAGGCCTGCTCATCTACGCCTTCGCCCACGAAGCGCTCGAACGCATGACCTTCGCCCCGATCCGCACCCACCTCGAACGCCTGCTCGTCGAGCGTCTGCCGCAGGGCGAGATCCTCGAACAGCTCATCTGATTTACCCCCTCTCCCTCCCAGGGAGAGGGCCGGGGTGAGGGTTAAAATATTGGAACACCGGGTGCGCGTCGCGCGATGCGCACATTGAACTCTCTACATCTCACCCTCACCCGGCGGTGGACCGCCGACCTCTCCCTTGAAGGGAGAGGTGTTTCAGACGCACGCCAAGCTTAGAATCAGTCATGCCCACGACCACGCCCATCCCGGCTTCGACCCGCGGCGCTTTTGATGTGCAGCGCGTCCGCCGTGATTTTCCCATCCTCTCGCAGACGGCCAACGGCCACCCGCTGATCTACCTCGACAACGGCGCGACGACGCAGAAGCCGCGGCAGGTCATCGACGCCCAATCCGGTTTCTACGAGACGACCAACTCAAACATCCACCGCGGCGTCTACGAACTCAGCCAGACCGCGACGAATCTCTATGAAGCGGCTCGCGGCAAAGTGCAGGCGTTCCTCAACGCAGCCGAGCCCGCCGAGATCATTTTCACGCGCGGCACGACCGAGTCGATCAACCTCGTCGCCGCGTCGTGGGGCCGGGCGTTTCTCAAGAGCGGCGATGAGGTCGTGATCTCCGCGCTGGAGCACCACTCGAACATCGTGCCGTGGCAGATGATCTGCGAGACGACGGGTGCCAAGCTCCGCGTGATCCCGATCGACGACACCGGCACGCTCCGCATGGATGAGTATGCGAAGCTGCTCAGCAGTCGCACGAAGTTCGTCGCCCTGAATCACGTCTCAAACGCGCTGGGCACGGTGAACCCCGTCGAGGAGATCATCGCCAAGGCGCACGCGGTCGGGGCGAAGGTGCTCATCGACGGCGCGCAGCACGTCGCGCACTTCAAGACCGATGTCCGCGCTCTCGACGCCGATTTTTACGCGTTCTCCAGTCACAAGCTCTACGGCCCGACCGGCGTCGGCGTCCTCTACGGCAAGCGCGCCCTGCTCGACGCCATGCCCCCCTACCAGGGCGGCGGTGACATGATCGCATCGGTCACGTTCGAGAAGACCGTCTACGCGGAGCTCCCCAACAAATTCGAAGCGGGCACGCCGAACATCGCCGGTGTGATCGGCCTGGGCGCCGCGATCGATTATCTGCAATCCGTCGGCATCGACGCCGCCGGTGCGCATGAGGCCGCGCTGCTCCGCCGCGCGACCGAGGGCATCTCAAAGATTCAAGGAGTGCGCCTCATCGGCACGGCGGCCCGCAAGGCGTCGGTCCTCTCGTTCATCGTCACCGATCCGCCGATGTCCGCGCTGGACATCGGCACGCGGCTCGATTTGACGGGCATCGCCGTGCGAACCGGTCACCATTGCTGCCAGCCGATCATGGACCGCTTCGGCATCCCCGGCACGGCCCGCGCATCGTTCGCCATGTACAACACATTTGAAGAGGTTGACGCCTTCGTCGCAGCGCTGCGCAAGATCGTCGAACACGCTCGCACCAAATCGCCGGTCCAGACCGCAACCGCGAATCTCACGTACCCCGCCGCCTCCGCTGCATCCCCCGCCGCCGCCGCGAAGGAGATCGCCGAGATCTTCGACTTCTTTGACACCTGGCAGGACCGCTACCAGCAGATCATCGAGTTCGGCGAGAAGCTCCCGCCGATGCCCGATTCGCTCAAGACACCGGAACACTTCGTCAAGGGTTGCCAGAGCATCGTGCACATCGCGGCACGCAAGAAGCCCCGCACGACCGACGTGCTGGAATTCCTCGCCGATTCCGATGCGGACCTCGTTCGCGGCCTGATCGCGATGCTGCAGAAGATCTACTCCGGCCAGCGCGGCGCTGACGTGCTGGCGTTCGACGCCGCGGCGTTCTTCACGAAACTGGGGCTCGACGAACACCTGAGCATGACCCGCCGCAACGGCCTGAGCGCGATGATCCAGCGCATCCGGGCGCTGGCTGCGTCCATGGCCACGGAGCGCTAAGTCGCAAGCGGCGAGAGAACGGAATGTTACCCATGCGACTCAATTCCATCGGCGATGCTTCCACCCCCGACCCGACGCCCGTCGCCGGTCTGGCCGACCCGAACATGCCCGTGAAGGATCGGCTCGTGCTGGCGATCCGCCAGGTCTACGACCCCGAGATCCCCGTGAACATCTACGAGCTCGGGCTGATCTACAACGTCGATTTCGACGAGAACACCGGCAAGGTCACCGTGAAGATGACGCTCACGACGCCCAACTGCCCGGAGGCGCAGTCGATCCCGCACTACGTCAAGAAGATGTGCGAGGCGGTTCCCGAGTGCAAGGAGGCGGAGGTGCAGATCGTGTGGGACCCGCCGTGGAGCCGCGAGATGATGAGCGACGCGGCGAAGCTGCAGCTCGGAATGATGTGATTCGTAGGGCAGGGTTTTACCCTGCCTTTGTCACACACGACGTCAATATTTTTACGGGACGCCTAAGCACAGGGTCGACCGAGGCAGGATGAAATCCTGCCCTACGGTTTTGCGACCGGTGCGTGAACGTGCGTGTGATTGTTGATGTGGTCCCTGCAATATCCCGGCGAGCCGTCGCAGTCGGGGCAGTAGCGGAAATCCATGGTCGGGTGCGTCTTGTCGGTGATGCCGCAGGTGTGGCACGTGTGGAATGCCTTGCCGCGTTCGACGACCTGTTTCATGCGCGCGTCGAGCCGACGCCGGCCGGTGAGGACCATCCGCACGACGTCCTTGCCGAAGAAGAGCATGAAGTTCAGCACCGAGGCGCCGGCGGCGAGCTGCGTGTTCAATCCGCCCAGCACGATGGAGAGGAAGATGCCGGCCCACGAGATCATCGCGAGGTATTTGATCTTTACCGGCAGGATGAAGAAGAGCAGGATTTCGAAATTGGGATAAAGGAACGCGAAGGCGAGGAAGACCGAAAGGGCGATGTAGCCGTTGGCGATCGGCGCATCGGGTGTGAGCCAGGCGACGGCGACCGTCGCGATGCAGGCGACGCCGAGGTAGAAATTGTAGTGGAGGGTTCCCCAGAGATTTTCCAGGGCTTTGCCCATCATCCAGAAGAAGTACCAGCCAAAGAACGCGAAGACGGGATTGGTCAGCGGCGGGACGAAGAGGAATGTGGCGAGCCGCCACCACTCGCCGCGCATGACGGCGTCCCACTGCAACGCCATTTCTTCGATTTTTTGGGGCTGCGTCTGGCCCAGGCCGTAGCAGAGCACCTGGCCGATGATGATCGCTTCGGTCGTGTGCGGCACGGCAAAGGGTGCGAGGGCCTTTTCGATTTTGCGGAGCAGCCGCATGAACGGTTCCCGTTTTGTAGCACCGAAGGAAAAGCCCTCCATAGTGGAGGGCTTTTCATCTTATCAAACGCGGGAATGTCGGGCGGGCTCAGCGTGAGGATGGGACGATGAGCTTGCCGGGCGGAAGTTGCAGCGAGGGCACGGCGCCGGCGGGGAGGCCGCGGATCACGTCGCGCATCCACTGCGTGTGGACGGGCTGTCCTTCGCAGGTGGTGATGCAGCGGAAGCGACCGCCGAGGTTCTCGACGGTCAGGCGGTTCGTCGCGTTCACCTTTTCGTCGCGGACGAGCTTGGCCTCATCGGAGTTCATGAAGACGAGCACCGCTTCGGCGGGAGGCGGAGGGGCGACGATGGGCTTGGCTGCATTGCCCTTGCCCGGGACGTCGGCCCGCGCGGCGGCATCGGAGGCGTAGGACTCCAGCAGCTTCGGGTAGATCTTGGTGAGCAGTTCGTGATTCGCGTAGACGTTCACCTCTTCGATGCGCTCGCCGACGGCGATTGCGACGCCGATCGCGTCGTCCTGATCGGCCAGGAGCTTGGAGAGCGCATCAACATAGCCCTTCACGGCCGCGGCGGTCTTCGGGCTGTCGAGCGCTTCGTTGAGGCTCGACGTGGCGTTGGGCGCCTGCAGGCTCGCGCTCAGCAGCCGCTTCGCTTCACCGACGTTCGCCCACACCGCGTCCTGATTCTTCTGCACTTTCGCGGCGATGCGCACGGACTGCGGCGCCAGCGCGTACGCTTCGGTTGAACCGAATCGGTCGCCGCTCGCGCCCGCGGTCCAGCGGCCATGCTCCACGCAGAACGCCGGCAGGCCCGTCGGTCCGCTCGATGGCTTGACCACCAGACTCGTGTAGCAGGTGCGGTCCTGCTGGCCGCCCTTGAGGCGATCGCCCTCCTGCAGGAAGAGCGGCTGGTCGGAGCGATTCTCGATCGCCAGTTCGCTGACCTGCGCCGCGCCCTTTTCGCTGACGCTCACCTTGCCGCTGGCCAGACCCTCCTGCAGCGTGATGAACTTCGCATCGCTGGTCGCCTTGCCGTGGATGAGATAGATGGCGAGGTTCTGGTAACGCTGCGGGCCGGTGACGCGGTACGGCGATGGCGCGGCGGCGGGCTGTTGCGGAGTGGCGGCCGGTTCATCACCGCGCACCATCGAGACGGCCAGCGCGGCAATCATGAAGCATGTCGTGAAGGAAAGCATCCTCGAGATCGCACTTGAGCTGCACATCGGTCACCTCCAAGAGTTGAAATGAAACGCAGCACCTCAACGCCACCATTGTAGACGCCCGGGGCGGGCCTGCGGTTCGCAAAGCGTTAAGATGTTACAGAACCCTTACCGGGAGCATTCGCATGGGCAAGCAGCATTCGCCGGGATTCCTGAAGATCGTGACCGACGCCAAGAGCCGGGTGCGCGAGCTGAGCGTTGAGGATGTGAAGCGGAAGCTCGATGCGGGCGAGCGGCTGACGCTGGTGGATGTGCGCGAGGAGAGCGAGTGGGCTGCGGGGCATCTGCCGGGCGCGGTGCACCTGGGCAAGGGCGTGATCGAGCGGGATGTGGAGAAGAAGGTGCCGGATCACGCCGTGCCGCTGGTGCTCTACTGCGGCGGCGGATTCCGCTCGGCACTGGCTGCGGACAACCTGCAGAAGATGGGCTACACGAATGTCTGGTCGATGGACGGCGGGTGGAGCGGGTGGACGGCGGCGGGGAATCCGACGCAGAAGGATTGATCACCGCCGCTGGAGTTTGGCGAGGATCTCGATGGCACGCCGATCCGAGGGGTTGACGCCCAGCATCTGCTGCGCGTACTCGGCGGCACGCTGCGGCTTGCCGACCTGCATGGAGCAGATCGCCAGATCGTAGAGGATGTCCATGTCGTTGGGGTCGAGTTCGTTGGCGCGGATCAGCTGCACCTCGGCATCGGTGAACTGTTCGGCGTGCTGCAGGGCCAGCGCGTAGTTGTAGTAGACGCGCGGGCGCTTCAGCAGTGCCGCGGCGCGGCCGAGCCAGTCCCTCGCCTCCTTTGCACGTTCCGGCGACTCGCCGAGCAGCAGGCCCAGCGAATACTGCGCTTCGCCGTATTCGGGATGATCGCGGACCACCTCGCGGAGCAGCTTCTCGGCGTCGGCGTTGCGCTGCTGCTGACTGTAGAGATTCGCGAGGTTGATCTTCGCGGGCACGAATGTGGGATCGAGGCGGAGCGCGTTCTTGTAATCGCGCTCGGCGTGATCGAGGGCGTTCGGGTCACCGCCCGAGGCAGCGCCGTGGACTACTCCCATGTTCACCCACGCTCCCGGATCATACGCCGCCTGCATCTGCGACCGTTCGTACTCACGCATCACATCCCGGCCCGGCCCCTCGCCATCCTTGAGCTCCGCCGGATTCTGTGCGAATAACCGCCCCGCTTCCATCCGCACAGCCCGCACCGGATCCTTCGCCGCTGCGGCGATGTCCGCCGCATTCGCCGCGACCGAGCTGTCCATCGCCGCGATACCCGCCGCTCGCACCACGCCGCTCGCATCCTTCATCACCCCGAGCTTCGGGTCCAGCGGCCCGTACCGCGCCAGCAGCTGCATCGCCGTCGCCCGGGCGATCGCCGGCGTCTCCGGATTTCGCCACACCTTGCCCAGCATCTCCGGCGCCTCGGGTTTCCCAGCCCGCGCCGCCGCGAAAGCCACCGCATATTCCTGCTGCGACGGCTTGCGAGTCGGCCCGAACCATTTGACGATCGCGTCCGCCGCCCACTGGCTCGTCTTGTCCGCGTGGCACTGGTTGCACGCATTGGGCGTCCCCAGCGCCACGCTCCAATCCGGCCGCGGCACACGCAGGCTGTGGTCACGCCTCACATGCACCTGCATGTACGTCTTCGTCGGCATGTGGCAGTTGACGCACAGCGATCCCGTCGAGCCGACGAGATGGTTGAAGTGCGCCGGCGTGTTGAACTTCACCGGATCATGGCAGCGGATGCACAGCGCGTTGCCCTCGATCGGAGCCCGCAGCTGCAGGCTGTGCGGCTCGTGACAGTCGCTGCATTTGATCCCCTTGGCGAACATCTTGCTCTGCGTGAACGAGCCGTATTCATACACCTCGCCGTCGATCTGGCCGTCGGCGTGATAGAGCGTCTCCTGCAGCGTCTCGGGCATGTAGGTGTCGAGCAGCGGCTGGCCATGCACGTAACCGTCGGCAAGCGTGTGACGCCGCGCGTGACATGAGGCGCACGCATCGACCTGCACCCCATTCGTCGCGCCGACCAGCGGCTGCTTGAGCCCCCGCGTCCCGTCCATCCACCGGCTGATCACACCCGCATTCGCCCACGCGACGTGCCCAGAGCCCGGCCCGTGACACGCCTCGCAGCCCACATTGATCTCCGCCCACTTCGTTTCGAACTTGTCGGCGACCGCATCGTAGTTGCGGTCCAGCTTCGTCGAGTGGCAATCGGCGCACATGTGGTTCCAGCTCTGCATCCGCCCCGTCCAGTGCAGCGGATCGCCCGCGACGATCTTCTCATCGGGGTAAAGCGTGAACCACTTCTTCTTCCTCGTGTCCCACGCGATCGTCAGACACTGCACCCGCCCGCGCCCATCATTCAGCTCGATCAGATACTGCTGTAGCGGGTCCACGCCGAACGCGTATTTCACCTCGAAGTCCGCCAGCTTCCCGTCGGGCCCGTCGGTGTTGACGATGAACTTCCCATCGCGCTGGAAGAAGCGGCTCGTCACGCCGTACAGCGTGAACGTCTCGCCCTTGAAATCCGCAAGAATCGTCGCGCGACTCGCCACCTGCATCGCCAGATCGTGATGCGATCCGCGCCACGTCTTCATCTCCGCCGCATGACACGCCGCGCACGACTCGGCACCCACGAACGTCGCCGTCCCGCTGCCGCTACCGCTGCCGGTTCCACCGCGCATGCCTGTGACGATGAACACGATCGCCACAGCCACGACAGCGATCACCGCCGCGACAGTCCACAACCGCCCCCGTTTTTTGCCTTCCGCCTTCATGGCCGAACATCATAACGTCGCCGCCATCGAAAACTTGCACCCAATATCCGACATTGCCAAAGCACCGCCGCGCGACAACAATGGCGCGGTCCATCAATCCAAATCTATACGCAAAGGTGGCGCATGAATTCCCGCAACTCCTTCTCCATCACCATCGCGGCCCTGCTCCTCGCAGCATCTCTTACCGCTTCCGTGCACCAGGCCAGCGCCGCCGATGCCCCCGCCGGTTCGGACTGGCCCCACTGGCTCGGCCCCGATTCCAACGGCATCGCGCCCGACCCCAACTGGTCGCCCGACAAACCCAAGATCACATGGACCGCCACCATCGGCACCGGCTTCGCCAGCATGGCCGTCGGCGGCGATCGCCTCTATGCCATGGGCAACAAGCACAACAAGGAACACGACTCCGATTACGACACCGTCTACTGCCTCGATGCCAACACCGGCAAGGAAATCTGGACCTTCAGCTACGCCCAGCGGCTCGTCGCCAATCTTCACGAGGGCGGTCCATCGTCCACGCCGACCGTCCACGATGGCCGCGTCTACACACTCGGCAAAGCCGGCCAGATCCACTGCCTCTCCGCTGACAAGGGCGAAGTGATCTGGAAGGCCAACCTGCTCACGCTGCTCGAAATGGATAAGGAACCCGCGTGGGGATTCTGCAGCTCCGGCGTGATCGTCGGCGAGACCGTCGTGTTCCAGGCCGGGCCCACCATCGCACTCGATTGCAAAACCGGCAAGCTCGTGTGGAAGAGCAAATTCAACAAGCCCTCTTACTCGACACCCGCGCTCTTCGGATCGGATGGCAAACGCCAGCTCGCCACGCTCAACACCACAGGCCTCGTCATCCTCGACGCCGCCACCGGCGAGGAGCTGAGCCACTACACCTGGAAAACCAGCTTCGACACCAATGCCACCACCCCGATCATCATCGGCCAGACCGTCTTCCTCTCCACCGGCTACGAAAAAGGTTGCGCCCTCCTGCAACTCCAGCCCGGCGAGCTGAGTGTCATCTACCGCAACAAACAGATGAGCAACCACCTCAACAACAGCGTGCTCATCGGCGATTACCTCTACGGCTTCGACGGCAACAGCCACCGCAGCTCGCAGATCCGACTCGTCTGCCTCGAAGCGAAAACCGGCAAAGAGAAATGGCGCCAAGACGGCTTCGGCTGCGCCTCGCTCATCGCGTCCGATGGCAAGCTGATCATCCTCAGCGACGACGGCACACTCTCGATCGGTAACGCGAGTCCCGAGGGATTCAAACCGATCTCCCAGACCCCGGTCCTCAAGGGCAAGTGCTGGACCTCCCCGATCATGGCGCACGGCCGAATCTACGCCCGCACCAACGACACGGGGCAACTCGTCTGCGTCGATGTGCGCAAGTAATTCCCTATTGGTCTTGCCGCTTGCGGCGTAGCGCTCCGGAGCGCTAAGCCGCAAGCGGTGGAGAAGTCCAGCGTGGCGGTCACCCTGAAAATGCAATTTGACCCCTCGGTCTTCGACCAGACGCGGCGCAGCGCCGCCGAGACGCTGCTATCGCGCCGCACCGCCGAAGGCGATTGGATCGGCCGAACGTCATCGAGCGCAGTTGCGACGGCCGCGATTGTCGCGCAGTTGAAGCTGATCGATGCCGCGAAATACTCCGCAACGATCCGGCGCGGCGAGGAGTGGCTCCTCGCCAACCGTAACGATGACGGCGGCTGGGGCGACGCATCGGGGGCTAAGTCAAGCCGCACCGCGACAGAATTGGCCACGTGGGCGATGAAGATCGGTGAGGCAGTCGATGCGGTGAAATTTCTGCCAGAGATCGTGCGACACGCATCGCGTCAACTCGATTCCGCCCCTTTGTCCCTCAGTGGGCTGCAGCGCGCTCTAACCCAGCACCGTCGCGGATTTGGCTTCCTGCAGCGCCTTTTCCCTTGGTCCCGCCAGCGCATTTGGATGGCCAAATTCTTGGCTGATACATTTGCCAAATCTATCCGCGACGACGGCAGCTGGCGTTTGATCCCCGAGGATCGATCGGCGGTCACGTCGCAATCCGTTAGCGCGCTTGCGGCGGGCGGTAACTTGGAACGCTATCTAGGGACACTCGATATCAAGTCGCTTGTGGATTGTGCCTTCATGGACGCGCCGGAAAAGCAGGGCGCACGCGACATATCGGAGCGATTGATCGCGATGGCCTATGTGTATGCGGCGGACCGCCATTCATTGGATGAATGGAAGTGGGAGACGAATTCAGCGATTCGAACGTTGTTGAAGCTGCAAGGCCGCGACGGCGGCGTTGGCGAAGACGCATGCGACACCGGAAACCGCTCCGACACGACCGCGCACGTGATCCGCGCGTGGCGTGTCTGGCAGCGTGACATCGACCCGGCGCTGGCCAAGGTGATCGATACCGCCCGCCTCCGCGCCTATTTCTTCCTCGAAGACTGCAAACAGCCCGACGGCAGTTGGCTCCCTCAACACTTCGGCAGCGCGCACCAGCCCGACGGGGCGAATCCGCTCATGGGCACGTCGCGCGTCATGCTCGCCGACCACTCCAGCGAGGCGGCGATCTGGATCGTGGACAACCAGAACGCCGACGGAAGCTGGAGCGCCCGGCGCGGCGGCCCGGCAAGCATCGAGGAGACCGCCGCGGCGATCTCGGCGCTGACGGAGATTCTGCTCAAGGGTTGTGTGGAGTGCGGCGCCCCGACCAATCGGCCGATCACCGAGCGCGAGACGTGGGACGTGATGTGGCGCGGCGTGGCGTGGCTGACCGAGCGCACAAATGGCGGCACGCGTTTCGACCCCGCCCCGATCGAGCGCGGCTGGGGCGGCATCTACTTCTGCAACGATTTGTCGCCGGTGATCGCCACCGTCGAAGCCTTGGAACGCGTCGCGGCGCTGGTGACGAAGCGCGGGGCGGAGATGGAAAAGACGGGTTAACCACGAAGGCGCGAAGGACACGAAGAAGAGGGGAAACAAATTTTTACCGCTCGGATTCTTCGCTCGACGTCTCGGCCTTCGCTTCTTCGATGTCGCAGGCCACGCGGGCGGCGTCGGCGATTTTTTCGAGGGTCTCCAGGAACGTCTGCCGCTTGGCGCGGGGGAGCACGGACATGACCTGCGTCTGCAGATCGATGGCGACCTGTCGGGCCTGGTCGTAAACGCGGCGGCCCTTGGCTTTGATCTCGACGAGTTTGGCGCGGCGATCGGAGGCGTGGGGCCGTCGCTCGATGAGACCGGCCGATTCCATGCGGTTGAGCACGGACGTGACGGTGTTCGGATCGCTGGCCATGAGGTCGGCCAGGCGGCGCTGGGTCATGCCGGCCTTGGCTTCCTCCTCGACGAGCCAGCGGAGGACGGTGAACTGGTCGGGCGTGATCTGCAGGTGCGCGATGCGGCGTCGGAAGGCCTGGTTCAGGCTGTACCACGACCGCCGCAGCAGCGGCGGCAGGCGGCGGCGCGAGGGATCATCGACGGGCGGGTCGAAGAGCGGCGGCGTTGATCCATGAGTGGACATCGGGTATCGTGCTCTCAACAATTGTACGTATAAGTATGAATGCGGCGGCCGCCTCCGGTCAGCCGCGACAATGCGGCCGATCCGAGGCACCTTTTATAAGGATTCCCGAGGTGATCGACAAACGCTCCACTCGATTTGGTTGGGCGATCGCTTGCATCGCCACGTTCATCCTCGCCGCCGCCGCACCGCTCGCACACGCCGAAACCGGCGTGACGGGCTGGCTGAACTGGCGCGGACCGCAGCAGAACGGCACATCCCTCGAAACCGGCCTGACCGAGAAATGGGAACTCGGCGGCGCGGCGGATCTCTGGAGCTTCGACCTGCGCGGCCGAGGCACACCCGTCATCGCCAGCACGCCCGCCGGTGAGCGCGTCTACACATGGGGCTACCGCGGCGAAGGGGCGAACCTGCAGGAAGTGCTCGCCTGCCTCGATGCGCAGACCGGAAAGCCCGTGTGGGAGCACGCCTTCAGCGACTTCCTCAGCGACACCGTTTACGACCGCTACACCATCGGCGCCCCGACGATCGATCCGGCGACCGGCAACATTTTCCTCTGCACCACACCCGGCGATTTGTACTGCTACAGCCCCGACGGCAAGCAGCTCTGGAAAGAGCCGCTGATGGAGACGCTCGGCCGGCTCACGTTCCCCAACAGCCGCACCGGAGCCGTCGTCGTCGATGGCGACCGCGTGATCGTTCACTGCGTGGCGAGCAACTGGGGCTCGGAGGGCCCGGTGCGCGACCGCTTTTATGCGTTCGACAAGACGAACGGGTTGCTGGTGTGGTCGAGCGATCCGGGCGTGGGCCCGCCGTTCCTCAAGGACAACAGTTTCGCCACGCCGCTGCTGACCGAAGATGCGCAGGGTCGGCGCGTGTTTTACTGCGCGACAGGCGATGGCAATCTCGTCGGCGTCAATGCCCGCACGGGCCAGCCGCTCTGGCGTTACGCGATCTGCATGGGCGGCATCAATTCCAGCCCCGTGCTCTACAAAGGCAACCTGATCGGCGTCCACTCACTGGAGAACGTGGACAGTTCCAAGAGCGGCCGAATGGTCGCGGTCAATGTCAGCGCGACGCCCAAGCCCGCCGAGGCTCCCGCCGGCAGCCCGCCCGGAACTCCGGCCGGCACCGCGACGCTCGAGCGCACCGCCGAGGCGTGGCGCAACGATGACATCAGCATGTTCAGCAGCTCCCCGGTGCTCGCCGGTGACCGCGTGTTCCAGCTCGACACCAACGGCGTGCTCTGGTGCGTCGATGCCGCGACCGGCAAAACGCTCTGGACCAAGAAACTCGGCAACACGCAGATCCACGCCTCGCCGCTCTTCGCCGACGGCAAGCTTTATGTGCCGATGAACGATGGCGAGTTTTACATCCTCCGCCCCACCGACAAGGGCGCCGACGAACTGTGCAAGGTGAAACTCGGCGGCAACTGCCTCGGTTCCCCCGCGGTGTGGAACGGAAAAATTTACGTCCATACGACCGAGAAACTCTACTGCTTCGGCGTGAAGGACAACGCAAAGAATCTGCCAACGGTCAGCGCGATCGCAGCCGCAGAAACGAAGCCCGGCGCGGCCAAGTCGCTGCACATCACGCCGATGGAGGTCTTGCTGCGGCCCGGTGAGAAGCAGGCGTTCACGGTGACGAGCATCGACGCGGCGGGGAACGTCGTCGCCGCGGTGACCGATGCGAAGTGGGAGCACTTCGTCCCTGCCACGGCGAAGGTGAAAGCGGCGATGGACGCCGAGTTCGAAGGCGCGGAGATGGTCGCGGGCCCGGCGGCGAAGATTTCCGCGGGATCGTGGAAAGCGACGGCCGGTGAAATCTTCGGCACGACGCGGGGCCGTGTGCTGCCGAAGCTGCCGTACAACGAGGATTTCGAGAAGACGCCGATCACGAATGATCACGCGACCGAGGCCGGTGTGAAATTCGCGTATCCGCCGCTGCCCTGGATCGGCGGGCGGTTCAAGTGGGAGATCCGCCAGTTCGAGGGATCGAACGTGCTGGTCAAGACGACGGACAACGTGATGCTGATCCGCGCGATGACATTCATCGGTCACCCCGATGAGCACAACTACACGATGCAGGCCGACGTGCGCACCGACGGCAATCGCCGGATGAAGGGCGAGGTCGGCATCATCAACCAGCGCTATCTCTTCACGATCGACGGCAACGCGGACGTATTCCGCCTCAGCTCGAACCTGGAGCGCATCAACGTCGGAGTTCCGCTGAAGGTCGAGGCGAAGGCGTGGTACACGATCAAGACGCGCGTCGATGCCAACGCCGACGGCAGCGGAATCGTCCGCGGCAAAATCTGGAAACGCGGCGAAGCGGAGCCCGAGAAGTGGACCATCGAGTTCACGCACGATCACGTGCACGCGCAGGGCGCCCCGGGCGTCTTCGGCTTCTCGCCGCAGCCCGTGGCACGCGTCTATCTCGACAACCTGAGCATCACGCCCAACAAGTAAGGCAAGATTGAACCGCGAAGGCGCGAAGAACGCGAAGAAGAAAATTCAATAGAAGAAGAAAAATATGATCTCTTCAAATAAAAACTCGTTCCGCATCATTGCCTTGTTCCTCTTCGCGTCCTTCGCGCCTTCGCGGTTCAATTCCCCTCCCGTATTCGCCGCGGACTGGCCGATGTGGGGCGGGAGCCCGAGCCGGAACATGGTGAGCGGCGCCAAGAACATGCCTGTCGATTTCGAGGCCGGCAAACCCGCCGATGGCAAGGATGTCATCGACATGGCGACCACGAAGAACATCAAGTGGGTCGCCAAGACCGGGTCGCAGACCTACGGCAACCCGACGCTCGTGCATGGCAAAATCCTCGTCGGCACCAACAACGAAGCCCACACCGATCCCCGTTTCAAGGGCGACTTCAGCCTGCTCGAATGCCTCGACAGTGCCACCGGCAAGATCGTCTGGACGCTTTTCGTCCCCAAGCTCGGCAACGGCAAGGTCGGCGACTGGGAATACCTGGGCATCTGCTCCAGCCCCGCCATCGACGGCGACCGCGTCTATGTCGCCACCAACCGCGCCGAGATCCTCTGCCTCGATCTCAACGGTCAGGCCAACGGCAACGACGGCGAGTTCAAGGACGAGGGCGCCTACATGGCCAACATGCAGGACGTCGCCGATGGCAAGGCCAAGCCCATGGAGGTCAAGCCCACCGATGCGGACATCATCTGGCGATTCGACATGACCAAGGAACTGGGCGTGTTCCCGCACAACATCACCGCGGGCTCCGTGCTGGTCGTGGGCGACCTCGTCTACGCCTCGACCTCGAACGGCGTGGATTGGTCGCACACAAAGATCACCAATCCCAAAGCCCCCGCACTCATCGCCCTCGACAAGAAGACCGGCAAGCTCTGCGGTGAAGAGATGAGCAGCATCTCGACGCGCATCATGCACGGCGGTTGGTCCAGCCCCTCCTTCGGCGAATTCAATGGCAAAGCCCAGCTCATCTTCGGTGGGCCCGACGGCTTCTGCTACGGATTCGATGCCAAGCCCGCCCTCGACGCCGACGGCGAAGGCACGCTCAAGGAGCTCTTCCGCTACGACGGCAACCCCAAGGAATACCGCTTCAAACCCGACGGCAAGCCCATCAAATATTCGCTGCCCGAAGGCCCCAGCGAGTTCATCGCCACGCCGGTCGTGAGCAAGGGCCGCGTCTACATCGCCATCGGTCAGGACCCCGAGCACGGCGAGGGCAAGGGCCGCCTGTCATGCCTCGACGCTACCGGCAAGGCGATCTGGACCTTCGACGAGATCAACCGCTCGATCTCAACCTGCTCCGTCACCGACGACGGTCTCGTCTTCATCGCCGACTTCTCCGGCTTCGTCTACTGCCTCGACGCCGACACCGGCAAGCTCCAGTGGAAGCACGACACGATGAGCCACATCTGGGGCTCGACATTCGTCGCCGATGGCAAGGTCTACATCGGCAACGAAGACGGCGACCTCAACATCTTCAAAGCCGACAAAGGCGAAGGCGGCAAGCCCACGCTCCTCAAAACCGTCCACTTCCCCGATGCGATCCTCTCGACTCCCATCGCCGAGGACGGCGTGCTCTACGTGTCCACCACGACGAACCTCTTCGCCATCTCCGGCCCCGCGAGCAAATAAATCATGCGCAAACCGCTTGTCATCGGCCTGATCCTGGCGATGGTCATCCTCCACCAGGACTTCTGGCTCTGGACCAACAAGACGCTCGTCCTGGGTTTCATCCCCATCGGCCTGGCGTACCACGCCGGTTACTCGCTGCTCGCCGCGGTGACGATGGCGCTGCTCGTCAAACTCGCCTGGCCGACGCATCTGGAAAACGTCCAGCCGGAAGCGGGGGTCGAGCAGCAAGAATCCGGACACTGAATGCGAATGACCAAATCCCAAATCCCAATGACCAAGTAAGACGAACGAATCAATCTCTTGTCCCCCATTGGTCATTGGGATTTGGGATTTGGTCATTCTCCTAGGAATCAATCCATGATCCCCGCCATCATCATCCTCTCGTACCTGGCGATCGTCGCGATCGTCGGCGCCGTCGCGTTCAGCAAGCGCAAGGCGTCGGGCGAAGACTTCTTCCTCGCCAGCCGCTCCATCGGCGAGATCGTCTTCCTCCTCTCGCTGTTCGGCACGAACATGACCGCCTTCGCCATCCTCGGCTCCTCGGGCATGGCGTATCAGCGCGGCATCGGTGTCTACGGCCTGATGGCCTCGTCGTCGGGCCTGATCATCCCGCTCACGCTCCTGTTCATCGGCACACGCCTCTGGTGGCTCGGCAAACGCTTCGGACACATCACCCAGGTCGACTTCTTCCGCGATCGCTGGGAATGCTCGCACATCGGCACCGTCATCTTCATCGTCACCGCGCTGATGCTCATCCCCTACATCATCATCGCCCTCATGGGCGGCGGAGCGACGATCGAGGCTCTGACCAGCTACACCGAGGTCGCCGCCGACGGCACGAAGGTGCTCAAGCACGTCCTCAGCTACGAGGTCGGAGCCGCGGCGGTCGTGCTCGCCGTGACGATCCACATCTTCCTCGGCGGCATGCGCGGCGCCGCGTGGGTCAACACATTCCAGACGATCCTCTTCCTCGTGTTCGGCGGGATCGCGGTCGTACTGATCAGCCAGAGCCTCGGAGGATACAGCAATGTCATGGAACACCTCGCCGCGTCGCCCAAAACCGCCATGCTGCTCTCACGCGAGAAGATCCCGACGCAGGAATTTCTCAGTTACATGTTCATCCCGCTCTCATCGATCATGTTCCCGCACATGGCGATCATGTGCCTCAGCGCCCGTAAGATTACGGCGTTCAAGAAGACCGTCGTCGTCTATCCCATCTGCATCATGCTCATCTGGCTGCCCGCCGTGTTCCTCGGCGTCGTCGCGGCGTCGCAGTTTGCCGGGCTCAAGTCCGGCGAGTCGAATGATGTCCTGCTCCGCCTGCTCAACTCCAACACCGCCCCGCTTGTCGCCGCGTTCCTCGGAGCCGGCATCATGTCATGCGTGATGGCGTCCGACAGCCACCAGATCCTCGCCCTCGTCACGATGTTCACCCGCGACATCTTTGCCCACTACGGCGGCAAGGATCGCTTCAGCCCCAATGTCCAGGCGTGGACCGGCCGCATCTTCGTGCTCATCGTCTCGGCTGTGGCGTACATCATCGCGCTCAAGCTCAAGAACGTCGAAGCGATCTTCGACATCGCGGTGCGCTTCGCCTTCTCCGGCTTCGCGGCGATGTCGCCGGTGATGATTGCGGCGCTGTTCTGGAAGCGCAGCAACAAGTGGGGCGCGCTCGCCTCGACGCTCTGGGTCGCCGCGACCGTGCTGGGAACATGGTGGCTCTACAACTATTCCGCAGACGCGATGACCGAGTTCCTCAAGACCAACATCAAGCCCCCGCTGCAGATCCAGATCTTCCCGCAGCTCGGCGACATGCTCCTCCGCACGCCCAGCAACATCACGATCTACGGCTACCTCCCCGTCGTGCCGATGGTCCTCGGTTCGGGTCTGCTCATGTTTGTCGTCTCGCTGCTCACGCCGCCGCCGTCGCGCAAGACCATTGACCGCTACTTCAACGCCGCCGAAGAAACCCCAGCCCTTGCGAGTCCCGCGCTATGACCACCGCCACCGTCAATCCATCCTCCAGCACCGTCGCCGCCGCACAGGCCGCGCTCGATGCGCACACCCGCGACATCATCAAGTGGCACTTCTCGCCCGAGACTGGCTGCCCGTTCTGGGTGAAATACGCCGCGGACAAGAAGATCGACCCGGTGCGCGATGTGCAGAAGTTTGCCGACATCACGCGCGTCTTCGATCACTTCCACGACGACGTGCTCCGCTTCGAGCAGCCCGAGGTGTGGGTGCCTAAGGCGTACAAGGGCCGACCGTTCTGCATCTTCGAGACCGGCGGCACGACCGGCATGCCCAAGCAGCGCATCGGGTGGGACGATTACAAATACGATTACGAGCAATTCTCCGCCACGCTCAAGGAAGACCAGTTCCCGCGCGGCTCCTACTGGCTGATGGTCGGCCCGACCGGCCCGCGCCGCCTGCGCCTCGCCATCGAGCACCTGGCCAACTTCCGCGGGTCGTGCTGCTTCTTCGTGGACCTCGACCCGCGCTGGGTCAAGCGCCTAATCGGCTCCAAGCAGTTCGACCAGGCGAAAGCGTACATGACGCACGTCATCGAGCAGGCGGTGATGATCATGAAACACCGCAAGATCACCTGCCTGTTCACCACGCCCAAGCTCCTCGAAGCCCTCGGCGAACAGATCAACGTCCCCGACTACGGCATCAAGGGCATCTTCGTCGGCGGCACGACGATGACGCCGCAGTACACGCGCTTCCTCTGCGAAGAGGTCCTCGAGAGCCGCGTCGGTTTCGTGCCGACCTACGGCAACACGCTGATGGGCCTCGCAGCCCACAAACCCGGCTTTGACCGTGAAGGTTACTCGATCACGTATTACGCCCCGCAGCCCCGCGCGGTGCTGCGCGTCGTCGATCCGAAGAACACGACGCAGATCGTCGACTACAACACATGGGGCCGCGTCGAGCTGACCACGCTGACGAAGGAGCTGTTCCTGCCGCGATTCCTCGAGCGTGACGAAGCGCTGCGCAAGCCGCCCTGCGCCGAATATCCTTGGGACGGCGTCGCGGAAGTCCGGCCGTTCGGGGCGAGCGAGAAGCCGATCGTTGAAGGGGTTTACTGAGCATGCTGCACATCCCCGCGCTGCGTCTTGGTAAGCCCTACGAATCGCTCGATCGCTCCGATGTGAAGGCGCTCGGCAGCGGTGAAACCCTCGCGCAGATCAGTCAGGTCAACGCCGGCATCATCCGGCGTGACGCCAAGAAATTCGGCGAGGCCCGCGCGAAACTCGCCGCGATTCCCGGTGCACGTCTCATGCAGATCTGTGCCGAGGCCGGCCATCGCTTCCTCAATGATGCGCTTCCGATCGGTGACACGACCCACACCCCCGACCAATACATCGCGACGCTCTCGTCCACCAGCGGCATGCCGCATTCGCTGCTCCGCCGCAACATGGCCAAGATCAACCATGTCCTGGCGAATATGCCGACGATCCTGCGCGGGCTGACGCGCGGGCTCGATCTCGCCGTGATCGACTCCGGCATCGGCGAGCAGAACGGCGTGCCCGTCAGCTATTTCCCGGTGAGCTGTGCGATGGGCGTCGTGCTGCCCAGCAACTCACCGGCCGTCAATTCGCTCTGGCTTCCCGCGGTGGCGCTGAAGATTCCCGTGATCCTCAAGCCCGGCAAGGACGAGCCGTGGACGCCCTGGCGCCTCATCCAATCCTTCATCGCCGCCGGCTGTCCCGCCGAGGCGTTCGGCTTCTACCCCACCGATCACGAGGGTTCCGCCGCACTGCTCGAAGCCTGCGGCAAAGCACTCATCTTCGGCGATCAGGCGACCGTCGAACGCTACGCCGCGAATCCCAACGTCGAGGCCCACGGCCCCGGCTGGTCCAAGATCATCCTCGGCGCCGATCAGGCCGACCGCTGGCCCGATTACCTCGATGTGATGGTCGATTCCATCACCGCCAATGGCGGCCGCTCATGCATTAATGCTTCCGCGATCGTCGTTCCATCTCACGGTGACGAGATCGCCGCAGCGCTCGCCAAGCGTCTCGCAGCCATCCAGCCCCGCGCCGCCACCGACCCCGCCGCGCTCCTCTCCAGCTTCGCCAACCCCGCGATGGCCGACTTCATCGACAGCTCCATCACGACCGGCCTCGCCACGCCCGGCGCCGCCGACCTCACCGCGCAGCTCCGCGGCGGCTCGCCACGCAAGATCACCTTCGAGGATCGCACCTACCTTCTGCCCACCATCATCCGCTGCGATAGCTTCGACCATCCGCTGGCCAACAAGGAATTCCTCTTCCCCTACGCGTCCGTCGTCGAGCTGCCGCAGGATCAGATGCTCACCAAGATCGGCCCGTCGCTCGTCGTCACCGCGCTGACCAACGATCCCGCCTTCACCCAGCAACTCCTCAACTGCCCGCACATCCAGCGCCTGAACCTCGGCCCGATCGCCACCATCCACGTCGAATGGGATCAGCCCCACGAAGGCAACCTCTTCGAGTTCCTCTACCACCGCCGCTCCATCCAGCGTGCATCGCTCGCCGCTCCCGCCGCATCACGCACCGCATGAACCGCCCCGCCGCCACATTCCGCCACCTCGCCGAGGATCACCCGATCCCCCCGGGCGCCGACGCCCTCCTCGGCTTCGACTTCCAGCCGCGCACGCGCATCGTCTTCGGCCCCGCCGCGATCCAGCGCACCGCCGAGCTCGCACGCACCTGGGATGCCAAGCGCGTCCTGCTCGTCACCGATCCCGGCATCGTCGCCGCCGGTCACGCCGCCCGGCTCATGCACATCCTGCAATCCGCCGGCCTCGCTGCCACGCTCTTCGACCACGTCCGCGAGAATCCCACCACCGAAGATGTGGACCGCTGCCTCGCCATCGCCCGTCCCGCACACATCGACACGATCATCGCCCTCGGCGGCGGCTCCAGCATGGACACCGCCAAGGCCTGCAACTTCCTGCTCACCAACGGCGGCGTGATGCACGACTACTGGGGCACCGGCAAGGCGACCAAGCCCATGCTCCCCCTCATCGCCATCCCCACCACCGCCGGCACCGGCTCCGAGTGCCAATCCTACGCCCTCATCGCCGACGCCAAGACGCACATCAAGATGGCCTGCGGCGATCCCAAGGCCGCCGCCCGCGTCGCCATCCTCGACCCCGAACTCACCGTCACGCAGCCCCGCCACGTCACCGCCAACACCGGCATCGATACGCTGACCCACGCCGTCGAGACCGCTGTCACCACGCGCCGCACCGAGATCTCCCAGCTCTACAGCCGCGAGTCGCTGCGACTCACCGTCGCCAATCTCCCGCGTGTCCTCGAGCACCCAACCGACCTCGAAGCCCGCGGCCACATGCTCCTCGCCGCCGCCTTCGCCGGAACCGCCATCGAGAACTCGATGCTCGGCGCCGCACACGCCGCCGCCAATCCCCTCACCGCCCACTGCCACACCGTCCACGGCCAGGCCGTCGGCCTCATGCTCCCCGCCGTCGTCCGCTACAACTCCGCCGACCCCGCCACGCTCGCCCTCTACTCCGAACTCGCCCTCCACGCCCGCCTGACTCCACCCGACGCCGACCCCGCCGCCGCCCTCGCCGCACTGCTCGCCACCATTCACCGCCTCCTTACAGCCGCCCACATCCCCGCGAGTCTCGCCGCCGCGAACATCCCCGAATCCCTCATACCCAAACTCGCCGACGAGGCTGCTCATCAGTGGACCGCCCAATTCAACCCCCGCCCCATCACCGCCCCCGACTTCGCCGCCCTCTACCAAGAATCCTTCCGCCCCCGCTGATCCTCCAAGCCCGGGGATGAGGTTCCTCCGAATCCCCGCGGGTCGGCCCCGGAAAGTTTCAAGTTTCAGAGTTTCAAGTTTCAAGTTCTGAATTCCCCAACTTGAAACCCTGAAACCTGCAACTTGAAACTGCCGCGCCCGTGCGCACAAACCCGTCGTTCGGACACATTTCACCCCTCCCCCCTCCTCTTTTTTCTTGACAGCTCCCGCCGAACCTCCCGTCTTAACTCCCCGCCGATTCCACACCTTAAAGCTGCGAATCCCAAGCACGCCAACCGCGCTTCCGGGAAACCCCCCGGACGTCCGGTTTCAGCACCACATTTGTGCGCGCCCCCGACCAGGTCGACGTTGCCGCCCGCCTATCGCATCACGCCCACCCGACATTGACACCCCGCACCCACGGGTACAATCTCCACACCTCGTTCCACGCCATTCGCGCCCCTCACCCGTTCGTGACATCGGAGCATTGATATGAGCCGTTTCTTCAACCCTCGGATCAAACCCAATCTCCTGTCCCGCGCCGCCGCGTTGCTGCTCGGCGCCGTGCTCCTCCTCCCCGCACCGCTGCGCGCCGCCGATGCTCCCGCTGCAACTCCTCCTCCAGCCCCCGCTTCCACTCCCGCCGCCGATCCCATCCGCACCGAGCTCGACAAAGCCAAAGCAGCCGCCGACGCCTCGCTCGCCGATGCCCGCGCCGCGCTCCTGGTCGCCTTCGATGAGCGCATCAAAGCCGTCGCCGCGACCGGCGATCTCGATGGCGTCAAAGCCGTCACCGCCGAGAAGACCGCCTTCGACTTGCGCGGCACGCCGCCCGCTTCCCCCGCCATGAAGCTCGCCCTCGGGCGCTACAACCGCGCCGTCGCCGAGGTCCGCGGCCGCACCAAGCTCGCTTACGATTCGGCCATCCGCGAATACACCCGCGCCCTCAAGGTCGATCAAGCCACTGCCGTCCAGAGCGAGCTCAAGGCGTTCCTCGCCGGTGAGTCCGCCGGAGCCGCCAGTCCACTCGATGGCGCGATCCTCGTCCTCACCTTCGACCGCGACACCGTCACCGAGAAGGACGGCCGCCTCATCGTCCACGACCAGAGCGCCAGAAAGAACGACGCCATCGTCCAGGGAGCCTCGCTCACCGGCGGCCGCCCAGGTCTCGGCCTGGCCCTCGATTTCTCCCGCGAATCCTCCCTCCGCACCACCGCCAACGTCGGCATCACCGGCGCACAACCCCGCACCCTCGCCTTCTGGGTCAACAACAAAACGCACCCCACCTCCGAGCAGCGACCCCTTCTCGGCTGGGGAACCAACGCCGACGGCAAACAGTTCCACGTCGGAATGTACAAATCCAGCTTCAGCCTCTGGGCCTACGGCTGGGGCAACGACTGGGTGCCCAACATCCCGCCCGCCAAGCAATGGCAGCACCACGCCATCACCTACGATGGCAAAACCCTCCGCTGGTACGTCGATGGCGTGCTTCTTCCTAATTCCACCGTCCACAACTACAACACCGCGGACTCCGAACTCAAACTCTCCCCGCCCTTCCTCGGCCAGATCGACGAGATCGTCCTCATCCCCCGAGCCCTGACCGACGACCAGATCGCCGCGTTGGCGAAGCTCTCTCGCTCAAAATCCAGCCCCTAAAACCCTGAGCGACCCGCCTTTGTCGTGCGCTCACATCGTGCCAAGTTCCTTTGATTCTCTTGGGAGGATTTGCGATGTCCGATGAGCCGTCCTTGCCGGATGCAAACCCGCCGACAACCGACGAGATTCTCGCGCGCGTCCGCCGCGATTACCCGAAACCCGACACCACCCCTCCGCCGCAGCGCCCGAAGCTCCCGCCGCTGAAAACCGCCCGCACGATCCTCGCCCTCTTCGCGCTGGCGGCGTCCTTGGCGCTCGTCATCGATGCCGTAGCGATCTTCGCCCGTCCTGACCAGCACGTGTTTGTCGCCATGTCGAGCGAGAAGACGGGGGACAAGTTCCACGTCTGAAAGGATCTGTTCGTCTACGAAACTGAAACGGGCAAGAAATGGACTGAACTGCCGCCGGACACCCGGGAACTGTCATCCACCTACCACAACGCGAACAAGAACCAGGCACTCGCCTCGCTTCAGGCGCACATCCTGTTCCTGGTGCTGTCCATCATGGGCTACCGGGCAGTTCGGCAATTGCGCGAGGATTCGACAGACGAATCCGGCAATGCCCCTGCGTAATTGTGCCGCACTGCAAACCGGTACAATCTCCACGTGGAAACGACCTCGTACAGCCCGGACCCGCAAGTCGTCGACGAGTTACGCCAATTCGTGTCCCGGGGCGCCGGCGCGATCGAGGCTGTTCAATTCCTGATTACCAAGCTCAGCCTCACAAAGCACTCACAGCTAATCGTGATCATTTATTTCCGTGCCACGTTTGGTATCTGCATCGGTGACGCAAAAGCTCTAACCGCGTGGCATTTTTTCTCGGGCGGTGGCTGGACCGATGAAATGGTCCACAATGAACTCTCGCCGATTCTTTGGAAATCTGTGGCCCATAAAATCAATAAATAACTAGACAGACAAGGAACGCTCCCCATGCCCGCCAAAACCAATCTCCGCAAGCTCAGCTCCTCGGAACTCGGCCGCGTCCGAAGCTACATCCACAACGCCATGTTCCAACTCCGCGGCAAAGCCGACAACAAAGTCGATCGCGCACTCGGCTGCCTCGTCCAGGCCCTCGATGCCATCGACGGCTCACCCAAGCCCGCCGAAGCCCCCGCCGACGCAACAACCGCGCCGACCGCCGCCGCGCCGCAGCACACACCACGCCCCGCGCCGCCTCGGCCCGCAAAACCATTCGCGCCGCGAGCACGCCCCTTCAACCCCGCCGACCAGGGCGGCGTAGCCGCCCGGCTAGCGCACCCCCAGCGCCCCACGCCCCACGGCCCGCCCAAATCCGCACGCCCCTTCCCGCCCCGCTCCAACCCCCCCACCCCCGGCCAGCGCAGCGCCCCGCTCCAGCACGGCCCGCCCAAGCCCGGCTCCCCTTTCGCCCCGAAACCCCCGACCGCCGCCCCGCGCACGGGCCCGTCACCGTTCGCATCAAAACCCTTCCCCGCCCCCACGCCGCGCCCCAAGGTCAATTTCCCCCGCCGCCCCGGCGGCCCGCCGAAGCGGTGACGAGGTGCATCATGGTGTGCGAACATCTTCGTCCACTTGAAGAGGCTCTGATTGCAGCCGGCGTCCCCGAAACATTTCGCGGCGCTGCTTGGTCGAGCAACTGTCGTGAGTGGGTCTATTTCAAGTGTGTTCTCAATCGAAGATCACTGCGGCAACGGATTCAGTTCCCCGCTTGTGTGATCGACCATGTGCATCTCGGAACTCACGACGGATCGGAGGCGGGCTTTGTGTGCGAATCCTGCCACGATGCCATCATCGGTTTGCCCCCATCCAACCCGGCCGGCCCCGAGTTCGCGTAAGACGTGTCGTGTCGATCACCAGCCATGTAGGCGCCCAGCACCGATGTACCGCGCCAGAGGAACCTAAACGGTTCCTCTGGCGGAAGTCGATCGGCGCTACCTGAGTTTACGCAACATCCTCACCGAGTACGATGGACGGCGTGCAGAACCTCCGTGCATTTCAATCCCGGGCAGGCGGCGGCGTGACACGCGGCGTTGAGCGGCGCTTCTATCTGCTCGCGGCGGCGATCTGCATCGTCACCGCGATGATCGAACTTTCGCTTGGCCGGGTCGTCATCAGCAAGAGCGGCTTGATCCTGCTCTGGGTCGGCGACATCAAGAGCGCCGAGACCTCGCAGCAGATCCTCGACTGGTACTCCTTCTCGCACTTCATCCACGGCATCCTCCTCTACGCCCTGATCCGCACGCTCAGCCCGCTCGTGAGCCGGCGGCGCTGGTCCGTCGGCGCGTCTTTCGCCGCGGCGATCTTCATCGAAGCGTCGTGGGAGGTGCTGGAGAATTCGAGCTTCATCATCAACCGCTACCGCACCGAGACGATCGCCCTGGGCTACACCGGCGACAGCATCCTGAATTCGATGTCCGACATCGCCTGCTGCGCGATGGGCTTTGCGATCGCGCGGCGGCTGCCATGGCGCATCACCGTCGCCCTCGTGCTCCTCATGGAACTCGGCGTCGGCTACGCGATCCGCGACAACCTGCTGCTCAACATCATCATGCTCATCTGCCCGTTCGACGCGATCAAACAGTGGCAGATGGGCGCGGGATGACAAAGCGGATGCCTTGATGGGGTGCCATGCTCTCGGCTCTGCGTGAGCATGCTCTTCGGCCCGCGCGGACATGCCGACACCGAGCCGACGGCATGGCACACCGCGCCCCGCAGGCCCCCTCACATTACAATAGCTTGCGTCCCCAAACCTCTTGATTCATCGGAGGCCCGTCATGAAATCCCACCTCAAGCTCAGCGACCTTCTCCTCGCGGCGATGCTCGCCTGCTGCCTCTTCATGCGCGGCGCCGACGCCTGCTGCCCCGCGGGGCCGCTGGACAGGCCCGTGATCAACGCCGACCAGACCGTCATCATGATCTGGGACGCGGCGACGAAGACGGAGCATTTCATCCGCCAGGCTTCCTTCAAAGGCGAGGCGGCGGACTTCGGCTTCATCGTGCCGACACCCGCGAAACCGGAGTTGGAGGAATCGGGCAACGAGGCGTTCGCCATGCTCTCCAAGCTGACCGCCCCGGAAATCATCCGCAAGAGCAAGCCTTTCAGCTTCGGGTGCAGCGATTCAAATCCAGCCACGCCTGCACCGCCCAAGGTGGCGGCGGCATCGGTGGAAGTGCTCGAAGAAAAGCTCGTCGCCGGCTTCAACGCCGTCGTGCTCGCCGCCGATTCCGAAGATGCTCTCGTCGATTGGCTCAAGGAGCACGGCTACGCCTACTCCCCCGCCATCGCCGAGTGGGCCAGGCCCTATGTGCAGGCAAAATGGAAATTCACCGCGATGAAAGTCGCGCGCGGCAAAGACGGCGAAACGCTCGGCGATGTTCGTGCCTCGGCGCTGCGCATCAGCTTCAAGACCGATCGCCCCCTCTTCCCCTACCGCGAGCCGGATTCGACCGAAGCCGCGGCGAAGCTCGGGGCGCGCGATCGTCTGCTGCGCATTTATTTTGTCGCCGAGGCCCGCTACCGCGGTGAGCTGACACCCGAGGAAAGTTGGAGCGGCGCGACGGTGTGGTCGGGCCACATCGGTCCGGTGGATCGGATGCACCTATTGGAACAGCTCAAGTTGCCGCTCTCGGGCGGCCCCACGGACTGGTGGCTGACGGAATTCGAGGATCACTGGGCCTATCGCAAAGCCCCCGCCGATGTCTATTTCGCGCGCACCGTGAAACAGGACGAGCTGCGGCGACCGCCGATCGTGTATTACGCCTCGGCAGCCTCGGTGACGGACCTGTCGCTGCTGGTAATCGCCGCGGGGCTGACGTGCATGTCGCTCGGACCGCGCATGGCTCGTGCGATCCGACGATGAATGCCTGTATGGAAATGCCGAGACCGGGCAAATGGCGCGGCACACGCCTGAATTTTCTCATTTTAACTGTCACAAAACCGCTGCTGACCCGTTGGATTTGAGGCCAATCCTCCCATCCCGGCTATTCCTGGAGCCCCGACGATGCTCAATCTCTTCCGCGTTGCGTGCGTCACCGTGCTGCTGCTCATCCCGTCGCCTCTGCTCGCCGCCGACGCGGCGGCCGAGAAGCCGAACATCATCATGATTTTGTCCGACGACGTCGGCCTCGGCGATGTCGGTTGCACCGGCGGGCCGGTGAAGACGCCGCACATCGATTCGCTGGCGCAGACCGGGACGCGGTTTGAGTATTGCTATGCGACGCCGCTCTGCGGGCCGTCGCGCTGCGAGATATTGACGGGGCGTTATCCGTTCCGCACGGGGCTCAACAGCAATCAGTCGGCCAATGCGATCGCGCCGAGCCGGGAGACGATGATCCCGACGGTGATGAAGAAGGCGGGCTATGTGACGGGCAGCGCGGGCAAGTGGGGACAGATGTGCCTTGGCCCGATGGAGTGGGGCTTCGATGAGAGCATCGTCTTCAAGGGCAGCGGGCGGTACTGGGAAAGCCAGGGGCCGAAGTTTTCCATCAACGGCAAGCCCCAGAATCTCGGCAACAAATATCTTCCCGATGTGATGCACGAGTTCGTCGTCGATTTCATCACGCGGCACAAGGATCAGCCGTTCTTTCTCTACTACCCGATGTCGCACATCCACGGCCCGATCCTCCGCACACCCGACAGCAAGGCCGGCGCCGGTGAGAAGCGGCTCTACGAAGACAACATCGAGTACATGGACAAGCTCGTCGGCAAGCTGCTGGCCGAGCTCGACCGCCTGGACCTGCGCAAGAAGACGATCATCATCTTCACCGGCGATAACGGCACGGCGCACTTCGGCGTGGAGACGGCTACGGTCGACGGCAAACGCATCAGCGGGATGAAGGCGACGATGCTCGAGGGCGGCAGCCGCGTGCCGCTGCTGGTGAGCTGGACGGGCCACACTCCCGCGGGGCAGGTGAGCCACGACCTGATCGACTTCAGCGATTTCTTCGCGACGTTTGCGGAGCTCGGCGGCGCGAAGCTGCCGGACGGCGTGAAGCTCGACAGCCACAGCTTTGCCGCGCAGATCGGCGGTCAGAAGGGAACGCCGCGGGAGTGGGCCTATGTTGAGCTGAGCGGCAGGTCGTATGCGCGTGACAGCCGATACAAGCTGACGAACCACGGCGAGCTGTTCGACCTGAAGGACGCCCCGTTCACGGAACTTGGGGTCGATAAGGCCACAACCGACGAGGCGGCGGTGGCGTCACGCAAGAAGCTGCAGGCGGTGCTCGACGATCACCCCGCGAAGGACGGCACGTGGGAAGACAAAGGCTCGGCGAAAAAGGCAGGCAAGAAGGGCAAAAAGGCGGTGTGATTTACAGCGACTGCTCGCCCTGCGGAGGCGGGTCGGCGGGAGGGCCGATCAGGCCGGCGTCGAGTTTCGCGTTGGCTTCGGCGGCGTAGCGCTCGGCGTCGGCCCAGTGCGTCTTGGTTCCGGCGACGCCGTACCACGATTGGTCACCGGGCTCGGCGATCGGGCCGAAGTCTTCGTCACGGTAACGGCGCGTCCCGGGTTTTACGGCGGTCGGTGTGGCGGTCATGACCGTTGCGGATGCCGACGATGCTGCGGTGACGGCGGGCGCTTCGGCTTCGAGGGTGACGATCGCGGCATCGCCGATGTCGGGCAGGAGTTTGGCGGGGATTTTCCGGGGATCGTAAGCTTCGCCGCGGTTGATGGCGAACCATTTCCAGACCGCGCGGGCCAGGAAGATCCAGAGGATGAGCGGGATGAAGAAGAGCGGCCCCGCCGCGAGCCCGCCGATCAGCAGGACGAGCGAGAAGACGACGAAGCCGAACACCGCCGCGATGGCGTTGAGCGTGTAGCGCGCCCCGCCGACGCCGCCGCCGAATGCGACGCCGCTGCCGTAGCGCTGCAGATGGTCGTGAAGCGCTTCGATGAATTTGAAGTACTCGACATCCTGCGCCTCGAAGTTGCCGAGGCTCTTGAACGTGGTGCTGAAGATCGTCAGCACCGCCCCATCCTCCATGAAGAGCCTGCAGCGGTAGCGATTCTTGTCGAACCGGGTCGGATCAAATCCGAGCTGCACGCGGCGAAATTTCGCCCACGGAATCACGCGTGGCTTGAGGTTCTCGATGACGAGCAACCCCTCGGTCGATGTCGTGAGGATCAGCTTCGGACTCACCGCCCCGGCCTGGAATGAATAAAGCGTCGTGCTCATGCGGCGGATGATACAACAGCCCGCCGCCCCATCGGCGACCCGAAACGCGGACTTCGGCAATCACGTAGAACCCGACCAGGGCGGCGTAGCCGCCCGGCTATCGCACCGCCGCGCCTCGAAACGGATCACTCACGTGATCTCAACCCTCGCGAAATCGAGGCTCCGACCGACACACATTCACGCAGCGGCCATCAGCGGCTACGATGCGTGCCACACGGCCTATTCTCATTTTCCGTTTTTCTCTGGCTGCTGTCCTGGATGCCACCAATGCTGAGAGTTAAACCAACCCCGATTCTAATGGCATTAAGTTAGACGGATTTTTTCTGTAATTTAAGGGCTTTTCGCAGCACGTGGCGTGGCCTGTTCAGTAGCTTGTGGGGCTTGGGGCGTCGC
>JAYVTU010000069.1:0-21677 GCA_043788485.1 Planctomycetota bacterium
AATAGGCTTCCATGCCAGGCTCCCAGTGATCTTCTCGATCACCAGCGAGATTAACGACTGAACGCGGATCGCGCTAGAGGCATGGTGAAAATGCTCTAAGCTAAGGATATATCAACATCGGCGGGAGCCTCCCTTGGTCCGCCGCTGCGTGAGGAACGCCGCGGCTCAACCCGCTTCCAACCCATCGAGATAGCTGCCATGCATGCCGCTTGACCGGCACACCCGGGGATGCAACTCTTTGGAACGAAACGCATCACAGCACAAAGGATGCAAAAATGAATGCCCCAAAATCACAGCATCTCATCATCGCTCTGTTCCTGTGTGTGGCGGCACTCGTCACGACCGCGGCCCGGGCAGCCGACCCGCTGCCCTCGTGGAACGAAGGCCCGGCGAAGAAATCCATCGTGGATTTCGTTGCCAAAGTCACCACACCCGGCTCGCCGGACTTCGTGCCCGTCGCCGAGCGCATCGCGGTGTTCGACAACGACGGCACGCTCTGGGCCGAGCAGCCGGCTCCGGTCCAGTTTCACTTCGTGGCGGATCGTGTGAAGGCGCTCGCGCCGCAGCACCCGGAGTGGCAAACCAAAGAACCGTTCGCCTCGCTGCTCCGGGGCGATGTGAAAGCCGCGCTCGAGGGCGGCGATCACGGGCTCATGGAACTCTTCATGGCCACCCACACCGGCATGACCACCGATGAATTCGCGCAGATCGTCAAGGATTGGATCGCCACCGCGAAGCATCCGGAGACCGGCAGGCGGTTTCTCGACATGACTTATCAGCCGATGCTCGAAGTGCTCGCGTACCTGCGGGCCAACGGGTTCAAGAACTACATCGTCTCGGGCGGGGGCATCGAGTTCATGCGCCCTTGGGCCGAGCAGGCGTACGGCATCCCGCCCGAGCAGGTCATCGGCAGCAGCATGAAGACGAAGTTCGAGCTGCGCGACGGAAAGGCCGTGCTCGTCCGACTGCCCGCGCTGAATTTCAATGACGACAAGGCCGACAAGCCCGTCGGCATCAACCAGCACATCGGCCGCCGTCCCATCGCCGCGTTTGGAAACTCCGTCGGCGACCAACAGATGCTCGAATACACCCAGTCCGGCGGCGGGGCACGCTTCGAATTGCTCGTCCTTCACGACGACGGCGCCCGCGAATTCGCCTACGGCCCGGCGCGCGGCCTGCCGGACGTCAAATACGGCTACTTCACTCCCGCACTCGAAGAGCACGCCAAGAAGGACGGCTGGACCGTCGTCAGCATGAAGGACGACTGGAAAACCGTCTACGCCCCGGCGAAGTCCGAGATCACCGCGATCGACATCCTGCTCGAACCCGATGCCGCGATGCTCAAGCACGCCGCCGCCGACAACTCCCGCCTGCTCGGCGTCTACCCCAAAGGCTTCGCGCTGGATGAGACGCATACGCCGCACATCACGATGCTCCAGTGCTTCGTCCGCACAGCGGACCTGGACAAGCTTTATGCCGCCGAAGAGAAGGTGCTCGCCGCGAGCAACGTCGGTTCGATCAAACTGGAAGCGTTCAAGCGCTACTACCTTGCCGCCGGCGGCGGTCTGGGTGTCGCCGGCATCTGCGCCAAGCCGACGCCGGAGATACTCAAGCTGCAGGCCGACATCATCGCTGCCGCGGAGCCATTCAACCTGAGAAACGGCCCCATCACCGCCTTCACCGCGGGACACGACAACCCCGCCATCGACGCGGCGATCATCCAGTACGTCTCCACGTTTGAGCAGATCGGCGCGGGCGCCAAGTTCAATCCGCACGTCAGCACAGGCACCGCGCCGACGGACTATCTCGATAAGATGAACGCCGAACCGTTTGAATCCTTCTCCTTTTCTCCCGCCGGCGCGGCCGTCTACCAGCTCGGCCCGTTCGGCACGGCGGCAAAGAAGCTCAAGCAATGGGATCTGAAATGATGCGCAACGCGCAACCCGACCGACTTCCAATCGAAACAAATCCGCGGTCACTTACGCCGCAAACACTGTTGCAAACACAACCTTAGCGCAATGCGATGTATCATCACATCGCAACCCAAAACCATTTTCTGGAGACTCCCCTATGCGTCCCAAGTTCCTCGTACTCGCAGTCCTGGCGCTGATCGCGCTGACCTGCGGCACACCGTCCACGGCCCAGGCCGCGGACAAAAAGAAGCCGAACATCCTCATCCTCTGGGGTGATGACATCGGCGGATTCAACATCAGCGCCTACAACATGGGCATGATGGGCTACAAGACGCCGAATATCGACAGCATCGGCAGAGAAGGTGCGGTCTTCACCGACTGGTACGGCCAGCAGAGCTGCACCGCCGGTCGCGCGGCGTTCATCACCGGCCAATCGCCCATCCGAACGGGCCTGACCAAGGTCGGCCTGCCCGGCGCTCCCGAAGGCATGAAGAAGGAAGACCCGACGCTTGCCGAATTGCTCAAGCCGCTGGGCTACATGACCGGCCAGTTCGGCAAAAACCATCTCGGCGACCGCAACGACATGCTGCCCACCGTTCACGGATTCGATGAGTGGTTCGGCAACCTGTACCACCTGAACGCCGAAGAGGAGCCCGAGAATCCCGACTACCCGAAGAATCCGGCTTTCAAGGCGAGATTTGGGCCGCGCGGCGTCCTGCACTGCTACGCGACGGACAAGGACGACCCCACCGTGGATCCGCGCTTCGGCAAGGTCGGCAAACAGACGATTGAGAACACCGGCCTGCTCGGCAAGAAGCGCATGGAAACAATAGATGAAGAAGTCACCGCCCATGCGATTGACTTCATGGAGCGTGCCAAGAAGGCTGACAAGCCCTTCTTCATCTGGTGGAACTCCTCACGAATGCACGTCTTCACGCACCTCAAGAAGGAAAGCGAAGGCAAGACGGGTCTGGGGCTTTATGCCGATGGCATGGTCGAGCATGACAGCCACGTCGGTCAGGTGCTCGCCAAGCTCAAGGAATTGGGCCTCGATGACAACACCATCGTCATGTATTCCAGCGACAATGGGGCGGAGATGTGCACCTGGCCCGACGCAGGCACCACGATGTTCCGTGGCGAGAAGAACACGCAGTGGGAAGGCGGCTGGCGCGTGCCGACCCTCATCCGCTGGCCCGGCGTCATCAAGCCCGGCACGGTCATCAACCACATCGGTGCCCACGAGGACATGATGACGACTCTGCTCGCCGCGGCTGGCGACACCACGGTCAAGGAAGATCTCCTCAAGGGCCGCACGGTGGGCGACATGACCTACAAGGTCCACCTCGACGGATACAACCTGATTCCCGCACTTAAGGGCGAAGTCGCCTGGCCGCGTCACGAGTTCCTCTACTTCACCGACGACGGCAGTTGTGCCGCGCTGCGTTACGACCGTTGGAAGGTCTCATTCCTGCGTCAGGACGCTCACGGGGTTGACGTCTGGAAAATACCCTTCGTCGAACTCCGTGCGCCGTTGCTCTGCGATCTTTACGCCGACCCCTTTGAGCGGGCGGAACACGATGGGATGGGCTACAACCAATGGTTCATCGAACACATGTTCGTGTTCGCGCCTGCGGGCGGCTACGTCGGACAGTGGCTGCAGAGTTTCCGCGAATTCCCGCCACGCCAGAAGCCCGGCAGCTTCAACCTTGACCGCGTGATGGAAGAGATCACCAAGCAACAGGGTACAGGCAAGTAACCACACCGGCAGAACGAAACGCCTTCAACTACGCCGCACGCGCGGAAACGCGTGTGCGGCCCTTGCGGCAGATGCGTCTGTTCCCCGAAACGTCTCGATCACCATTTTAAGGAACTGCAAATGAAGCCCCGATCCCTCGTCCTCAACCTCCTCATCGCCGCGGCCATGGTCCTGTCCACCGGCTGCGCCACGTCCGGCTACAAGCAGGCCGACAAGACCGGCGAGGGCATCGCCGAGTTCCGCGATGGCGTCGTCAAGGGCAAGAAGGCCATCGATGAGACCGTGAAATCCCTGGGCATGGTCGCAACCTCGGCCACGACCGACCCGCGGCCCGCGTTCGAGCGATTCTCCAAGGACGTCGCCAATCTCGAATCCACCGCCAACACCGTGCGCAAGCGCAGCGCGGCGCTCAAAGAGCAGGGCAAGGCCTACTTCGCGCAGTGGGAAGCGCAGCTCGCCGAGGTCAAGAACCCCGAGATCCGCAATCTCGCCGTGTCGCGCAAGGCCAAGCTGCAGGAATCCTTCGACAAGATCCGCACGGTCGCCGAGCCGCTCAAGGCGCAGTTCGATCCCTGGATGTCGGACCTCAAGGACCTGCAGAAATACCTGAGCAACGACCTGACGATCGCGGGGATCGACGCCGCCAAGGGCCTGATCACCAAGACCCAGGCCGAGGGCGCCGAGGTGCAGAAATCCACCGATGCGCTGGTCAACGAGCTCAACACCGTCGCGGCAACGCTCACGGCGGCGAAGGTTCCCGCCACGAAATGAGACCCGCGCCCGATCGCGCGGCTGATTCGATCTACGAACGTCACCTCGCTCGCGGACGATCGCCGAGCGATTGACCCAGCTCAGGCCGCACGTGTGGAAACGCGCGTGCGGCTCTTTTTAAAGAATCACTCCAATCCCCGGCTGGCACGTAAGGGGCGGTCCCAGCGGCTTTAGTGGACGGGAGGTACGGTATCGGCGTGCGGGTCGTGGCGGTCAATAAAATCTTTTGCCTGCCGCCCATTTGGCCGCAATACAATCTATGCCTCAAACGTCAGACCACGGAAGACCGATGATAATCGGCGTCCGTTGTGTGTTTGCCGACCCTCGGAAGGAGCCAGCCATGATGCATCGCCTCAATGGGTCCCGTCACAATTTGGTCAGGGCATCGCTGGGCATTTCACTGGCCATTTTTACCGTATTTTCACCCGCCTCCGCCGCCACGCCCGCCGGGCCGACGACGCTTGCCGTCAACTCCGCATCGCCTTCCGCCTCCATCAAGCCCGGGGATGAGGTCCCCCGAATCCCCGCGGGTACTCCCGCCCGCTCCGCCTCCGACAACCTCGCCCGCATCGCCTCGATGAGCACCGCCGTCGCCGAGATCGATCGGCTCGTCGAAGCCGACTACAAAGCCAACAGCGTCACCCCCAACGCCCCGGCGACCGATGAGCAGTTCCTCCGCCGGGTCTACCTCGATGTCGCCGGCCGGATCCCGACTTTTGAAGAGGCCCGGGACTTCCTCGCCTCCACCGATCCGGCCAAGCGTGCCCACCTGATCGACAAGCTGCTCGACAGCCCGGCGTTCGTCAGCAACATGTACAACTTCTACGCCGATCTGCTCCGTGTTCAGACCCGCCCTCAGGGCAAGGTCCCCGGCGCGGATTACATCGATTGGGTCAAGCAGTCCATCGCCGAGAACAAGCCCTACGACCAGTTCGTCTACCAGATGCTCACCGCCAAGGGCCAGCCCTTCGAGGACGGCGCGACCGGCTACATGCTCCGCGACTCGGGCATGCCGCTGGACAACATGTCCAACACCGTCCGCATCTTCCTCGGCACGCAGATCGGCTGCGCGCAGTGCCACGACCATCCCTTCGAGAAGTGGACCCAGCGCGAGTTCTACTCCCTGGCCGCCTACACCGCCGGGACCGACACCCGCACACGCCCCGACAACGTCGGCGGGCTCAAAAAGCTCGTCGCCAAAGAGCAGGACAAAGACGTCCAGAAGATCGTCCAGCGCATCATCCAGGTCAGTTCCTACGGTGTCACCGACACGCCCAAGAAAGTCCTCCACCTTCCCGACGACTACAAGTACAAGGACGCCAAGCCCAAGGACCCCGTCTCGCCCGCCACGATCTTCGGCGGCGATGCGAACATCACCGGCTCCGATGTCCCCCGCGAGGTCTTCGCCAAGTGGCTCACCGCACGCGACAATCCGCGTTTCGCGCCCGTCATCGCCAACCGGCTCTGGAAGCGGCTCATGGGCGTCGGCCTGTTCGAGCCCGTCGATGACATCACCGACGACACGAAGGCCGCGAATCAGCCGCTCATGGCCTACCTCGCGCACTACATGCTCGACATCAACTTCGACACGAAGCATTACCTCCGCACCGTGCTCAACACGAAGATGTATCAGCGCCAGTCCAGCCGCGAGGAGCCCAAGAAGGCCGAGCCGTACCGTTTTGCCGGGCCGGCGCTCCGCCGCATGTCTGCGGAGCAGGTGTGGGATTCGCTGCTGACGCTCATCGTCCCCGACCTCGATACCCGCTCCGGCGCCGCCCTCGGCTACGCCGTGGGCAAGACACCGCTGCCCGAGATCGACATCCGCGGAAAGACACCCGAACAGATCATCGCCATCGCCAAGGAAATGATCGCCAAGAAAGGCGAGATGAAGCAGGATATGAAGCAGGAAATCAAGAAGCAGTTCGTCGGCGACTCCGACGGCAAGTACCGCGGGATCCCGGGCATGTTCGTCCGCGCATCGGAGGGCCCGAGCCCGGCGCCGGCCGGAAGTTTCCTGCGGCAGTTCGGCCAGTCTGATCGCGAGGTCGTCGATGGAGCCGAGCGCGAGGCGACCGTCATGCAGGCCCTGGCCATGCTCAACGGTCCGCTGATCCAGCAGGGCGTCCTCAACAAGCAGGGCATGCTCGCCCGTCACATCGACGCCGCCGCCACGCCCGATCAGAAGTTCGATGTCGTGTTCCTCAGCATTCTGAGCCGCAAACCCACCGAACACGACCGCTTCATCGCCAGCGAAGAACTCCGCCGCAATCCGGCCGCCGCGTACCAGAACATCGCCTGGTCGCTGGTCAACACGCGCGAATTCATCTTCGTGCAATAGCCGCAGGACGGAATGACGAATTTCGTCAATCGTCATTCAACTGATCGCATCCAACCTTGAGGTGACCGATGAAAGCGCTAATCCCCTACATGAATGACTGGTCACGCCGGGCTTTCGTTACGCGCGCCGCCGGGGCTTTCCTCGGCGTCTCGCTCACGCCCATGCTGCGCAACGGCTACGCCGCCGACCCCGCACCCGGAGCGCCCGGCAGCGCCGCGGCCTCCATCCCCGCCGGCGCGATCACCGTCAACCCGACGCACGCCGCCACCGCCACCAGCGTGATCTACTTCTACCTCGCCGGCGGCATGAGCCACCTCGACACCTTCGATCCCAAGTCCGATCCCTCCGTCATGGGAGCCACCAAGGCGATCAAGACCAACGCCGACGGCGTGCAACTCACCGATTACTTCCCGCTGCTGGCCAAGCAGATGGACAAGTGCGCCGTCATCCGTTCGCTGACGACCAAGCAGGGCGCCCACGAACGCGGCAACTATTTCATGCACACCAGCTACACGCCGCTGGCCACGATCCGTCACCCCGCGATGGGATCGTGGGCCGTCCGCCTCGGCGCCAAGCCGACCACGACGATGCCCGCCAACATCCTCATCGGCGGCGGCTCGAATCACCCCGGCGCCGGGTTCCTCGAATCACGCTACGCGCCGCTGCCCCTCGGCGACCCGACCCGCGGCGTTGAAAACTCCAAGCTCCCCGTCGGCGTCACAGACAAGATCCTCGACGACCGCCTCGCCCTGACCGACAAGTTCGACAGCGCCTTCCGCCAACGCTACCCGCAGAAACAGGTGGATGGCTACACCGATTTCTACCGCGATGCCGTCAAGCTCATGCGCGGCGACGACCTCAAGGCCTTTGACCTCACGCTTGAAAAACCCGAGATGCGAGCCGCCTACGGCGAGAAGCCCGTCGGCCAGGGCGCGCTGCTCGCCCGCCGCCTCGTCCAGCACGGCGCACGCTTTGTTGAGATCTACACCAATGGCTGGGACACCCACGCTGACAATTTTGACCGCCTCGAAGACCTCACCGAGCCGCTCGACAAGGCGCTCAGCGCGCTGCTCCAGGACCTCGCCGCGCAGGGCCTGCTGAAGACGACGCTCGTGGTCGTCGCCACCGAGTTCGGCCGCACGCCCAAGATCAACGGCAACTCCGGCCGTGACCACCACCCGCGCGTCTTCAGCGGCCTGCTCGCCGGCGGCGGCATCAAGGGCGGCATGGCGTACGGCAAGAGCGACTCCCAGGGCTTCGCCGTCGCCGAAAACGGTGTCGAAGTCCCCGATTTCAACGCGACCATCGCATACGCCCTGGGCTTGTCTCTCGACCAGAAAGTCATCAGCGACATCGGCCGACCGTTCACGGTCGCCAACAAGGGCAAACCGATCACGTCGCTGTTCGCGTGAGAAAAATAGTTGAGGGTTGAATGATGATGTTTGATTAAACCGCGACGAACGTCGCGGTTTTTTCTTTCCCCGCCTCGAAATAGCCGGGGCGGCTACCGCCGCCCCGGTCCAACTTCCACACGCCGCGGTTCGTTATAATTCACACATTCATAAAACGACCTATATCTTGCTCTCGGCGTTGACCATCGCTTTGCGTGCGGTTCTCATATTGGCTGCACTGTACTGTTTTTTTGGGCTGGCTATCGTGATCGTGGATCCTGGTGCCGGCGCGAGCGGCAAACATGCGCGTGAAAGCGTGACGTGGAAGCAGAGAGTCGTCGAGGGAACAGTGGTCGGTGGATTAGGTGTCATGTTTCTCATCGTTGCCAAACGCGTGCGCGGTCCGCTCGGATATGGTTGATTGAAATACGTTCGCTGCCAAACACAAAATCGGAAAACGGAACCACCCATGCCCACCGACCCCACCTGCATCTTCTGCAAAATCATCGCGGGACAGATTCCTTCTTGGAAGGTCTACGAGGATGAGCGTGTGCTGGCGTTTCTCGATGTCGGGCCGCTGAGCGCGGGGCACACGTTGATCATCCCCAAGGGGCATTACGTGACGCTCGATCAGATGCCCGCCGAAGACGCGGCGGCGATCGGGGCGGTGCTGCCGCGCATCGGCAGGGCGGTGCAGAAGGTGACGGGCTGCGCCGGGTGGAACCTCGTGCAGAACAACGGCCGCGTCGCGCACCAGGTCGTGATGCACGTCCACTTCCACATCATCCCCCGCGGCCTGCCCGTCGACGGTTTCGACATGAAGTGGGACGCCGGCAAGCTCGAAGCCGCGGAGGCCAAGCGGTTGCAGGCGGAAATCGCTAACGGGTTAACGAGTTAACGGGTTAACGAATTAACACGTGGACGCTGCGTGGATTCACCTCTCCCTCCCAGGGAGAGGTCGGCGAGTCCGCGAGCCGGGTGAGGGTGAGACGTTGAAATTTACAATGTGCGCCCGCACGAAGCGCACGCAGCGTCCCAACGCTGAGACCCTCACCCCAACCCTCTCCCTAAGAGGGAGAGGGGGCCGGATTGGCCACTCACGCTAACCCGTTAACCCATTAACCCGTTAACATTCCCGTCATGTTCCGCATCCTCATCATCGCGATGCTTCTCGCCGTCACACTCGGCTGCGGCGAGGATCGTGCGCCGGCGCCGCAACCCGGCGCCGTGACCCCCGCCGCTTCGCAGCGGATCGTCAGTTTCTGCCCGGCGATGACGCAGATCATCGGCGACCTGGGCCGCGGGGATCGCATCGTCGCCGTCGGGGCGTACGACCCGGTCGCACCGGCGGGGTGCACCATCGTCGGCGATTTCCTGAGCGTCGATTATGAGCGGCTGATCGGCCTGAATCCCACGGACATCTTCATCCAGGCGACGCGGCAGCCGCTGCCCGAGCGGCTCGCGGAACTGGCGAAGCAGCGTGGTTGGAAACTCCATCGCTGGGAGATCGAGACGCACGCCGATGTCACGCAACTCGTCACCGGCGTGTCAGGAGCGCTGGGAATAGAGGAGGCGGGGCGCACGCTGGGCAAGAAAATGGAAACGCAGCTCGCAGCGCTGGCGAAGGCGACTGCGGCCGAGCCGGTGACAGGGACGCTGCTCGTGGTGGGACGGAGTCCGATCACGGTCGCCGGCCCGCGCACGTTTTTGAGTGAGTTGCTCGTTATCGCGGGCGGCACGAATGTCGCGCCGGATTTGAACACGCGGTATCCGGCGCTCGATCGCGAGCAGCTGCTGGGATTGAAACCGGCGTGCGTCGTGCTGGTCCGACCGCGCTCGGGAACGGCGGTGACGGCGGATGAATCTTCGGCTCCCGCAGCGGTGGAGCTGCCGGTGATGGAAGGGGCGTGCATTGTGACGCTCGACGATCCGGCATCGCTGCTTCCCAGTTCCTCGATGCCGCGCGTCGCGGCGCAACTCGCTCGGCTCCTTCACACGAAACTCAGATCGCAGATCGACGCCGTGATGAACGAGACGGGTGAAAAGAAGTGACGACGATGCCCGCACAATCCGGGACCAATCGGCGTACGGTCATCGTACTCACCGCGCTGGCGCTGCTCGTCATACTTGCGGCATTCGCGCGGCTGGCGGTCGGCGATGGTTTTGGACTTTCACGGAATGCGATCGTGATGAACCTGCGCATCGACCGAGTTCTGATCGCGGCCATTGTCGGCGCGTCGCTTGCCGTCGCGGGCGCGGTGCTGCAGGCGCTGTTGCGGAACCCGCTGGCCGAGCCGTGGCTGCTCGGGGTCAGCACGGGGTCGGCGCTGGGCGTGATGGTGGCGTGGACGGGCTGGATCGTCGTCATGAGCGAGGTCTCGACGTCGGTAGCTGCGTTGATCGGTGCAGGTGTTACACTTGTCGCCGTGTATCTGCTCTCGCAGAAGCGCGGGCGAGTCGATGCGGTCGGTCTCGTGCTTGTGGGTTTCATCGCCAATGCGATCAACGGCTCGGCGATCACCGCGATCAATCTCATCGACCCTCACGGGGTGCGCGGCGACTTCACGCTCTGGTCCTCGGGCTTTCTCAACGACAGTTCGTCGCGCGGGATGATCCTCATCGTCGGCGCGGTGACGCTTGTCGGCTGGGCGCTGGCGACAGCGATGGGGCGGCAGATGGACATCGCGACGTTTTCCGAGGCCGAGGCGGTGAGCCTGGGCGTGAACGTGCCGCGGCTGCGGCTGATTCTTTTCGCGCTGGCGGCGGTGCTGACGGCCGGTAGCGTCGTGCTGTCGGGGCCGATCGGTTTCGTGGGGCTCATTTGTCCGCATCTCGTGCGGCTGCTCATCGGGCCGGGCCACCGCGGCGTCGTGATCGGCGCGGGCCTGTCGGGAGCGCTGCTCATCCTCACGGCGGACACGGCGATCCGCATCGTCGTCGATGCGGCGAACATCGGCATGCTGCCGGTGGGTGTGCTCACGTCGCTGATCGGCGGGCCTGTGTTCCTGCTGCTGCTGCGGTCGCAGCTCGGGCGGACGGTGGAATGATGCAGGACGCGGCGCTCCAACTTGATTCCGTGCGCTACGCCTATCACGGGCAGCGATTCGTCGTCGATGGCGTCACCGGCGCGCTGGCGCCGGGAAAGCTGCACGCGCTCATCGGTCCCAACGGCTCGGGGAAATCGACGCTGCTGCGCCTCATGCTCGGTCAGTTCGCCCCGGCGTCGGGAAGTATCACGCTGGCCGGTGAGCCGATCGGTGCGATGGGCGCGGCGCGGCGGGCGGAACTAGTTTCGTATGTGCCGCAGCGGTCGAGCGTGACGTTTGCGTTCAGCGTGCGGCAGGTCGTGGCGATGGGGCGGTACGCGAGCGGGCCGGATGCGGCGGCGGAGGCCACGGCGATGGAGGCTTGCGAACTCAATGAGCTGGCGGATGTGCCTTATTTTGAGCTGAGCATCGGGCAGCAGCAGCGCGTTCTGGTGGCGCGGGCGCTGGCTCAATCGGCGGGGCGGGGTCGGGTGATGCTGCTCGATGAGCCGACGAGCGCGATGGACCTTTCGCATGTGCATCGGACGCTGGCGTTGCTGCGCGAGAAGGCGGCAGCGGGGCTGGCGGTGGTGGCTGTGATGCAGGATCTGAATCTCGCAGCGCGGTACGCGGATTCGGTGTGGCTGATGGATCGCGGGCGATTGGTCGAGGCGGGGGAGTGGGGCGTGGTGCTTCGGCCGGAGGTTCTGGAGCCGGTGTATGGCGTGAAGCTGCGGAGCGTGATGATGGAGAGCGGGGCCGGCGGGCGTCCGCGGCTGGATGTGGAATTGCCGGGTGATGTGCGGCGTGGTTAGAATTGGCTCGGAGTCATTGCCATGATCGCACCGATGCTCACGCTTGCCGAAGGATTGGGGTCGCTGATCGGCGTCGCCATCTTCGTGATTATCTGGGTCCTCGGAGCGCTGTCGAAAGTTGCAAGCAACGCCAACAAGAAGCCGGAGGCCTCGCCGCCGCCGCAACGCCGCGGTTCGACGGGTGGTGTGCCGAGCGTGACGCAGGTTTCGGCGCAGGATCGTTTACGCACGCTGTCGGAGCAGCGCCGGGCGCAGCTTCAGGAGATAGTGCGCCGCCGGACGGGTGGCGGGGCGGCGCCGCAGGCTCCGACACCGATGCGGATCGAGCGGGCGGAACTGGATCCCCGGCCGCGTGTCGCGGAGGCGGGGTACAAGCGCGAGATCGCTGAGCAGCTTCAGCAGATGCAACGGGCCAACGAGAAGCGTCAGGCCTCGGCGCCGGCGCCCCGGCCCGTGGCGACACAGCGTTCGCAGCCCGCCGCGCCGCCGTCGGTGCGTGGTACGAAGATTGCGCCGCGTCAGGTGCAGCAGCAGGCGGCGGACATCATCCTTGAGCCGGACACGATCGCGACGCCGCTGGTGGGCCGCGCGAGCATTGGGATCACACGCCAAAAGGGCCGCGTGAAAATCGCTGATTTGTCACGCGATCGGCTGCGTGAGGCGTTCGTGCTCAAGGAATTGCTGGACAAACCGCTGTCGCTACGTGACGAGATCAACGGTCATGTGTGGTGAATCGGTGTGAGCGACTATTGAGGCGTGACGTCGTGCCGTATAATCCGCGCCATGGCTAAGAACAAAACATCGACGCGGGCGCGGAACTGGCCGGAGCACCTTGAGAATCGGCTGGCGAAGCTGCGCGGGCGCATCGCAGAGTCCGGCGCGGATGCGATGCTCATTTCCAATCCATATGACATCCGCTATCTCACCGGCTTCGGCGGCGAGGACAGCTGGGCGGTCATCGGGCCCAAGGACGTGACGGTCCTCAGCGACCGCCGCTTCGAGGAGGAGCTCACAGTGCACACGCCGTACGTCCGGGCGGTGATGCGCAAGAATTCGCTGTCGGAGGAGTTGGGCAAGGTCGCCAAGCGTCACCGCATGCGCAAGATCGCGGTGCAGGCGGAGCATGTGACGCTGAGCCAGCGGCGTTCGATCGTCAAGCATCTCAAGAAGACCAGCCTGCCGCTGACCGATGGCTGGCTGCTGCAGCAGCGGGCGATCAAGGATGCGCGCGAGGTGGCGATGATCGAGGAGGCGATCGCGATCCAGCAGGAGGCGTTCAAGAAGCTCCTGCCGCAGATCAAGGTGGGGATGACCGAGCGTCAGGTCTGCGCGATCCTCGAGTTCACGATGCGCAAGCTCGGCGCGGACGGACCGGCGTTCAAGACCATCGTCGGCGCCGGCCCGAACAGCTCGATCCCGCACTATCATCCCGGCGACTTCAAGATCGAAAAGAATCAGCCGCTGCTCATCGACTTCGGGGCCGTCAAGCACGGCTACCACAGCGACATGACGCGCGTGGTCGTGATCGGCAAGCTCTCGAAGCGCATGGCGGAGGTTTACAACGTGGTGCGTGAGTCACAACTGGCGGGGATCGCGGCGATCGGGCCGGGCAAGAGCCTCAAGGACGTGGACAAGGCGGCCCGCGACGTCATCAAGCGAGCCGGTTACGGCAAGCAGTTCGGTCACAGCCTGGGCCACGGCCTGGGGCTCCAGATTCACGAGGAGCCGCGGCTGAGCTGGGCGGCGAAGGGCGAGTTGCAGGCCGGGCATGTGGTGACGGTCGAACCGGGCGTTTACCTGCCGGGCGTGGGCGGGGTGCGGCTGGAGGATGACGTGCTGGTCACACCGATCGGTGGTCGACCGCTTTGCAGCTTGCCGACGGACCTGAATTCGGCGATGATTTAGGGCTCTGGGACCGAAAAGGGCGTCCAAAGCCCACATTTCGGGGTTTAGGAGCCCGGAAAACGCCGATTTTGGCATTTTTTGCCACTTTTGGTGAAACCCGGGTTTCGGACCTCCGCCTCATTGTGAGCAGACGATGATTGATCTCAAAACGTTGAAATCGCTGGTCCGTCTGATGACGGAAAACGAGCTGACCGAACTGGACATCCGGGACAAGGATGAGCAGGTCATGCTCAAACGCGGCCCGGGCGGTTCGGTCGTGCCCATGCACCACGTCACCCATGCCCCGCAGGTGATCCACTCCGCCCCGGCAGCCGCTCCGGCTCCCGCAGCTCCGGCTGCACCCGCCGCCCCGGCGACACCGGAGGGCACGCCCATCAAGAGCCCGATGGTCGGCAGCTGCTACCTGGCCCCGAGCCCGGACGCCGAGCCGTTCGTCCGCGTCGGTTCGCACGTCGGCCCTGATACGGTCGTCTGCCTGATCGAAGCCATGAAGGTCTTCAACGAGATCAAGGCTGAGGTCTCGGGCACCGTCACCAAGATCATCCCCAGCAGCGGCCAGGCGGTCGAATTCGGCCAGGCGCTGTTCTACGTCAAACCGGACTAAAAGAGGTCTCGGGTTTTGCGTCTCGGGTCTCGCGTTCAAGGCGAGGCCGGTTTAACTCAAGACGCGAGACGCAAGACCCGAGACGCCACACGCCACTGGCAAGATTCGAGAATTCATGTTCAGCAGGATACTGATCGCAAATCGTGGTGAGATCGCGTTGCGGGTGATCCGCGCGGCGCGTGAGCTTGGGATTGAATCGGTCGCGGTCTTTTCGGAGGCCGACCGTCACTCCCGTCACGTGCAGTTGGCGGACCGCGCGATCTGCATCGGGCCGGCGCCGTCCAAAGAAAGCTATTTGAACATCGCCGCGATCATCGCTGCCGCCGAGGTGGCGAATGTCGATGCGATCCACCCGGGCTACGGGTTTCTGGCGGAGAACGCGCACTTCGCCGAGGTTTGCCGTTCGTGCAAGATCGAATTCATCGGGCCCAGCGTCGAGGCGATGCAGAAGCTCGGCGGGAAGGTGCCCTGCAAGCAGCTTGCGATCAAGAACAAGGTCCCGACGTTCCCAGGCTCCAAGGGCAAGATCGACAATGAGGAAGAGGCGATCACGGTGGCCCGAGAAATCGGGTATCCGGTGATCGTCAAGGCTTCGGCCGGCGGCGGCGGGCGCGGGATGCGCGTCGCGCACAACGACATCGCGCTGCGTTCGGGCCTGAAGCAGGCGATGCAGGAGGCTGAGTCGGCGTTCGGCGACGGCACGGTCTTTATCGAGAAGTTCCTGGAGCACGCACGCCACGTCGAGGTGCAGGTCATCGGCGACCAGCACGGCAACGTCTGCCACCTCTACGAACGCGACTGCACCATGCAGCGCCGCCACCAGAAGCTCATCGAGGAAGCGCCGTGCCCCGTGATCGGCGGGAAGGTGCGCGAGGAGCTGTGCAAGAGCGCGGTGCGGCTCATCAAGGCGGCGGGCTATTACAACGCCGCGACCGTCGAGTTCCTGCTCGATCCCACAGACCGCAAGTTCTACCTGCTCGAAGTCAACACCCGCGTGCAGGTCGAGCACCCGGTGACCGAGGCGATCACGGGCGTGGACATCGTCAAAACGCAGATCCTCGTCGCGGCGGGCCTCAAGCTGCCCTTCAAGCAGAGCGACATCACGATCAAGGGGCACGCGATCGAGTGCCGCATCAACGCCGAGGATCCCGACCGCAACTTCGCCCCGCAGCCCGGCAAGCTCGACACGTTCACCCCGGCCGGCGGGCTCGGTGTCCGCGTCGACACGCACTGCTACGCCGGTTACACGGTGCCGCCGAATTACGATTCGATGATCGCCAAGCTGATCGTGCATGGCGAGGACCGCGACGCGGCGATCGCCCGGATGCAGCGCGCCCTGCGTGAGTTTGACATCGGCCCGATCAAGACGACGATCCCGCTGCATCAGCGGCTTCTGGCCAACAGCAAATTCGTCGGCGGGGACATCGACATCCACTTTGTCGAGAGGTTGCTGGGGACGTGATTGCTCGCGGATGTTGTGCGTTGAGCGATCGGTAAAAGCGGACGAACGAAAACAAATCTGACCGGGGCGGCGGTAGCCGCCCGGCTTTTTTTGAATTGATGAGAAATGGCGCGGCTTGGGGACTGAGCGCCCGCGAAGCCGCAAGCGGCGGAGGGTTACGGCTTGACGAGCAGGCCGCCGGGGATTTCGGTTTGTTCGCCGGCGCCGAGCTGGAAGCGGATGAGGGTGGCGCCCTTGGGGACGTGGTAGTAGAGCAGGAGTTGATCGTTGGGGGTGAGGCGGCCGAAGTCGAGTTCGACGAGCGAGCGGATCGTCTGATTCGGGTCGATCTTGAAGCGGACGAGTTCCTTGCTGGTGACGACGGCGAAGCCGATGGCCCAGTAGGTCTGGTTGTTGGTGTCGATGAGGACGGGGGGCGTGATATTGCCGGGGAGCGCGAGGATCCTGCCGAGCAGGCTCTTCTTTTCCGAGCGCAGGCCGAGGTCCACGGTCACGACGAGCTGATTGTCGGTGTGGCTGACGTGATCGATGGCCAGTTCACGGGGGACGCCCGCGGTCTCGCGCTTGGCGGTGCCGAAGCCGAGGACGATGCCGCCGTCCTTGAGCGTGGCGTTGCCGCTGAGGGAGAGGGCGTTCTTGTCGATGGAGAAGGGGAGTCGGTCGGAGACGGTGATGAATTTATTGATTTCGATCGGCGTCGTGTCCGTGGCGGTCGCGGTCGCCACGTAGTACAGCATGCGCTCCGCGGCGATTGCCAGTTCGGCGGCGGGCTTGTCGGGCGGTTGGGGGAGCATGAGGCGGAGGCTCTTGACGCGGATGAAGAGGGGCTTGGCGCCCTCGGGGGTCTGGAAGACCCAAGCGATGTGAGTCGCGGTGTCGGTGGGGCCGGTGGCGGCGGGGGCCGATGTCGCCGCTGCGGTCTGGGTTTTCGGGTTTTTGTCGAGGTTATCGACGGCGGCGGCGGCGGCAGCCGCGGGGTCGGACGACGTGGCGGGTGCGGCGGTTGAGGGGCCGTTGTTGGATTCGCCGGAGCTGGCGGAATCGCCGGAGGCCATCGAGATGTATTCGCCGCCCTGGATGAAGCCGAGGGGGAATGTGACACGGGAGCCGGAGCCGTCCTTGGGGGTGTAGACGAGTGCGACCTGCGAGCGGCTGATGCGGAAGGTGCCGTCGATGTCGGCGGCGCCGACCATGTTGGCATTGCCGTGCACGACGATGATGCGCGTTCCGATGATGTGCGTGGTGGTTTTGTCGGCGGCGAGCTTCGTGAGGCTCGGAGGCAGTTCGGTGAGGGGGAGGATCTCGCCGTCGATGAGGGAGCCGCTGTCGGGATCGATTGTTCGACGGCTGGTGGCGGGGCTGGGATTTGGATCGGCGTGGAAGAAGGCGGACTCGACGGCGAGGTCGGGGTGGTAGCGATGGAGGGAATTTTCGCCGGGGCTCAGGGAGCCTGTCGAGAGGGAGGCGAAGAAATTGGCGGTGATGGTATCGACGGGGATGTAGAGGCGATCGTTGGCGGTCAGCTCCTGACCGGTGGGAGCGATGGTGTAGGGCTGATAGCCGAAGAGGTCGGGGAGGCCGACCATCTGGAGGCCGATGACGAGGAGGCCGGCGGTGAGGACGGCGGAGGCGAAACCGGTGACGCCGCCGCCGATCATGTCGGCGATGTGCGGGAAATTGATGTTGCCGGGGACGAATTTGTCTGCGGCCCAGCGGAGCGTGAGCAGGGCGATGATGAAGGGCACGAGCAGGCCGACGCCCCAGGCGTATTCGGGCATGCGGTCGATGAGGAACCCATTGACCAGCGGCTCCCAGAAGGCGAGCGCGATAGCGCCGGCGAAGATGGTGAGGATGAGGTGGATGAACCCGCTGAGCAGGCCCTGCGTGGTCCACCACCAGGCCATGATCGCGATGAAGACCATGATGATTGTGTTGAGCATGGTGACGTTCTCTTGCAGTTGATTACTCGCCGGCCAGATCGCGCAGGGCCTGATCCGCGGATTGCGAAGGTTCGGCGGCCTGTGCGGCGGCGGCGGGGGCGGCCTGACCGAGGGCCCGCATGACCTCGCCGATGCTGGTGGTGCCATCGACGACACGGGCCAGCGCCGCCTCTTCGAGCCATAGCGTGCGCTGGCGACGGAGATGGGTGCGGAGACCGTCGAAATTTGCGGTGCGGACGAGCTGGCGCGCCTCGTCGTCGAGGACCATCACCTCGAATGCGGCGACGCGGCCGGAGTAGCCGGTGGCGCTGCACGCGGGGCATGGCTCGGGCTTGTTCTTGACCATCACCTTGCCGCCCTGCTTGTAGAGGAAGGGGATCTTGTCGGCAGGCAGATTCAGTTTACGCAGGGCCGCGGCGTCGGGCTTGTATTTCTGGCGGCAGTAGGTGCAGAGCTTGCGGATCAGACGCTCGGAGAGCACCGCCGTCAGCCCGTCGGCGACGATGTTCGCATCGCCCACGGCCTTGAGCCAGAGCTTGAGACCGGAGAACGTGTCATCGGCCTTGAGACCGGCGTAGACCCGTCGCCCCTCGACGCCCGCCGACGCCACAAGCCGCGCCGTCTGCTGGTCGTTGATCTGCGCGATCATCACGACGTGCGGGTCCTTGAGCATGGTGGACTGGACCATCTTGGGCATGTCCGCGGCGGCGACGATCTTCTGCGTCACGCCATCGAGCTCGCGTTCGACTTCGGCCTCGACGGTGTGGATGTCCATCGTGTAGGGATCGTGGCTCTGCGTCAGGCTGTAGAGCGTGACGGTCCGGCCGTTCTTCGGCGGCGTGGCGACGAGGACGACGCCCTTGCCGGTTTCCAGCGCGGGCTTGAGCCGCTCCATCTGCGAGTCGAGGAGCCCGAGCTTGGCCAGCGGGATGGCGAGCTGCTTGGTCGGATCGACGAGGATCGTCAGCGTCAGGCCGCGCGTCGAGCCGGCGGTGTCGATGCGCAGGTCGTGCGTGCCCTGACCCTCCATCTCGATGGTGCACTTGCCGGTCTGCTTGCGGCGGCGGTCGGAGACGTCCAGGCCGCACTGCGCTTTGAGGTAATCGATGACGGCCAGCGCGGCGGTGGCCGGGAGCTGCGAGTGTTTGTAGTCCACGCCATCGACGGTGATCTGCGCGACGAACTGGCTGTCGTTGCCGGTCAGATCGACGCGTGAGGCATTGCGGCGGAATGCGGCCTCGAGGAATTCTTCCATCTGGATGTGCGCATCGTAGACCGGGTCCTCGGGCAGCGGCACCTGCTTGAGGCCCGCCTTGGAGCCAGCAGCAGCGGTGAACTTCAGGAGCGCCTGCTTCTCGGCGCGCTTCTGACGCTGCCGCAGCAGCATCGCCTTGACCATGTCGATGTCGAAGCGCCACCGGCGACCCTCGGGCACCGCCTGGTTGCGCACGTAGATATAGCCCGCCGCGCCGCCGACCATCACCAGCAGCGCCAGGAACAGGCCCGCGATGAAGTAGGGGATCAGCAGGATCGCCGCAAAGCCCAGCGCCGCCGCGGCCATCTGCACAGCGTTCCAGAGCCGACGGTTCAGATTGAAGTAGAGCGAGTCCTTGTCACACACCGTCGCCCAGCGCGCCCACCCGATGAGCACCGCCGTCCCAATCAACGGCTTGACCAAGCTCATCAAAATCACGGTGTCGGCGAGCGTCAATGTCATTTCGTGGCTCTGAAAGTAGAATGACCAAACCCCAAATCCCAATGACCAAAAGGGAGGCGCCTTTGATTGGTCATTGGGATTTGGTCATTGGTCATTTGATTTTAGCCTCATCCCGTGCCGGTCACGATGCCCTTGAGCCGCATCTTCAATTCGTCGGGGCTTCGAGCCGCTTCCATCGCGATCTTCGGGTGAATGTACTCTTTGTTCACCAGATCGACAAGCGATCCGGTGTAGTCAATCATCCCCTCGCCGCGGCTCGTCTTGATCACGTCCGGCAGCTCCGACTCGCGGCTCTCGAGGATGTATTTGCTGACCGCCGGCGAGTTGAGCAGCACCTCGACGGCCGGCACACGCGGCACCTCGGGCATCAGGCTCTTGAGAAGCCGCTGATACACGATCGCCTTCATCGTGCTGGCGAACATCTCGCGCATCAGTTCCCGTTCCTCGGGGTCGAACAGATTATAGATGCGGTTGAAGCATTGGCTGGCGCTCGAGGCGTGCACCGTGCCGAATACCAGGTGGCCCGTCTCCGCCGCCTGCACCGCCGCGCTGAACGTCTCGCGGTCACGCAGTTCGCCGATCAGCACCACGTCCGGGTTCTCACGCACCAGCGCCCGCAGCGCGAGCGCGAAGTTCGGCACGTCCACGCCGATCTCCCGCTGGTTCACCAACGCTTTCGAATCCTTGAACAGGTATTCGATCGGATCCTCGATCGTCAGGATGTGGCACGGCCGCGTCTCATTGATCTGCTGGAGCATCGCCGCGATCGTCGTGCTCTTGCCCGATCCCGTCACGCCGCAAAGCAGCACGAGGCCCAGGTGATTCTCGGTGATCGTCCGCATGATCGGCGGCAGGTACAGCTCATCGAAGTTGCGGATCTTGGAGCTGACACGCCGCGCCGCCATCGCGGCCCGGCCCATTGTGCGGAAGAAATTCAGACGGAAGCGATTGTCCACGTCGTAGCTGTACGCCAGATCGACCGAGCCGTGCACGTTGAAGTGGTCGTACTGATCGGGTCGCAGCAGGGCCTTGACTTCCTGCTCGAGCTCGGCGTCGGTGAACATCGCGGCGTCGGCGTTGCGCAGCGATCCGCGCAGGCGGAACTTCACCGGGATATTCGGCCGAATCAGCACGTCCGACGCCTCGAGCCGGATCGCCGCCTCGAAGAATTTGCGGAGCCTCGGGAATCCGCAAGCCGCGCCGCCGTTGCCGTTGGGGACAGGACCGATGGGGGTGATGTCGCTCATGATTCAATTAGACCTTGTGATGCGGGCCAATTGCAAGCGAGTGCGGCAATTGCGATTCGAGAGTAGTTCTCGTTCACGTGTCGCGTGAACAATTAAATCGGCTAACCCGTTCGCTTCAATCCATTCTTACCGGGATCCCATGCTCCGCCAGATATTGCTTCGTCTGCAGCACCGTGTATTCACCGTAGTGGAAAATGCTCGCCGCCAGCGCCGCGTCGGCGCCCGCGCCGTTCTCGGCGTGTGGCTTGAGCACATCCAGCATGTGCTTCGGCGACCCGCACCCGCCGCTGGCGACGACAGGCACGTCCACCGCCGCCGCCACCGCACGCGTCATCTCCAGGTCATATCCATCCTTCGTCCCGTCGGCGTCCATGCTCGTCAGCACGATCTCGCCGGCGCCGAGTTCGACAACTTGCTTCGCCCACGCGACCGCTTCGAGCCCCGTGGGTTTGCGTCCGCCGTGCGTGTGGACCTCCCACACCGTCTTGCCGTCGCGCACGAGGCGCCGTGGGTCGATGTTCACGACCGTGCAGCAGCGGCCGAAACGCTTGGCCGTCTCCGTGATGATCGCGGGGCTCAGCACCGCCGCGGTGTTGATCGAAACCTTCTCCGCCCCGGCCTGCACCAGTTCCGTCACATCCTCAATCGTCTTGATCCCGCCGCCGACCGTGAAGGGCATGAAGCACTGCTCCGCCACGCGCCGCACCACATCGAGCATGATCCCGCGCCCCTCGTGGCTCGCGGTAATGTCGAGAAACACGAGCTCATCAGCTCCCTGTTCCTCATACTTCC
>JAYVTU010000070.1:0-3324 GCA_043788485.1 Planctomycetota bacterium
CCAACCCAAGGGCGTCCGATGCCGCCGCCCTGGCGCCGCTTCGGTCCGTCAGCCCCTGCTTCCGCTGCGCCGCCATCGCCGCCGCGGCCGCGATCGCCGGGGCTGCCGCCGCCTTGGCCTGCGCCGCCTGCAACTGCTTGATCTCCGCGACGTGCAGCGCGTCGAGCTTGACCATCTGCTCTTTGGCGCGGAGCTGCTGCTGCTCGGTGGCCAGCTCGTTGCGGGTGATCGCCAGGAGCTGCTCCCGCTCCCGGGCTTGGCGGGACTCGAGCTGCAGCTGTTGGACGGTGTTCCGGGCGATGTCGTCGCCCAGGTCCGCCTGCTTCTGCAGCATCGATGTCGCCGAGGAGCCCAGCGTCGTATCCGCCGAGGCCTGCTGCTTCGCGATGATCGCATGCTGCCGCGCCTCAGCCTCAGTCGCCTTGGCGTAGAATCGCCCCGCTTCATCGGGCGGCGACAGCATCGCTGCCGTCTGAAACTCCCGCACCTGGCGTGTAGCATCCGCGAAGGCCTTGGTGGCGTCGTTCCGGGCGGCAATGACGATCTCAATGCGTTTCTGTGCCATCCCTAGTCCTTGATGCCCTGCGCCGCCTTGCACCGGGCTTCGTCGGCCTGCCACGCCTTCACGGCGTCCAGGCATGCCTGCGTCTGATCGAGCCACCCGCCGGCCACTGGCCACCTGCCGTGACGAGCCTGGTCGGCTGCGAATCGAATCTCCGAGATCGAGCCATCGAGCATCGCGTAGGGGCAACCGGTGAATTCAAAGACCCCGGTTCCACCGCAGGCGTCGCATCCCCCGGGCTTCCCGCCGCAGTGGACGCAGGCCATCTGCTTTATTTCGTCGGCGCCGCAGCAGCGCCGGCCGGGATCGCACTCGCTGCAGACGGCCCCGTAGCAGAGGCCGACTGCAACGCGGATTTTTTTAGGTCCTGTTCCTCCGCCCTGGTTTTGGAGACCAGGCCCGCGACGAGCTCCCAGGTCTCAGTCAGCGTGAGCATCGAGAGCAGTTCATCAATGTTCGTCGCCGTAAGCGCCAACACCGCGCCGTCCTTGGCGCGGATGTTGGCCCAGCTGGTGAGGATCATCACGAGGGCGTCGATCAGGTGCTTGTCAGCTTCGTCCGACTCGCCGGCCTGATCGGCTGCGAACAGGAGCTGGTTGTACTTGCGGTTCTCACGCGCGGTGAGGTGGCGCGCGAAGAAGGTCGGCCGCACCTCGATCGGCTTCTTGAGGTCGCTGGCGAGGTGGAATTTCACGGTGGCGTTGGGGTCCATGGCGATCATCGGCGGTTCATTCCTTGCGTTTGGCCGTGGGCGGGGCCGCGGCGGGCTTCGGGATGGCGAGGTACTGCTCCTGGGCGGACTCGGGTAGCGAGTTCCAGAGCGTCAGGAGCTGGTCGTCGGTGTCGCCGTCGTGGCCGCCGTGGCGCTTGAGCAGTGCGGCCTTCATTTCGGGCGTGAGCTTCATCGTCGTCTCCAGTCGGTGAGGCTGACCGGACGTGGCCGGCCGAGCCCGCGGGTTACGAGATCAGGGTCTGGGTGAAGGTGAGCTCGTCGTCGCCGGAGGAGGCGTTGAGCCCGAAGACGATCCCGTCGACCAGCTTCCCGCCGCGGTCGTCATCGCTGATGGTCAGGCGCTGCATGCGCGGGGCGGCGATCGCCAGGCTGCCGTTGCCGGTCGTGAGCGTGAGCACCAGGGCGCCGGTGGTGCCGGCCAGCATGAGGCCATACGCGTCGTTGTCGGCCACCTTGCGGGCCTCGGGGTCGACGGTGAACTTCGGCTCGCGCTCGGTGACCATCGTGTGCAGCACGCCATCGGCGGACGTGATCGATTCCCGCGGCTCGACGGAGTTGCCCAGGTCGAGGCCGTACTTCGAGATCAGCGGGAACGCCGCCCCCGCCACGGTGAAGGTCGCGCTCGACGCCAGGTAGGAGGTCGAGTTGATCGGGGCCTGCGCGGGCATGGCCTCGTCGATCGGGGCGATCCACACGCCCGTGATCTCCCACTCGGCGAAATTCCGGCCGCCGTTGGAGCCGGAGATCTTGCAGGTGCCCGAGGCCCCCTTGAGCCCCTTGCGGCGCCCGCCCTCCCACACGGCGAAGCTCCAGGTCTTCCTGGACGCCATGTCCGTGGTCGGCGCGTAGACCCCGGTGGTGAGCTTGTAGCCCGCGCAGGTCAGCATCGGGACGAACTGGTCGCCGTTGCGGATCTCCTGCTTGAACGTGAGCTTCCCGAGGCGCTTTCCGCCGATCGCGTCGACGGTGCCCAGGTAGTTGCCGCTGGGCATGCGCTTGCCGTCGGCGAAGAAGTCGATCGGCACGAGCTTCACGTCGTAGACGATCGTGTTGCTTAGCGCGGCGCTGACGATGGCGGCGGTCCCGCTGGTGGTCTCTTCGGTTCCGCCGAGGAGCTTCTTGCGGGTGAGCAGTGGGGCAAAGGGTTCGGCCATGACTAGATCTCCTTGGCGGTGATGCCGGGACCGACGCAGGTGTCGTCGGCGTTGTGTTGGTAGGTGACGTCGAACTGGACCATCGCGGCGAAGTCCGGCTGTCCGGCGACGGTGGGCGGCTGACTGGTGGCGGTGACGCGGGTGTCAATGGCCAGACGCACGTCGGTCTCGGCCTCGAGGATCTGGCGATTGGCACCGATCGTGTTTTCGATCAGCCTCAGCCACCGGTTGTGGACGAAGGCGGTGTTCTCGCCGTCGTTTTCGGCGACTTTTAGCATGACGCCAACAATGCACGGCATGCGCTTTTCGGTGTATCCGATGTTCCCGTTGGGCTCGGTCTGCGTGACCTCGTCCAGGACGACGAGGAACGCGTCGAGGTGCCCGAGGTCGTCGCTCTCGTCGGGCTTCAGGTCCGCCCGGCCGAAGTCCTCCTGATCGGTCCGCTTGCCGCGGAGGTCGGTGCGGTGCGCACTCTTGACCGCGCGGTCGGGCACGCCGTCGTCGATCTCCAGCAGCTGCAGCAGGAGCTGCCGCTCGATCCGCTCCTTGATGGAAATCTTCTCGGGCATCAGGCAAACCCCTTCCCGACGAAGCGGTCGATCTGGCTGAAGAAGTTCTTCTCGAGCTGCTCGCTGGCGTCGACGTCGAGGGCCTGCTGCAGGTCGGAGGAGTTCTCGGCGACCTGCGGGATCGAGGGGCCGCGCAGCTCGGCGATCGGGAAGCGGCCGGATTTGCCGGGCGTCCCGCCCGAGGTCACCGGATGACCGCCGGGCCCGATGTTCACGCTCTTCACGCCCTTGTTGACGCGGCGGAAGATCTCGATGTGGTCGGACGACTTAATCACCGCGACGAAGGCATTCTGAGCGATTCGCATC
>JAYVTU010000071.1:0-33299 GCA_043788485.1 Planctomycetota bacterium
GCGGAGGAACCGCCGACCAGTGGCACCCGCAACAGACAATCTGAAAACGCTCTAATATGGTCCGCACAGAATCCGTCCATGAGCGAAACACGACCCGCAAAACGATTCGCGTTCACCGCCGCACAGCGTCTGCGGCGCGGCGTCGATTTCGATGCCGTGTATGCCGCGAAGCTCGCCAAACGCATCGGACCGCTGCGTGTGCACGGCATCCCCAATCAACTGCCGCACACTCGCCTCGGCCTGAGCGTCTCGACACGCGTCGGCGGCGCGCCGGTCCGCAACCGCGTCAAACGATTGCTTCGGGAATCGTTCCGATTGTTGCAGCACGAACTCCCGGCGGGCTACGATCTGGTGGTGGTCGTGATGCCGCACGAGCCGCAGACGCTGGCCGATTACCAGCGACTGCTTGCCGACGCGGTCAAGAAGATTCACGCACATTGGTCCAAGCGCCCCGCAAGCCAACCATGAAGACGCACACCTGCGAACACGAGCACGATCACCACGCCGGGCACGAAACGTGCGGCGACACCGCCATCGCGCCGCGCTCGATCCCCGTGATCTCGCCGCTGCTGCGTGGCCTGCTCATCGGCCTCGTCTGGTGCTACCGCGTCACACTCGGCCCGCTGCTCGGTGGTTACTGCCGCTTCGAGCCGACCTGCAGCCAGTACATGATCGACGCCGTCAACAAATACGGTGCGCTCCGCGGCGGCTGGCGCGGCGTCAAACGCATCGGCCGCTGCCACCCGTTCTCCGGCAAGAGCGGCTTCGACCCGGCTTGAGTCCTGCAAAGAGGATGTGACCCCATGATCGACCTGAGTTGGATTCAACGCCTGCTGACCGATCCCGTGGACCAGATGTCGCGATGGCAGCGCGCCGCGCGCTACTCCGTGGACCTCGCCCGCCACTCCGCCGCGGAACTGCGCCACGACCGCTCCAATCAGGTCGCAGCCGCGCTGACATATCACACGCTTTTCAGCCTCCTGCCGACGATCGTGCTGGCGATGGTCGTGATGCAGTTCGTCGGCCCGACCGAGCGCGAGCATTTCAAGACGACCGTCGTCGAGTTTCTCTTGCCGCAGGCCGCCGACCGCGATGTGTTTGTTTTTGACGAGACTCCCGAAGCAATCGCCCGTCAGGACGAGATCGCCAAGGGCCGTCAGGAGATCGCCGGCCGCGTGCAGGAGGTGATGGACACGCTCTCGAAGATGAACTTCACGGGCATGGGACTCGTCGGCCTGCTCGTGTTCATCTACGGAGCGACCGGGCTGCTCTCGACGATCGAGAAAAGTTTCAACGCGATCTACGGCGTCACGCAGGCGCGGGCCTGGTATCACCGGCTGCCATTCCATTACACGATCATCACGCTGGCGCCCATCGTGCTCATCGCCGGACAGGTTTTGCAGACGCGCCTGTTCACCATGCTGGGCGCCGGCGCGTGGACGAACTGGCTCGTCGGACCCGCGGCATTCCTCACGCCGATCCTCGCGACCTGGCTTGTCGTGTTCACCATGTACGTCCTGCTCCCCAATGCCACTGTGCAGAAACGCGCCGCCGCGATCGGCAGCTTTGTGGCCGCCGTGCTGTGGGTGTCGACCAAGGACCTGTTTCGCTACTACGTCGCCCACGCCGCGGGAACGAACATCTACGGCGCGATGGGCCTGCTCCCGCTCTTCCTGCTCTGGCTCTACCTCACATGGCTCATCGTGCTCTTCGGTCTCGAACTCACCTACGCGCTCTCGGCGATGAAGGGCCGGCAGTTCAAATACCTCGCCACGCAGCGCGAAGACGAGCCGCTGATCGACCCGATGTGGATGCTCCCGCTCGCCTCGCGCATCGCCGCCGATTTTCAGGCCGGCCGCCGCTCCAATTTCGACGAACTTTCCCGCGCGATGAGCCTCCCGCCCCGTGCGCTCCAGAAGATGCTCGCCGCTCTCCAGCGTGCCGTGCTCATCAACCGCATCGCCAACGGCTCAACCGATTCCTTCGCCCTCGCGCGCCCCGCATCGGCCATCACCGTCCAGCAGATCCTCGACGTCGCGCAGACGCTCACCCCGCCCGCCGCATCGCGGACCGATACGCAGACCTCTCCAGCCTGGCAGTTGATCAAGTCGATGCAGAACGCCTCGCGCCACACCGCCGAAACGACTACGCTCGCCGACCTCTACGTCGCCGATCCCTCGCCCGCAGCATCGCAGGACCAGTCCTCATCGCCCGCCTCGCGCGGCGCCGCCACCGCCTGAACCCCCGCGCTCGTGTCGCCCACCGGGTAAAACTCATCGAGCGCCGCGCGCCAGTCCGCAACCGATTGCACCTTGATGAACGCCGCCTTCACCGCGTCGCCGCGTGGATGGTGCAGCGAGAACTTGATGCCGAATTTCCGCATCATCCTCCCCGCGTTCTTTTCACCGTTGACGCCGACCGAGAGATCGAAATGCTCCAGCAACACCTCGCGCTGCTGCGCGATGTTGGGAGCGGTGGGGGGCTCGCCGCGCATGATCTGATGCGCCTGCGTGAAGATCCACGGATTGCCGATGCAGCCGCGCGCGACCGATACGCCGGCCACGCCCGTCTGCCCGATCATCTGGAAGATCGACTGCGGCGAGAAGATGTCGCCCGAGCCGAAGATCAGCAGGCCGCGGTCGATCTCGGATTTGTAGCGCTGCGTCAGGTCCGTCAGGAACGGCCAGCGTGAGGGCCCGATATATTTCTGCTCCACGGTTCGGCCGTGCACCGTCACCGCCGCGTACTCCAGTTCGATCGCCTTCTCAAATATCTTATAGAAGTGCGCGACCATCTCCGGCGTGTCGTCGTATGACCGGCGCATCTTCACCGCCAGCGGCACAGCCCCGCTCGCCGGGCTGCCGATCGCCTGACGCACCGCGTCGAGAATCGCGATCGCCTCATCGGGTGAGCTGAGCAGTTGGCCGCCGCGGTTCTTTTTCTTGATCTTCTTGACGGGACAGCCGAAGTTGATGTCGATCACGTCGTAGCCCATCGACACGAGTATCTTCGCCGCCGCGGCCATCTCGTCTGCGCCGCTGCCCATGATCTGACCGGCGATCGGATGGTCGTCGGCGTGAAGCTCAGCGTGCTCCTGGCCCTTGCCGCCGTTGATGAGGATCTGATCGAGCATCGCCTCGGTGACGCAGTAGGGGCAGCCGTGCTTCCGCGCGACGAGTCGCATCGCGGTGTCGGAATATCCGGCGAGACCGGCCTGGAAAAATGGCGCATGCTTCGCCCACGCCAAGGCGGGCGGCGTCACCGGTTGCGTCGTGTTGCTGGGGCTCGTGGCGATCATGGCGGGGACTGCTATCATAGCCGCTCCATGCCCCAAACCCACGCCAACTCGCTCCGCAAATCAACCGCCCACGCCGCATTTCTGCTCCTCGCCGCGATGCTCGGCGGCTGCGGTTACATTAGCGAGATGAAGCTCCCCTTCATCACGCCCACCGGCAAAAAGCTCGACGCCCCGCAGGCCGGTCCCAAGCCCGCCGCCTACCCCGTGGATCTGCCCATCGCCGAGCCGCTGGACATCGAAGTCATCCGCGTCGGTAACGCCATCGAACTCGACAACCGCAGCACGCAGACCTACGCCGAAGCTCAGATCTGGCTCAACCACGCCTACGGCGCCGTCCTCAAAAACCTGCCGATCGGCCGCAGCTCGCAGTTCAATCTCGAAAGCTTCATCAACGAATACGGCGAGCTCTACCCCGTCGGCTATTTCCTCAAGCCCGAACGCGACCGCAAGCTCGTCATGGCCGACCTCGTCATCGACGGCAAGATCCACAAACTGACCGTCCGCCTGGCCGATGATTGGCGCCGGCCGTGATCGTGTTTCGTAATATGCGGACCTCTTGATTCACCGCAGTAGTCACGGGATCATTCATCCGTCATGCCGCAGTCTCCGCAACCGCCAACGAATCCCGCTTCGGTGCCGTCGCCGCACTACGTCGCGCCGCCGATCAAGCTCGACACGCCCGTGCAGTACGCACCCGGCGTCGGGCCGCGGCGCGCGGAGCTTTTTACTCGCCTCGAAATCAGCACCATCGCCGATCTCATCAAGCACCTGCCGCACCGCTACGAATATCAGACCGGCGAGGCGCCCATTGGCACGCTGCCCGTCGATGCCATCGCCACGGCGCGCGGCATCGTCGTCAACTGCCGCTACATCCCCGGCCGCGGATCGCCCATCGGCCGGGCGCACGGCTCATCCGGTCAGAACGGCCGCTTCACCGCCACGCTCCGCGATCCGTCCGGCAACCTCGACCTCGTCTGGTTCAACGCCGCCTGGCTCCGCGACAAAATCCACCCGGGCATCACACTCGTCGTCACCGCCAAGGTCGTCCGCTACAACGACGGCCGGCAGATGGTGAACCCCAAAATCCAGATCATCGAAGAAACCGAGAAACACGAACCGGTCGCCGGCGAGCGCTACCGCCCCGTCTACCCCGCGACCGAGGACCTGCCCTCGACCGCGATCGAGCGCGTCCTCGAGCAGCTCCTGCCCAACGCTCTGCCGCAGATCGAAGATCACCTCACGCCCGAGTTCCGCGCCGCGCGGCAGCTGCCCGATCTCCGCGAGGCGTACCGTATCCTTCACGCCCCGGCCGACGAGCAGGCGGTGAAGATCGCCCGCCGCCGCCTCGCCTATGACGAATTGCTCCTGCTGCAACTCGGCTTCTCGATGAAGCGCAAGCACACGCGCACCCAGCTCACCGCACCGCCGCTCCGCTATTCCGAGGCGATCGACAAGCAGATCCGCACGCGCTTCCCGTTCCCTCTCACCGAGTCGCAGGACGCGGTGATCAAGCAGATCGCCAGCGACCTGCAGCGCAGCATCCCGATGAATCGGCTCCTGCAGGGCGACGTCGGCAGCGGCAAGACCGTCGTCGCGCTCTACGCCATGCTCATGGCTGTCGCCTCCGACAAGCAAGCGGCCCTCATGGCGCCGACCGAACTGCTCGCCGAGCAGCACTACTTCTCCATCGCGCGGATGCTGCAGGGCTCGACCGTCCGTCTCGCGCTGCTCACCGGATCGCTGACGCGCCCCGAGCGGCAGGCGATGCTCCGCCGCGTCGACAACGGCGAGATCGACATCGTCATCGGCACGCAGGCGATCATCAGCGAATCGGTGCGCTTCAGCGACCTGGGCGTCGTTTGCGTCGATGAGCAGCACCGCTTCGGCGTCGTCCAGCGAGCGACCATCAAGAGCAAATCGGGCGGCCCCGACCGTGTGCCGCACACGCTCGTCATGACCGCCACGCCGATCCCGCGCACGCTCAGTCTCACCATCTTCGGCGACCTCGATTCGTCGACCATCACGCAGCTCCCGCCCGGGCGCCAGCCGATCATCACCAAGCTCGTCGGCCCCGAGAAATCGCAGGAGGTCTACAGCTACATCGCCAAGCGCATCGCCAAGGGAGAGCAGGCATACATCGTCGTGCCAAGCATCGACGAATCGGAGGCCGGCGCGGGGCTCAAGGCCGTGCGCTCGCATCTGGAATTGCTCCAGAACACGCATTTCGCCGGTCGCACCGTCGCCGCCGTGCACGGCCAGCTCAAGCGATTGTCACGCGAAAAGATCATGGCCCGGTTCCGCCAGGGCAAGATCGATGCGCTGGTCGCCACGACCGTCATCGAGGTCGGCGTCGATGTGCCCAATGCGAGCATCATGGTCGTCGAACACGCCGAGCGCTTCGGCCTGGCGCAGCTCCACCAATTGCGTGGCCGCGTGGGGCGCGGGAGCCGCAAGAGCCTCTGCGTCTTCATCGCCGAGCCGACGACCGAAGACGCCGGCGAGCGGTTGAAGGCGATCGCCGCCACGACCGATGGCTTCAAGATCGCCGAGGCGGACCTCCACATCCGCGGCATGGGCGAACTGCTCGGCACACGCCAGTCGGGCCTGCCCCCGCTGCGCGTCGCCGATCTCACGCAGCACATCGACCTCCTCATGCTCGCCCGTCGCGACGCCGAGGCGATGATCGAAAAAGACCCGCGCCTCCTCGCCCCCGAACACGCACTGCTCCGCGCCCGTCTTCTCAAGCAATATGGCGAAGTGATCGGCCTGGCCGACGTCGCGTGATAAAATCCTCTCATGGCACTCAACACCGATCTCGCCGACAAGTTCGATCAGATGGCCACCGTGCTCGACGTGCTGGGCGAGAACCCGTTTCGCGGGGTCTCGTATCGGCGGGGCGCACGGTCGCTGCGCGAGTGCAGCGCCGAACTCCATGCGATGGCGACCGCGGAAGACGCGGTGAAACAGCTCACGGGGATCGAGGGCATCGGCAAGGGGCTCGCGGCGTCCATCATTGAATTTGTGAAGAGCGGGAAGATTGCGGATATCGACGAGGCGGCGGCGAAAGTGCCGCCGGGTGTGTTGGAGTTCTGCAATATTCCGGGAGTCGGGCCGAAGACTGCGGCGCTGCTCTGGCATGAGGGCGGGATCACGACGATGGATGCTCTGGCCAAGGCGCTCGAGGGCGATGCGCTGACGAAGATTCCACGCATGGGGGCGAAGACCGTCGAGAACATCCGCAAGGCGATGGCGTTCACGCAATCGACCGGCGGCCGGGCGCGGATTGGTGACGCGATGCCGATGGCCGAGGCGATTGTCGAGGCGATGCGGAAACTTCCGGGGGTCGTCACCGCCGATTTCGCCGGGAGCCTGCGGCGGGGCAAGGAAACCATCGGCGACATCGACATCCTCGTCGCCTGCGAGTCGATGAAGAAATTCGCCCCGGCGATCGGCGAGGCGTTCCGCACCATGCCCGGTGTGCAGCAGGTCCTCGCGGCCGGTGAGACGAAAAGCTCGGTGCGACTCGCTGCGGGGATGCAGGCGGACCTGCGCGTCGTTCCGGCGGATCGTTATGGCGCGGCGCTGCTCTATTTTACGGGCTCCAAGGAGCACAACGTCGCGCTGCGCGGCATGGCCATGACGAAGCACAAGCTCCGGCTCAACGAGTGGGGCCTGTGGCGCGAAGCGGATTTCGAGAAGGGCGATTTCGATCACGACACGCCCGCCGCCGCGGCGACCGAGGCGGAAATCTACAAGAAGCTGGGCATGGCGTACATCCCGCCGGAGATCCGCGAGCAGCACGGCGAGATCGACGCGGCGCTCGCGGACAAGCTGCCGAAGCTCATCGAAGTCGGCGACGTCAAGGCGGAGCTGCACGCTCACACGACCGCTTCGGACGGACATCTGAGCATTGTCGAGCTCGCCGAGTTCTACAAAGCGCGTGGCTATCACACGATCGCGGTCACCGATCACTCCGTGCACCAGACGATCGCCAACGGCCTCGATGCCAAGCGTCTCGTGAAACACATCGCCGCGATCCGCAAGGCGGCGGAGCAGGTCAAGGGCATCCAGATACTCGCCGGCAGCGAGGTAGACATCCTGCCCGATGGTTCGCTCGATTATGAGGATGCGCTGCTCGCCGAGCTGGATGTCGTCGTCGCCAGTCCGCACGCTGCGTTGAGCCAGACGCCGGAGAAGGCGACCGATCGCCTGCTGCGCGCGATCGAGAATCGTTACGTGCACATCATGGGCCACCCGACGGGCCGGCTGATCAATCGTCGCGAGGGCCTGGCCCCGGACATGGCGCGTCTCATCAAGGCCGCCGCCGCGAACGGCACCGCGATGGAGATCAACGCCAACAGTTGGCGGCTCGACCTGCGCGACACCCACGCCCGCATGGCGATCGAGGCCGGCGTGAAGCTTTCCATCAACACCGACTTCCACGGCCAGCCGGACATCGGCGAGCTGCGCTACGGCATCCTGACCGCCCGCCGCGCCTGGGCGACGGCGAAAGACGTGGTGAACTGCCTCACAGCGGCGCAGCTCAACAAGTGGCTCAAAGCGAAACGCGCATAAACCCACATCTGTGGGGTATCATCCCGGCCATGAGCATCATCGGACACGGCGTGGACCTGGTTGAGATCGCGCGCATCGAGCAGATGCTCGAGAAGCACGAGGAACGCTTCCTGGAACGCTGCTTCACCGTCGAGGAGTACGAATACGCGGTGGACGGCGGGCGGCGGCGGGCGGAGCGGTTGTCGGCCCGCTTCGCGGCCAAGGAGGCGGCGCTCAAGGCGCTGGGCACAGGATGGCGCAACGGCATCGCGTGGACGGATATTGAGGTGCGGCGCGAGCCGTCGGGCCAGCCGACGCTGAAGCTCAGCGGCGAGGCGCTGCGCGTGGCCGAGAAGTTGGGCATTACGCGGTGGCTCGTGAGCTTGACACACACCGACACGCATGCGATGGCGAGTGTGATCGGCGTGCGCGATTGACGGCGGCGGGAGATCGGGCCGGCGGTTGCGTGTATGATTGTGCGATGAGCTTAACGGGTAAACAGAAACGCGTTCTCAAGGGCAAGGGCCAGAAGCTGTCGGACGATTGCCACCTCGGCAAGGCGGGGTTGACCGCTTCGTTCATCGCCTTCGCCGGCGAGATCTTCGGCAAGAAGGAATTGATCAAGCTGCGGTTCTCGGATGTCGAGGGCGTGGAGCGCAAGGAACTCGCCGAGCGCGTCGCGGCGGCCCTGGGAGCCGAGTGCGTGAGCGTGCTGGGTCATACGCTGCTGCTCTACAAGCCCAATGCGAAACTGAAAGACGAGAAGGGGCGCGTGATGCTCACCGACCCCGGTGACGTTTCGGACGGACCGGATGAGGCGGACGATTCGGAGAACTGAGCCCGCTGGCGGACGTATGATATGGGGCCTACAGTTCTGAACCTTCAAGGAGCGATGCGATGAAGCGAGGTTGCTCGGTCATCCTGATGACAGTTGCGATGGGCCTGCTGACGGCCTGCGGCGATGGCGCGGCTCCGCGCACGTCGCAGAGCGAAGTCACCGCCACTGCAACGACACCCAACGCGACCGCCGCCGCACCGGCCGCTGCTCCCGCCGACGCCGCCGTGCAACCTAAGCCCGCAAATCCCATCGCGGAGAATTTCGTCATGTCCCCGAATCCCGACAAGGTCGAGAAGATCCAGAAGACCGACGCCGAGTGGAAGGCGATCCTCACCCCCGAGCAGTATGCGATCCTGCGTGAGAAGGGCACCGAACGTCCCTTCACCGGTGCGCTGGTCGATGAGCATCGCGACGGCACGTACGTCTGTGCTGCGTGCGGTCTGGCCTTGTATAAGTCCGGCTCGAAGTTCGACTCGGGCTGCGGCTGGCCCAGCTTCGCGGCGCCCATCGCCAAGGACCGCATGGAGACGCACGTCGACACCAGCCACGGCATGGTCCGCACCGAGATCGTCTGCCCGCGCTGCGGCGGTCACCTCGGCCACGTCTTCGACGACGGCCCGATCCCGCTGGGCGGCATGCGCCACTGCGTGAACTCGGCGTCGATCAAGTTCGTGCCGAAGGACGACGCCGACAAGGCCGCCGCGCCCACGCCCGCCGCGCCGACGAAGGACGCGCCGAAATAGGCGTGATTCGCTTTCCTCTTTAACACCCACCCGGTAGCCTGATTTTCATGCTCTCCTACCGTCTTGCCGCCGATGCGATGCTCTTTGTGCATCTGGCGTTTGTCGCGTTTGTCGTGATCAGCTTTCTGCTCACCGCTGTCGGCCTGCTGCGGCGATGGAACTGGGTGCGGAACTTCTGGTTTCGCGCCGGCCATCTATTGGCGATCGCCATTGTCGTAATCGAGTCGTGGATGGATCAGACGTGCCCGCTGACGATGTGGGAGAACGAGCTGCGCATGCGCGGCGGGGATGCCACCTACCCCGGCGATTTTCTCGTCTACTGGGCTGCGCGGCTCCTCTACTACCAAGCCGAGCCGTGGGTCTTCACCGTCTGCTACAGCGTCTTCGGCGGCGCGGTGGCGCTGACGTGGCTGCTCGGCCCGCCGCGCTGGCCGTGGTCGTCACAAAGGCGCGCGACACCGTCCACCGCTGCGGCGGCGGACGCGCGCTGATCATTGATTCAAAAGCCGCGCCGAAAAAATCATTCGTCGGCGATGGTGATCTTGGTGATCTTGTCGCCGCCCTTGATGGCGTTGACGACGGCCTGGTCCGCTTTGCCGACGACCTTGCCGAACACGGCGTGCTTGCCGTCGAGCCACGAGGTGGGCACGTGGGTGATGAAGAACTGCGAGCCATTGGTGTTCGGCCCCGAGTTGGCCATGGAGAGGACACCGGGGCTGTCGTGCTTGAGGGCGAGCGCGGAGGGCTCATCGGCGAACTTGTAGCCCGGGCCGCCGGTGCCGGTGCCCTGCGGGCATCCACCCTGGATCATGAAGTTTTCGATGACGCGGTGGAATTTCAGGCCGTCGTAGAAGCCCTGCTTGACGAGCTTCTCGAAGTTGGCGACGGTCTTCGGAGCCTTGTCGGCGTAAAGCTCGACCTTGATCGGTCCGCGGCTGGTCTCGAATGTGGCGACTTTCATGGTGCGTCCTCTCGTGCGTTTGCGTGCGTGAAATCAGGCGATTGACGCCGATTCATTCGGCGTCCCGTACTATCGCGCATCGACTTGAGGATTGCAAATGCAACGCCGCGGATCCCGCTCCGCCGGCGTCACACGCCGCGCCATCTTGCTACAATGGATCGCCACGAACCCAGCCAAAAGGCCGCGAAACACCGGCAAAACGGCGGGTTCACACACTCGGTGGGATGGCGGAGCGGCTGAACGCGCCGGTCTTGAAAACCGGTTTCGGGCTTGTCCCGAACGTGAGTTCGAATCTCACTCCCACCGCTTTTGGAATCGGTCTCGCGTCTTGAGTCTCGCGTCTCGGGTTCCATTTTTGCGAGGTGCGGTCATGAAGCGACTTCGTGGACTCGTCACCGCATGCATGATCGCACTCGCGCTCGCCGCCGTCTCCGGCTGCGCATCGACGCCCGCCATTGTCGCGCCTCTGCACGATGCCGCGCACGATCCGCAGATCAATCTCTTTCGCGACTTCGATGTTCGCTCCACGCATTTCTCCGTCGCCGATGCCTACCGTCTCCAGCTCTCCATCTACGCCATGGACCAAGGCAGCTTCAAGCTCGCCCGTTCGCTGGACCGCTGGGCTATCCCGCTCGTCCGCGAGTTTTACGACCGCGAGTCGAGCATCCATGGCTACATCGCCGCGAACGATGCTATGGTCCTTCTCGTTTTCAGCGGCACCGATTTCCTGAATCTCAACGACTGGAAATCCAATTTCGACGGCGACCCCGATTCCGAATCCAAATTCAAATCCAAACCCGAAGAACTCGTGCACCGCGGCTTCTCCAGCTCCCTCGCCTGGTTCAGCGACGACATCGAATCGCAGATCGAATCCATCGCCAACGCACACAACACCCACAAACCCGTCTGGATCACCGGTCACAGCCGCGGCGGCGCCTTCGCCATTCTTGCCGCCAACCGCCTCGCCGCCCGCAACACCGTCCGCGTCGCCGGTGTCTACACCTTCGGCCAGCCCTGCACCGGCAGCGATGGCTACTTCGCTGCGCTCCAGTCCAAAAACATCGCCGCCTTCCGCATCGTCAACCACGGCGACCCGATCCCGCACGTCCCGATCTACTTCGCCAAACACGCCGATGACAAAGTCATCTTTCTCACCCCCGGCAAACTCACCGAAGATGTCCCGCTCAGCGACGCCTGGACACTCTGGACCGATCTCGACGACCACTATCAGACCGCCTACCTCAGCGCGCTGTTCAAGCTGCTCCCCGCCGAGGAGCAATCGCGCTTCCCCGGGCCGACCGATCTGCCGGACGTGGCGCACGGCAAGCCGTAAGGCCGTGGCGCTTCGCCTTGCCAAGGATTCAAAATGATCAATTGGCGACTGCCCTACGCAGGCGGCTCCGTGGACCCCGTCGCGTTCATCGTATGGGCCGCAGACAGCGCATTCATGAAATGATCTACGGACCATGCTGCGCATCGGACGCGGCGACCGGAGGGGCGATTGTGAGGTGTTGGGTGAACCAATGGCTGGCGGCGAGGGCCACCTGTTCCAGAGCGCCGGGTTCTTCGAAGAGATGCGTGGCGCTGGGGATGATCAATGTGCTGTGCTTGCAGCCCAGTTGTGCCGCGGCCTGCTGATTGAGTTCGATGACCTGCGGGTCGTTTTGGCCGACGATCAGGAGCGTCGGGGCGCGGACACGGCTGAGCGCGTCCTCGGCAAGGTCGGGGCGGCCTCCACGGGAGACGACGGCGGCGACGCGATCGGGACGGTCGGCGGCGGTGCACAGGGCCGCAGCGGCGCCGGTGCTGGCGCCGAAGAGGCCGATGGCCAGGTGGCTGGTGAGCGGCTGCTCGGCGACCCAGTCGACGGCGCTGGTGAGCCGGCGCGTCAGCAGGTCGATGTCGAAGCGGAACTGCGCTGTTTCCTGGTCGAAGGCGAATTCGTCGGGCGTGAGCAGGTCGAAGAGGAGCGTGGCGAGATTGAAATCGTTGAGCATCTGCGCGACTTGGCGGTTGCGGGTGCTGCGGCGCGTGCTGCCGCTGCCGTGGACGAAGATCACGATCCCGCGGGCGTGGGGCGGCAGAAACAGATCCGCGCCGAGCCATTCGTGATCGGTGTCGATCCGCACCTCGTGAGCATGGGGCTCGCGCGACGTCATTGGGGGAGCCTCGTTGTTGGGGCCATGGTTTGCGACAATTGCTGATGAGGAGGAGGAACTGACCGCCATGATTCCTGCAGTAGGCTGCGCACTTCTTCATCGGTGACCTGATCGAAATCCGCGTACCACTGCCCGACCGCGGAAAACTCATCGGGCGTCAGCGGGCAGACGACCGCATCGGTGTCTGCGGCGAAATCGTCAAACGTCGAAGGCGGCCCGACGGGCACGGCGACAATCAGCTTCCCCGGATGCTGCTTGCGGAGGGCGCGGAGCGCGGCGTGCATCGTCGAGCCCGTCGCCACGCCATCGTCGACAACGATCACGCACTTGCCGGCGACCCGGGGTGCCGGACGGTTGCCGCGGTATGACTTTTCACGACGGAGGACCTCGTGCGTCTCATGCGCGGCGACCTGCTCGATGACTTCGGGCGTGATGCCGAGGTGCCGGATCACCTCGTGATTGAGGACACGCACCTTGCCGCTGGCGACGGCTCCCATCGCGAGTTCCGGGTGCCACGGCACGCCGAGCTTGCGGACGACGATCAGGTCGAGCGGGGCCTCGAGCGCTTTTGCCACCTCGAAAGCGACAGGCACACCGCCGCGCGGCAGAGCGAGGATGACGACATCCTGCCCGACGGTGATGGGCAGCAATTGCTGCGCGAGCGTCTGTCCCGCTTCGCGCCGATCGGCGTAGGTGGTTCGTTCAAACATGGCGACTCCCTCCCCGCCACCGCCTCACACCGGCCAGCACGACCGGATGCGCGGATGACGGGCCAGTTCGTCGAGCGTCAGAGCCGCCAGTTCGAGCGGGTGATCGGTGGTGATGGCGGCGGTGCTGGCGGACCAGTGCTGGCGGAGCGCGCCCAGCAGTCGATCGGGTGCGAAGATGTTGATCGCGTGGATGAGGTTCAGGGCGACCTGTTCATCGAGCCAGTGCGCCGCATCCTGTGCGAAGCGGCGAAGATCCTCTTCGTCCTGGTGGTGTGTGGAGGCGTACGCGTGACCGGATTTGTCACCGAGTGGCGAGGGCCGGCCGTGCTCGCGGTCGGGCTCCTCGTGTTTGAGTTTGGCCTCGGAGATGAGTTGAAGCTGGTTGTGCGCATCGACGTTGCCACTGAGGAGTGTCAGGCCGTGCGCATCGGCGACGGCGATCCAGCGGAGGCGGGTGGGTGTGGCTCTGAAATGATTGGAAGTGGTGCTCATGGTGATGGCTCCTGTCCTAGTTGCTGTTTCGGCTCGGTCTTGTGCTCAGCGATGTGGCGCATGTCGCCGCCCCCGCGGCCTCGGGGGTCGTTGCATCACACGCACGGCCGCGGATAGACCATCCGCTGTCGCGCCCGCAGCAGATTTTCGGCCTTGAGCCAGTGCGCCAGTTCATCGCCCTCGGGGCGACCGCGTTCCTGCCAGATGTCGTAGGCGACTTCGGCAATGCGCTGATGGGTCGGCGGAGACGGGACAAAAGCGATACGTCGTTTCTGCACCCGTGATGGCGCATCGAATATTTTCAAAGTCGCCGCGGTGCCGGCATCCGACGGACGCACGGCATTCACGCGGCGGGAAGGTTTGACGATCGGATCGAGTGTTGCGGTCGCCTGGCTCATCGTGTGGCTCCGTCCAGTAGAGAGTGATGCGGTCCGTCGCGGCGAGGTGCCTTGTTCTTCACACGCCACTATCCCGCAGGACACGGCGGGCCGACATCGGTGATGCACCGAACGGGCGGTTCACTTCATCCGATACGGGCACCGGGAAATTGCTGAGGCGATGGAGCGATCAGGCCACCGACACGAGCGAGCGGGTCTCGGTGCTGAAGACGGAGGAGGATCGTCCATCGGCGGAGACGGTGAACTGGAGATCGACGATCTCCTTGACGACGCCCTGGTCGGGCGTGGCCCAGAATGTGATCGACTGGTTGAACTGGAATCGGAGCACCGCGGATCCGCCCGGGATGCCGATCGTCGTCGAGACCCGGGTGACGGAGGTGTTGAAGAGCTTGACGGCATCGAAAATCCCCGCGGGGACGGTGACGGATTCGGTGCCGAGGAGCGTGGTGTAGGAACTCGCGGTTCCGGTGAGGAAGAAGGAGCCCAGGCTATTGATGAACAGGTTGCACGAAGCGTCGGTGGTGCTGGCGACGGTTTTGTTGAACTGGAGGAATGCCGGGGAGACCTTCAGATTCGTCCAGAAGAAATCGAAGCTGGCGATGTCGATGCCGACATGCATTTCACTGAGGATGTTGGCCAGTTCGACGCGGTTCCAGTGATAGGTTTGGACCTGCGTCTGGCCGTTGCCGTTGTCGGCGGTTTCGGTGACGACGAACACGCCGTCACTGGGCGATGTGATGACAGAAGTAACGGTGGCGTGCCCGCCGGTTTCGCCGAAGCTTGTGGCGTTGCCGGTGAAGATGGAGTCGTACGTGGAGGTGCGGGGCGTGTCAAAGCCGGTCAGTTCGAGGAAATCGGAGACGGGGCTGAAGTGGACAAGCGTGGCCGCTGCGGTTTCGTTGTTCGTCTCATCCTTCTCGGCGAGGGCGGAGCCGGAGTCGACCTGCGCGACGATCCGGAAATCCCCGTTGAGGCCGCGGGGGAGCGGGACGGTGAGCGTGAGGGTTTTGGACTTGCCGGGCTTGAGTGATCCCAGGGATTGGGTGGCGACGGTGACCATCTCCGTCTCGGAATTGTCGGCGGTGTTGCGTGCGAGGACGCGGATGTTGATCAACTGGGCTTTGGGGATGGGCAGGTTGCCGAGGTTCTGGACGATGAGGGGGAGATGGATGTGCGAGCCGACACCGGAGAGGAGCGAAGGCGGGATGACGGCGGTGGGCTTGACGCTGGCGGTCAGGTCGAAGAAGCCCTCGATGACATCGATGGGCGAGCCGATCGGCGTGGCGGCTTCGTTGTCGAGCTCGTTGGACTCGGCGAGGACGTCAGCGGAATCGACGAGCGCGACGATCTGATACGGGCCCGCGGGAACGGTGATGGGGAAAGTGGTCGCGGCGGATGTGATGGTCTTGAATTTGCCGGGCGCGAGGCGGCTGACGGATTTATTGGCGATGGTGCCCAGCAGCTGGTCGTCGCCGCCGCCGGTCGGTCGCGCGACGAGACGGATGGAGGTCGTCTGGCCCGCGGGCAGCGGGATGTTGCCCGCGTTGGTGACGAGGACCTTGACGCTGCCTTTTGCTGCGGAGCCGGCGATCAGCGAAGCCGGAACCGTGACGCGACCCATGGCGGCGGTGAGGTTGATGAAAGGCGGGGCGATGTGCGTCGACGCGAGTGTGACGGCTGAATTGTTCGCGTCGTCGAGCTCGGTGATGAGCTGGCCGGGATCGGCATTGGCCACGAGCGTGTAATCGCCGTCGGGCAGCGATGCGGGGAGCACGACGCTGCCGGTAAAGGTGCGAAAGCGGGATGTGGCCAATCCGCTGATCGAAAGATTGTGGAGCGTCAGGAGCGGGATGTCCTCGCCGCCTGCGGCGGGCCGGGCCAGCAGGTCGACGTCGATGCGCGTGCCGGTGGGCACCGGGGCGTCGCCGGCGTTGGTGATGGTGAATTTCCCGCTGGCCTTGGCGGTCACCCCCTGCACGACATTCGCGGGCATGTTCACGGTGGTGAATGCCACCGTGAGATCGGGCGCGCCGCTCAGGAGCGTGCGGCTCTCCAAGGCCTCGCAGAGCGGGCCGCGACGCCGCGCCTGCAGCGAAGCCCGCCGGGACAGAAAACGCTTCAGCAAGGAAATGCGTTTCATGACCGAATACTCCGCGCGATCATTGGCAGGTTCCTAGGAGCCTCTTCAAATCAAAGAGTTTTTCAAGATGCCAGACCGACGAACGCCGCCGGTCGGTTTCCCAGTTCATTCCCACAACCGACTATCCGGCTTTCACGCCCGGTCGCCCATCAGACCCGCGCCGAACCCACTCAAAATGAGTCCCTAGTCGCGACTCGGGATTTTGCTGACAGCGCAGCAAAAAGCTCGTGCTCGCGCCTTGCGTGCAAGACAGGAAACCAGCCACGATGAATCATCGCGCGGGTTATTCGTGGGTGTCTCGACGAACTTACGACGGGTGAACCGCGGCGGATTGGCCGCCAGCGGTTGTACGGTGTTCCAGGTTCCATTGGATCGCGTGACGCAGAAGATCGCCGCTGCTCTTGAGGTCCAGCTTCTTCTTGAGATTCTCGCGGTACGTCTCGATCGTCTTGGGGCTGAGGAAGAGCTTCTCGGCGATCTGGTTGACGGTCAGGCCACTGCCGAGGAGCTCGTAGACCTGCATCTCCCGATCCGAAAACGTATCGAGCGGTGAGCCGCCGGGATCGCTCTTGCCCGACAGCGCGCGGCCCAGGGCCTTGGCCGTCATCGCCTCACTGAGGAAGTAGCCGCCGGCCGCCACGCGCTGGATGGCATCGACGATCTTGTCGACCGCCTCTTTCTTGTTCAGGTACCCGTGCGCGCCGGCGCGGATCGAGCGCTCGGCGTAGGCCGACTCGTCGAAGCTGGAGACCACGATGATCTTCACCTTGTCACCGCGCGTCTTGAGTTCCTTGATCAGGTCCACCCCGTTGCCCTCCTCCAGCGACAGGTCGATCAGTGCGACGTCGGGCTTGAGTTCGCCGATCCCCGTCAGCGCCTCCTGCGCCTTGGCCGCCTGGCCGCAGACCTCCATGTCGGGCTCAAGTCCGAGGCGTTGGATGAAGCCGTGGCGCACGATGGGATGGTCATCGACGATGAACACGCGCATCTTTCTGGGTTTGCTGTCTCGCGTCCGCTGTTTGGCTGCCGGCATCGGAAACCCCCTTGAATAAATCGGCTCATCCGCGCTTGCCGTGCGTCTCGTCGCCGGGCTGGTGGTTCGGGAATTGGCAGGTGACCAGCGTGCCCTTGCCCTTGACCGACCGGACGATCACGGTGGCACCGATCAGCGTCGCACGGTACTGCATTGTCCGCAGGCCCAGACCGGCCTTGCCATCGGGATTCTGCTGATAACCTGTGCCATCGTCGAGGATCGTCAGCCCGCCTCGGCCTTGGTCCGACGTCAGGCGGATCGTGATCTGGGAAGGCTTGCCGTGCCGGGCGGCGTTGCCGACGGCCTCCTGCGCGATCATGTAAAGCTGCGTGGCGGTCGTGCTGTCGTGGATCGCGATGGGACCATCGCAGATGAACTGGCAGGTGACGCTGCCGGTGCTGAAGCGGGCGGCCATCTCCCGCAAACCATCGCTGAGGCTCTCGGGCGTCACGTCGATCGGCGCCAGACCGTGCGCGACGTGGCGGAGCTGCTCGTGGGCGTTGCCGATGTGCTCGACGAGCTCTTTGGCGAGCTGGGCGTGCGGCGACCGGGCGCGATCCAAGGCGATGTGCGTGGTTTTGGCCAGAAGTGCGATACCGGTCATCAGCCCGCCGACGCCGTCGTGCAGTTCGTAGGAGATGCGCTGCTGCTCATCGAGGCGGGTCTCGATCAGGTGGCGCTCGATCTCCTTGCGATCGGTGATGTCACGGATGATGCCGGTGAACATCGGGCCTCCGCCGTCGCGGAACTCGCTGACGGCCAGATCGATGGGGAACGTCGAGCCGTCCTTGCGGCGGGCGATGACCTCGCGGCCGATCCCGATGATCTTCGCCTGACCCGTTGCCAGATAGTTGGCAAGGTATTGATCGTGCTCGTCCTGATAGGGCGAAGGCATGAGCATCTTCACATTTTGGCCTACCAGTTCGCTCTCGCTGTAGCCGAACATGCGCAAGGCTGCGGGATTGAAATCAACGATCATGCCGCGGGAGTTGATGGTCACAATCGGGTCCACGGCCGTGTTCAGCACCGCACGGAGTCGGTCGTACGTTTCACGCAGCCGCTGGTGGCTTTGCCTCAGGTCAATCACCCGCGACAGCCTGAACCGCAGCGTCGCGGGGTGGATGGGTGTGAACAGGAAGTCGTCCGCCCCTTCGCCAATGTTTTGGATCATGTTGTCGGCATGGGCCGGTTCCGTCACAACAATAATCGCTGCGTGGGGCCATGCCTCGCGGAGCCTGGCGACCGTGTCGTTGGCGACACCCGGCGTCAGATGACTGTCGAGCACGAAGGCCACCAGATCCCCGTTGACCGGCTGGGAGAACGCCTCGTCGCAGGTTACGACGGTGCGGACGTTGTAGCCATCGAGCTTCATGATGTCGCAAAGAGCGGCGGGCGAGCCGGCGCGGCCTTCGACGACGATCACGGTCTTTCCCGAGCTTGATGGCATGATCATCCCCGTGATTCGGTGGCCAGAGTCCAGACCCGATTCCTGAGATCGAATGCGGATGCGGGGGCATTCTAATCGAACTTCCGCCGAATCACGCGCCTTCTACACGGACCGCGGGTCGGCGGCATTCCCATTATTCGACTTGCGGGCTCGCCGATCCTCCTTATGCGGATATGCCGGGTGCCGCGTGGCGTGGCCGCTGTTGGCCGCCACGTGAATGGGTGTGAGGACTCACGGAGATCACCGCGTGTGTTTGGCAAGTGAATATCCCGCCCGCGCGGGATGGAAATCGCGCACGGAAGTGACGCTGAAACCGGACGTCCGGGGGGTTTCCCGGAGTCGCGGAGAGTGTGAGTGGGATTCACAGCCTTAACGTGTGGACTCGGGGCGTGTTAAAATGGGAGATTCGTCGGGAGCGGCGTGCAAAAACGGGAGGGGGGAGGGGGTGGATGTGTCCGGTCGACGGGTTTGTGCGCACAGGAGGTGACCTCGATTGCAAATTGAAAATTGCAAATTGAAAGTTTCAAACTGGGGAGGGGGATTCGGAGCGCGAAGCCGCAAGCGGCGGAGGGGGAATTAGTCGAGGACGAGTGAGGTTGTGGCGGCGGGGAGGGTGATGATTCCGGCGGGTTCGGTGGCGAGGACGAGGCCTTGGGCGGGGTCGATGTCGATGACGCGGCCGGTGATTCGGCGGGAGCCGGTTTGGGCGGTGATGCGTTGCTGGAGGAGGCAGGCGCGGTCGTGCCAGGACTTGCGGAGTGCGGCGTCGGTGTCGGAGTGGATGGCGCGGTGGAGATGATCGAGGAGCGTGTCGAGAACGGTGAGGCGGTCGGTGGCGGGACCGTGGTCGGCGAGGGAGGTTGCGTGGGGGTTCTGGCCGGGGAGATTGGTGGGCGCGGAGGCGACGTTCAGGCCGATGCCGATGAGGGCGAGATCGCCGACGGTCTCGACAAGGATTCCGGCGAGCTTGCGGTCGGCGATGAGGAGATCGTTGGGCCAGCGGATCTGGACATCGGCGTCGATGAACTGCTCGGCGGCTTCGGCGGCGGCGCAGCATGAGGCGAGCATGAGGCGGTCGATGGTCAGGCCGGTGCAGCGGACGATGGCGGTGAGGAGGAGCGCGGCGCCGGGCGCGGCGAGCCACTTGCGACCGAGGCGGCCGCGGCCGGCGGTCTGGTGGTTGGCGAGGATGATGCGGCCATCGTGGTCGCCGCGTGATGCGATGAGCTTCTTGGCGAGGTCCTGCGTGCTGGTGGTTTCGGTGTAGACGTGGACGGAGCGGCCGAGGCGGTTGGCGTGGCGGTGTTCGATGTAGTCGGTCCAGCAGGCGAGGCCCGTGGAGATGAGCGTGACGCCGCGCTGCGGGTTGGACTCGATGGTGCATCCCGCGGTGCGCAGGGCATCGATGCGTCGAGCGGCGGCGATGGGGCCGAGGGAGAGGCGCTGGCCAAGGGCTTGGGGCGTGAGCGGGGCGCGGGATTGGAGGAGGGCGTGGAGGAGAGCGGGGTCGATGGTGGGGGGTTTGGGGGGCATGGCGCGGGGGCGTTTAGCAGGTCGCGGAAGCTTGCTGCGAGCGCGGCGGAATTTGGCCGATGCGCTCTTTCCACATTTGGGGCGGGTGCGTAACATGGTTGGGCTTCAACGTCATACACAGAAAGGCTGACTCCATGTCGCAGAGCGAGACTTCACGTCGTGAGTTCGTCAAGCGGACCGCGGTTGTCGCCGGCGCGGCGGTGGTTGCATCGCAGATCGCCACGAGCGCGTACGCTGGCGGCAATGCCACGCTGAAGGTGGCGCTGGTCGGCACGGGCGGTCGCGGGACTGGCGCGGCGTCGCAGGCGCTGCATGCGGACTCGGACACGAAGCTCGTGGCGATGGCTGATGCGTTCCCTGATCGCATCGAAGGCGCCCTCAAGACGCTGATGTCCGACAAGGAGATCTCCGATCGCATCGACGTGCCGGCGGGGCGTCAGTACGCGGGGCTCGATGCGTACAAGAAGGCGATTGATGACTGCGATGTGGTGTGTCTGACGACTTCGCCGTATTTCCGTCCGACGCATCTGCGCTACGCGATCGACAATGGGAAGCACGCGTTCGTCGAGAAGCCTGTGGCGACGGATGCCCCGAGCCTGCGAGCCATCTGGGAGACTTGCGAGCTGGCCAAGAAGAAGAACCTGGCGGTGGTGTCGGGGCTGTGCTGGCGTTACGACGCACCGAAGAAGGCTGTGATGCAGCGCGTGCTTGATGGCCAGATCGGCGACATCATCTCGATCGAGACGACATACAACACCGGCACGCTGTGGCACCGCGGGCACAAGCCGGAGTGGACGCCGATGGAGTATCAGATCCGCAACTGGCTGTACTTCAGCTGGCTGAGCGGGGATCACATCTGCGAGCAGGCGATCCATTCGATCGACAAGATGGGCTGGGCGATGAAGGACGAGCCGCCGAAGAAGGCGTGGGGCATGGGCGGTCGTCAGGTTCGTACGGGCAAGGAATACGGAAACATCTACGATCACTTCTCGATCGTGTACGAATACGCCAACGGCGTGCGTGGGTATCACCACTGCCGGCAGATGGGCGGGACGAGCAACCGTGTCAAGGACTTCATCTACGGGACCAAGGGCGTCGCCGACGTGTTCGGTCACGAGATCACGGGCGAGAAGCCCTGGAAGTATGAAGGCAAGCACGAGAAGGACATGTATCAGGTGGAGCACGACGAGCTGTTCGCGTCGATCCGCAAGGGCACGCCGATCAACAACGGCGTGTACATGTGCCGCAGCACGATGCTGGCGATGCTCGGTCGCATGGTCGCGTACACCGGTCAGACGATCGAGTGGGATCAGGCCTGGAACTCGAAGGAGTCGCTTGGGCCCGAGAAGATGGAACTGGGCCCGGCGCCCGAGCACCCCATCGCGATGCCCGGCGAGACCAAGTTCATCTGATGCCCCGCGGCTCGGGAACCGGCGGGCGATACAGGCGTCCATAAACCCGTGCGGGTTTCATCGTGACCGAGCTGGGCAAATTCTATACAATGGCAACACCTGAATTCACAACGCTTCGCAGGCACTTCGGAGGCCAATCCATGTCCGGAACAATCGCCCGTTGGTGCATCATCGCTTCGCTGGTGATCGGTGCGGCGTTCAGTGCACCGGCCAATGCCCGTGTCACGGATGACGACATCCAGACCGGCATCAAGAAGCTCATCGAGGTGATCTACAGCCAGCAGAATGCGCAGGGCATCTGGGATCCGCCGGAGCCCGCGGCCGGTCACGAGTTCGGCACGAACTGGGGCGGCCACACCGCGCTGTTCACCTACGCACTGCTGACGGCCGGCGAGAGCTATCAGAAGAAGGAAATGCAGCGGGCCATCGAGTTCCTTAAGAAAGAATCGGAGAACGAAAAGTCGAACATGAAGAGCGTGTACGGCATCGGCCTCCGCGCTCACGTCTGGGCGGCGCTGCCCCCGCAGTTCGAGAAGTATCTCAAGGACGACATGTACTGGCTTTCCAAGGCCTGCCACGACGATGGCCGCGGCGGCATGGGCTTCCACTACACGCAGGAAATGAAGTCCTGGGACAACTCCGTTTCGCAGTACGGTTTCCTGGGCCTCTGGGAAGCGGCCAAGCGAGGCCATCAGGTCAACACCGGCATCTGGCAGGGCGGTGAGAAGCACTTCATCGAGACCCAGGTCGCCGCCGACGGCGGATGGAACTACGCCGGAACAGGCCCGGGCACGCCCTCGATGACCGCCGCCGGTCTGGCCGTGCTCTACATCACGCAGGATTATCTCCACACGCAGGACTTCCGCACGCCGGGCAACGCTCGCCGCCATAAACTGCAGGAAAAGATCAACGCGGGGCTCGAATACTTCAACAAGAACTTCGCGCCGCTCTCCGGACCGCAGCCCTGGTATGCGATGTACGGCGTGGAGCGCGTTGGCGTCGCCAGCGGTGTCAAATATTTCAACGGCAAGGACTGGTACGCCGAGGGCGCCGAGGCCATCCTCCAGCGTCCGGGCGGCGGGCCCGACCTCGCTTTCTCGCTGCTGTTCCTGGTGCGCGGCCGTGTGCCCGTGCTCATCAACAAGCTGCAGATCCCGGACTACGACTGGAACAACCGTCCGCGCGACATGGCCCGTTTGACCGAGTGGGTCTCGGACGAAGTCGAGAACCGGATGAACTGGCAGGTCGTCGATATCGGCAACAATCCCGAGGATTGGCTAGATGCCCCGATGCTCTACCTCGCCAGCCACGAGGAACTCAAGCTCACCGATGAGCAGGAGAAGAAGCTCCGCCGATTCATGGACCTCGGTGGTGTGCTGGTGACCACAGCGGACAGCTCAAGCTACAAGTTCAACAAGAGTATCGACACCCTCGCCGAGAAGCTCTATCCAGGCCTCAAGTTCGCCCCGATCAAGGAAGACGATCCGCTGATGAATCTCGTCTTCAACCTCCGCTCCGAAAAGGCGAAGGTTCTCTCCCTGCACAACGGCGTCCGCCACGTCTGGATCCATCTTCCCGCCGGCGACATCTCCTGGGTCCTGCACTCGGCCAGCCACACCGATTCCATGCCCTGGCAGCTCTTCGTCAACACCTACTTCTACGCCACCGAAAAGGGCCACGCCAGCCCGCGCATGGCCGAGCACTTCGTCCTGCGCCGCGGCGCCGGAGGCGGCGGAGCCAAGGTCGCCGTCGGTCGCGCCAAATACGAGGGCACATGGAACCCCGAGCCGCTCGCGTGGGAAGTGCAGTCCAGCGTCATGTTCAACAATTCCAAGGCTGACGCGACGACCAAGGAAGTTGACCTGAGCAATCTGCCCAAGCCGCAGGAGGTGCCGTTCGTTCACGTCGTCGGCACCACATCGATCGATTTCAGCGAAGCACAGTCCAATTCCATCAAGACCTACGTCGATGCCGGCGGCATCATCCTCTTCGAGAACGCAGGCGGCCGCGGTACGTTCCACGAGGGCGTCTCCAAGATGCTCGCCAAGATCTACCCCGGCAAGCCGCTCAAGCCCATCAGCCCCTCCTCGCCTATCGTCACCGGCAAGGACATCGGCGGCGAGAACTGCAAGAAGATCGGCTACCGCACCTTCGCGCTGCTCCGCATGGGCCAGGTCGATCAGCCCCGCCTCATGGAGGTCGCATCGCCCGACGGCAATCCCCGCATCATCGTCAGCGCCGAGGACCTCACCAGCGGCATGCTCAACCGTCCCGTCTGGGGCATCTTCGGCTACGACTCGGCCTCGGCTCAGAAGCTGATGACCAACATCGTCCTGTATGCCAATGCCAAAGGCGGCGGAAAGCTCGCATCCAGCAACTGATTCCCGTTGATCCCCTTCGCCTCACCAACCCCGCCCCTCGGCGGGGTTTTTTACGCGCCACGCCCGGTGTCGCGGAACACGCTGCTGTGCGTGGTACAATCGAGCGATGCCCAATTTCATCCTCGGATTCACTCAATTGCACTCCGCGCGACTGGTGGTCCTTGCCACGCTGTTCGGCTTCGCCGCCGCCACTGACGCACAGCTCCGCGCTCCCGATCACGACGGTCAGAAACTCCGCCGCACCCCCGTCGTCGAGGTCTTCGAGAAGAACACCGATGCCGTCGTCGATTTCATCACCACGCCCGCAGAGGGGCGGGATCCGCTCCTGCAGGAGTTCTTCAAGCTCCCCCGCGCCGACGGCGACAAGAATCACACCGTGCTCGGCTCCGGCATGGTCATCCACCCCTCGGGTTACATCCTGACCAACGCCCACGTCGGCGCCGACAAGATCGCCTGCTCGGTGAGATTCGCCAGCGGCAAGCTGCGCGATGCCGAGCTCATCGCCGTGGACCGCGCCCACGATTTGGCGATCGTCAAGGTCGATGCGCCGACCCCGCTCCAGGCCGTCGTGTTCGGTCTGCCCGGCGATGTGCTCGTCGGCGAGACGACAATCGCGATCGGCAACCCCAAGGGCCTCGGTCATAGCTGCACGCTCGGCATCGTCGCCGCACTCGGCCGCAAGACGCTCGTCGATGGCAAGCGCGAGCTGACCGACTGCATCCAGGTCGACACCAGCGCCAACCACGGCGGCTCGGGCGGCCCGCTCTTCAACGTCCTCGGCGAGGTCATCGGCGTCAACACCGCACGCGAGAATGATGCACAGAGCATCGGCTTCGCCATCTCCGCCAAAACCGTGCGTAATCTGCTTCCCGGCATGCTCGACTCGGAGTTCCGCGGCGGTTTCGTCACCGGGGTGACGCTCTCGACCGGTGAGCCCGCCAAGATCACCGCGATCGCCGCCGATTCCCCGGCCGCCAAAGCGGGACTCGCGGTCGGCGATGTCGTGAACCGTGCCGGTGAACGTGTCATCGACACCGCGTCGGACTGGAGCCTCGCGCTCGTCGATGCCGCGCCGGGAAAGACGATCCCGGTCACCGTCACGCGCGATCAGAAGAGCGTTGACGTGCAGATCACTCTCGCCCCGCGCGATCGTCCCGAGGCCGCCAAGTTCCTCGAATCGATGCTCGCCATCCGCACCGCGCCGCTCGCGGCCGACAAGGCGAAGCAGATGCTCCTCCGATCCGACCGTGCGCTCGTTGTGACGGAAGTGCTCCCCGGAAAATATGAGAAGCTCAAGGATTTTCCCAAGCCCGGTGACCTGCTGGCCCGCATCGGCATCCGCCGACCGCAGAGCCTTGAGGACGCCGCGTCGCTGATGGAACGCCTGCCCAAGGGCCAGAGCATCACGGCGACATTTTTGCGCTTCAACGAGGGCATCGCCACGCGCATCGACGTGACGATCGTCGGGGAGTGAGAGCGAGACGTATGTGTAACGGCGTTCCTGTGGTTGAAACGCGGTGTGGTGAAACGGCAATGCTCTGATTCGAGTTTCGCAGTCCCGATCGCCGATGTTAACGGGTCGGGGACACCGCACGTTTTGGGACGTGCGCTCACACAATACCAACCCAAGCTCGATACTTTCGGAAGGACGGCGTAGCATGGACGCGACCAACATGGCCACCGGCAAGGGACCCACACCGCTGTTTGAAGTTCTCCGCGGCTCCGACAAGAGCGGGGGGGGCAAGCTGTCGCTGCCCAACTGGGCCAAGCCCGGGCACGGGACCGCGGCGTCGTCGCCTGCGTCGCAATCAACTGAGTCAACAACGGGCCCGGCGTCGGAGGGGACGCCGGGCCGCACCGAGGCGGCAAGCCAGTCGGGCCCCGGAGTCTCGGCGTGGATGCGCAATCCGGTGCGTGTGTCCCGCGCGGCGATTGTGGCGGGGGTGAGCCTCGCGATAGCCCTGCTGGCGCTGGGCGGCATGCTGATGCACCACATTGGCTACGTTTCGGGCCAGGGGGAAACGCAGAATTATCAGGCGAGCGTCAAGCCGGTTGAGAAGCTGCGTGAACTGCCTGCAACGCCGTTGATCCCGTCCACGGTGTTACGTGTTCAGGACACGCCCGGTGGCAATACGGTCGGTCCGGTCACGCACGGCGGCACGGCTGCGACCGCAGGTTTGACGTTGCCCGCGACCGGTGGGGCGGTGGCTGCCGGCACGGAAGATCCGCGTCAGCCCGGCCTCAATTATTTCAGATTGACCGTGCTCCCCGTCGCGGCGGTTCCCGAAGCCGAGAAGATCGTGGCATTCCTGGGCAAGAACGGGGTTGACGCGGCGGTGATTCCCGTCCAAAATGGCAAGGCTGTGAAGGTGGTGGCGTTGCAGGGCTTTGCCAAGCCCGTCTCCGACCCCGCCGCCAAGCAGTACGGTGAGCACCTCAAGAGCCTCGGCCGCCAGTGGCGGGCGACTCAGAAGGGCTCGTCGGACTGGAAGGACATGTTCCCGGAGAAGTACCTGCCCAGCAAAAACTGAGCGGTGCAACGGGAGCGGTAGAACAATGATCCGAGTCGGCCGACCGGCCGCTCCCAGCGTGAAGGTGCATCGAACATGAGTCTCGATCCGAGTCTGCGTACATCCGGCGGCCTGTCAGCTCACCGCAACGTCCTCAAGCGTGCCGAGCGCATCGCGAAGATGACCGAACAGGGCCGCTTCGACAGCGCGAAGAATAATCCCATGGGCCTTCTCAAGACCGGCAACCGCAAGGTTGGCGGCGCCAAGAAGGTCGCCAAGAAGGAAGGCGAAGCCGGGGCCGAGGGAGCAGCCGCTCCCGCCGCCGGAGCCGCAGCGCCCGCTGCCGCCGCCGCGAAACCCGCCGCCAAGAAGAAGTAAAAAGCCGTTCAAGGTTCAAATTACAAAGTCCAAGGTCGACAAACGCCGACCTTGGATTTTTGTGTGCCCTGACATTGGACTTTGGACCCAGGACTTTGGATCTCCCGCATGTTCGACGCAAACCGTTTCATCACGCAGCGTGCCAAGGCCATCGACGCCAGCGGCATACGCAAGGTCTTCGATCTCGCCGCGGCCATCAAGGACCCGATCAACCTCTCGATCGGCCAGCCCGATTTCGACGTCCCCGTCCCCGTCAAGCAGGCGGCGCACCACGCCATCGACGCCGGGCAGAACCGCTACACCGTCACGCAGGGCATCGCCGATCTCCGCAACCGCATCAACCGTGACTTCGATGCGCGTTTCAAAACCGCCGGGCGCTGGTCCGACTACGGCACGCTCATCACCTCCGGCGTCTCGGGCGCGCTGGTTCTGGCCATGCTCGCCTGCATCGAAGAGGGCGATGAAGTCCTCGTGCCCGATCCCTATTTCGTGATGTACAAACACCTCGTGAAGATGGCCGGCGGCAAGCCCGTCTTCGTTGACACGTACCCCGATTTCCAGATCACCGCCGAGCGCGTCGAGAAGCGCATCACGCCGCGCACGAAGATGCTCATCGTCAGCAGCCCGTCGAACCCGACGGGCGTAGTCACCAGCGACCGCACGTGGGCCGAACTCGTCGAGCTCGCTGACCGCAAAAATATCCTCATCGTCAGCGACGAGATCTACGATGTGTTCAGCTACGAGCCGGTCGCCACGCCCGTCGGTCCCCGCTGCCCGTCACCGGCTTCGCTCAGCGATCGCCTGCTCGTCCTCCGCGGGTTCAGCAAGACCTACGGCATGACCGGCTGGCGCCTCGGCTACACGATCGGCCCCAAGCCCATCGTCGAGCAGATGACCAAGCTGCAGCAATACACCTTCGTCTGCGCGCCGAGCATGGTGCAGCAGGCCGGTGTCGCCGCGCTCGATGTCGACATGTCCAGCCACGTCGCTGCTTACAAGAAGAAGCGCGACCGCGTCGTCGAGCGACTTTCGCCGCATTTCGAGTTGACCGTCCCCGGCGGCGCGTTCTACGCATTCCCCAAAATCCCCGGCGGTGAGACCGGCGCCAAGTTCGTCGAGCGCGCCATCGCACGGAGCCTGCTCGTCATCCCCGGCGGCGTCTTCAGCGAACGGGATACTCATATCCGCATCTCCTACGCATGCGACGATGCGATGCTCGAACGCGGCCTGGACGTGCTCGTCAAACTGGCCCGCGGAGCGTGATCGAATATGTCTATCGAAGTGACAACCTCCGCCAAGCCCCGTCGCGCCGGCGTGCTCTTCCCTGACCTCTACACATGGGTGATTTTTCTTTCCGCCCTGGACGTGATGGTCACCCGCATCGTGCTCCACTTCAGCGGCCGCGAGGCGAATCCGATCGCGAATTTCGTGCTCGGTCACTGGGGCTTTGCCGGGATGATCGCGATGAAATTCTTCGTGGTGACGTTCGTCGTCTGTGCTTGCGAATACGTCGGCCGGACCCGGCCGGCCACGGCCCGCCTGCTGGGTGTCATCGCCGTCGGCGGTAATGCCGCCCCAGTCGTCGCCGGTTTAGTGCAGCTTGCCTACCATCGGTGGGGCGTTTGAGGCGTCGATCCGCGAATTCCGGCGTCCGCTAACTCACACAGCTTGAACACTTTCCCGAACACCACTATATTGCATCCGGCAGCGCCCTTCGCAGCGGTCCGGCGATCCCTGATGCCGTCGATCCTTCCCGGGCGCACCTTGCCGACGACAACCGGCACGTGCGGGCGATCGAATTGCTCGTCGTGAACCGTTCAAAGTCACAGGCGGATATGGACGCCTGGACGGATAGATTGACGAAACTCCCTCAAGGTATCGTAGAAGATAAATGGCGCAGTGGGACACGAGGCAACACGCATCGCTTCAGGTGCCCCCGGTTCGGGTGGTGCGCTGGAGGGCGTCGGCGTCTCCCACATCGGTCGAGGCAGGTCGGTAACGCAAGCGCGCCGCTCGATACCCCGTCGATCTCCCGTCCCTCATTTTGAACCGTTCACGCAGGCCGATATGGAAATCGGTCGGCGATCGTTTCAGCACGTGCCCCGGATCGCCTCGGCAAGCGGCTCCACGCCATTTGCCCGGGCATAACAAGGGGTGCGCTCCATGGGTATTGAAGCCATCATTGCCGCCGTAGTGGGTGTGCTGGTCGGTGCCGTTGTCTCGTTTTTCATGATCAAGGCCCTCGGGGGCCGGACCCTCGCCGACGCCAAGGCCCAGGCCCAGCGTCTCCTGACCGATGCCGAACGGGAAGCCCAGAACCTCGGCAAGCAGCGGGAGCTCGATCTCCGCAACGAACTGGTCACGAAACGCGAAGCCTCCGAGAAGGAGCTCAACTCCGTTCGCAACGAGCTCAAAGAGCACGAGAAGCGCCTCGAGAAGCGCGAGGACAATCTCGACCGCAAGCTCGATGTGCTGACCACCAAGGAAAAGACGCTCGAAACCCTCGAGAGCCAGGTCCGGGCCAAGCAGGCCGGCATCGACGCCAAGCAGGAACAGATCGACAAGATCCTCATCGAGCAAAAAGAAAAGCTGATGCAGGTTGCTTCCATGTCCGAGGAGCAGGCCAAGACGCTGCTGCTCCAGCGTGTCGAGGACGAAGTGAAGCACGAGATGGGCAAGGTCATCGAGCGCGAGGTCGCCAAGGCCGACGAAGAGGCCAAGGATCGCGCCCAGAAGATCACGCTTACCGCCATTCAGCGCTACGCCTCCGAGCACACCAGCACGTCCACCGTTTCCGCGATCAACATCGAATCGGACGACATGAAGGGCCGCGTCATCGGGCGTGAGGGCCGCAACATCCGCGCGTTTGAGAAGGCGACGGGCGTCGACGTGATCGTGGACGACACGCCGGGCGTGATCGTCGTCAGCTGCTTCGATCCGGTGCGCCGCGCCATCGCCGCCGAGTCGCTGCAGCGGCTCATCGAAGACGGCCGCATCCACCCAACGCGCATCGAGGAGATCGTCGAGAAGGTGCGCAAGGAGATGGACGAGCGCATCATCAAGTTCGGCAAGGATGCCTGCATCGAAGCCAACATCCGCGGGCTCCATCCTAAACTCTCCGAGACCATGGGCCGCCTCTACTACCGCACGTCCTATGGCCAGAACATCCTGCGCCACTCGATGGAGGTCGCCTACCTCTGCCAGGTCATCGCCGACGAGCTCAAGCTCGACGGCGGGCTCGCACGCCGCTGTGGATTCCTCCACGACATCGGCAAAGCCCTCGACCATGAGCAGGAGGGCGGCCACCCCGCCATCGGCATGGAAATCGCCCGCAAATATGGCGAAAAGGACGAGGTCCTCAACGCCATCGGCGGCCACCACAACGACATCCCCATCACCTCTCCCTACACCGTCATCGTCATGGCCGCCGACGCCATCAGCGGCGCCCGCCCCGGCGCCCGCCGCGAGACGCTCGAACGCTACGTCAAACGTCTCGAGGACCTCGAACTCATCGCCCGCAGCTTCGAGGGTGTCCGTGAAGCCTTCGCGATCCAGGCCGGCCGCGAGGTGCGCGTTATTGTCGATGCCGAGAAGATCGACGATGCGATCAGCCAGAAGCTGGCACGCGACATCGCCAACCGCGTCGAGACGGAAATGACCTACCCTGGCGAGGTGAAGGTGACGGTCCTCCGCGAGGTCCGTGCGGTCGAATACGCACGTTAACCTCCGCCGCTTGCGGCTTCGCGGGCAAGCGGAACTCGGCACCTGTCACAATTTCAGATTTGAAATCTAAAATCTCAAATCTCCCAAACCCCTGCCCCTCGGCGGGGGTTTTTCTTTCTCCCGCGCACCGACCGATTCACCTCATCCCGCCGAGTGTTACAATCACCCGCATGATTCCCAAGACAAATCCGCCGTTGCCGCTGCTCATCGCCGCCTTCGCATGTGCAGCGATCTTCATCTACCAGGGCTATCAGCGCATGGTCCTGACCGATGAGATTCTGCCCACCGGTCTCGAATGGCTCTCCCTCCTGGGCGCGATCGTGCTGACGGCCATCTGTGTTCAGAAATGGCGCAACCGCTGAACCCCTTGGCTCACTGCTCGCGACCTAGCGCTGCCGATTTTTACCGCGAACTGCGCACCGGGCTGTGCGTCCAAAAAAACATGAAACGATGCCTCAACACCGCCGCCGTGCTCCTGTTGATTCTGTCGTTCAATGTGTTCGCCGCGGAACCGGTCCCGCCTGCGGCTCCCGCCGCGAAGACCGACGCCGATTATGCGGCGCATATCGAGGAACTCAAGAAGAAACTGCCGCGCGATGGCGCGGGGTTCACGTTCGTGATCGTCAAGCCTTTCGTCGTTGTCGGTGATGAGGCAGCACCGATCGTCAAACGTCGCGCGGACGAGACCGTGAAGTGGTCGCTCGATCGTCTCAAAGCCGCGTATTTCGAGAAGGACCCCGAGCCGTTCCTCGACATCTATCTCTTCCGTGACGCCACCAGCTATCAGAAAAACGCGCAGCTCCTCTTCGGTGAAAAACCCGACACGCCTTATGGCTATTTCAGCTCCCGCGACCACGCCCTGGTGATGAACATCTCCACCGGTGGCGGCACGCTCGTACACGAGCTCGTCCACTCCTTCGTCGATGTGAACTTCCCCGCGTGTCCGAGCTGGTTCAACGAGGGCCTCGCCTCGCTCTACGAACAATCCGGCGACCGCAACGGCAAGATCGTCGGCATGACGAATTGGCGTCTGCCCATCCTGCAGAAAGTCATCCGCGCCAAAAATCTCGCGACTTTTGAGAAGCTCACCGCCACGACCCGCGATGAGTTCTACCGTGACAAGGGCGCGTACTATCCGCAGGCCCGCTACCTTTGCTACTACCTGCAGGAAAAAGGCCTGCTCCAGAAGTTCTACAAACAGTTCGCCGCCGACCACGAAAAAGACCCGACCGGTTACGCCACGCTCAAAGCCGTCCTCGGCCGCGACGACATGGACGCCTTCAACCGCGAATGGCAGGAGTGGGCGCTGACGCTGCATTTCCCGTGACGAAAAAAACACCGCACTTGCGTGCGGTGTTTTGGAGATCAGGGGAAACACGGCCCAAGGGCCGTCGCTAAACGGGGACTTCGATCAGTGCCCGGGCCTCGGGGAAGGGAAATTTGCGACGGAGTTTTAGTTGGGCGCGCACAGGCGTGGTCGTGAAACCGGACGTCCGGGGGGTTTCCCGGATGGTTTTTTGCAAGTGATGGGATTCGAGGGCTTAAGGCGCGGAATCGGGGGGATGGGGGAGGGGGGTGAATATGTCCGGTCGACGGGGTTGTGCGCACTGAAGGGGCAGGGGAAAATTGCCATTACCGATGGTCATTTGTCAATAGGGGTATGCACATGACTCAACCCAGCATTCGCGACCCAGACGATCGTTGGGCGCCATTTGCAGACTCATACGGCTCCCATTTAATTCTCGCGCGCCCTGTACGGCGCTTGTTAGGGGGTAGCGCCCGGATGGGGTTTGTGGCATGATGCGGCTCACGGCAAGGAGGCCCGTCATGGACATCGTCGGACGCAACAGCGGGGATCGGGCGGAACTGGGGCGGCGGATCAGATGCGAGAAGAACGCCAAGCAGCGGGACCGTTACCGCGCGGTGGCGATGGCGATCGACGGCGGCGATGCGCCGGCGATCGCCTGCCGTCTGGACCGCAGCCGGCGATTCGTGCAGGCCTGGGCGTACGCCTACCGCGAGGGCGGGATCGAGGCGATCGCCGAGAAGCCGCGATCGGGCCAGCCGCCCAAGCTCTCGCGCGATCAGCAGGAGCGGTTCAAGCGGCGCATCCTCGCCGGCCCCACCGACGCCGACGGCGGGCTGTGTACGCTGCGTGGCAAGGATGCGCAGCGCATCCTCGGCGTGCAGTACGGCGCGGCGTACTCGCTCAGCGGCGTATACGAGCTGATGGATCGGCTGGGCCTCTCGTGCCTCAAGCCGCGTCCGCGTCACCGCAAGAACGATCCGCAGGCGATGGCCGACTGGCTGGAACGCGCCCCCTTTTTGTCGATGAGATCCGCAGGCAAAAGCCCCAGCTCCGCGTCGAGGTCTGGTTCCAGGACGAAGCCCGCATCGGCCAGCAGGGCACGCTGACGAAGGTCTGGGCCGAGCGGGGCACGCGGCCCGTGGCCGTCAAGCAGACCGAGTACGACTGGCTCTACGTCTTTGCCGCCGTCAACCCGCTGACCGGCGCGTCGTCGGCGCTGATGGCCCCGACGGTCAACACGCAGTACATGAACGAGCACCTCAAGTTCATCAGCCGCGAGG
>JAYVTU010000072.1:0-6027 GCA_043788485.1 Planctomycetota bacterium
CTATCTTTGCGGCTCGTCCGAGGCACTGGAACAAATCACCGCGCGGCGACCGACGCGCTGAAAGGAACTCACCGTGAAGCAGGTCCGTTACGGCATCATCGGAGCGGGAGCCATCGCGCAGCGTCGCCATCTTCCCGAGGCGGCGGCGAATCCCAAGTCCACCATCGCCGCGATCGCTGATGTCAACGCCGACCGCGTGCAGCAGCTGGCCACGAAGTACGGCGCGAAGGGTTACACGGATTACAAGCAGCTCCTGGCTGACCCGAACGTCGATGCGGTCGTGATCTGCGGCCCCAATGCGCTGCACGCGTCGCAGTCCATCGAGGCGCTCAAGGCCGGCAAGCACGTCCTGTGCGAGAAGCCGATGGCGACGACGCGCGCCGACGCCAAGAAGATGATCGACACCGCGAAGTCCACCGGCAAATCGCTGATGATCGCCCTCAACCAGCGGCTCATGGCCCCGCACGTCAAGGCCAAACGCATCCTCGACAGCGGAAGCCTCGGCAAGGTGATCGCGTTCCGCACGGCGTTCCAGCACCCCGGCCCCGAGGGATGGAGCGTGGACGGCGCCAAGAGCTGGTTCTTCCAGAAGGGCGCGGCGTTCATGGGCGTGACGGGCGATCTGGGCGTCCACAAGGCAGACCTGCTCCGCTGGCTGCTCGGCGAGGAGTTTGCTGAGGTCGGCGGCTTCATCGGCACGCTCGACAAGAAGGGCCCTGATGGCCAGCCCATCGCCCTCGACGACAACGCCTACCTGACCCTCAAGACCAAGTCCGGCGTGCTCGGCTCGATGATCCTCTCCTGGACCAACTACGGCCCCGAAGAGAACTACACGATCCTCATGTGCGAGAACGGCGTGCTACAGATCGGCACGGACCCGAGCTACGGCGTCGTCGTCACCTACAAGAACGGCGAGCAGGAACTCCACAAGCTCGGAGCCATCTCCACCAACACCGCCCAGGTCGCCAGCGGCATCATCGACAGCTTCACCGCCGCCATCCTCGCCGGCAAGAAGCCCGCGATCGACGGCATGGAAGGCTACCGCTGCCTCGATGTGATCCTCACCGCCATCGAAGCCGCGAAGGCGGGCAAGGCGATGAAGATCAAAATCTGACTCGTGACGTATCCAACTGAAATGGGAGTTCATGAAGATCAAACGGCCACTGCTCAGCGGCGTCCTGTTGCTCCTGACTTTGCTGAGCCCAGCCCGGGGCGATTACGCGGCGTGGCAACACTCCGGCTCGCTATTCATCCTCACCACGCCCGACGGCGCTAATCTTCCCGCCACCGCCGCCGAGGAAAACTTTCCAGTCCTCGTGCGGCTCCACAAGGATTTCTTCGACTTCACCCAGGCCAAGCCCGCTGGGGAGGACCTCCGAGTCTCCAACGCCGGCGGCGACCCGCTGCCCTTTGAGATCGAGGAGTGGGATGCGGGCAAGGGCGTGGCCAGCATCTGGGTCCGCATCCCCAGCATCAAGGGCAACGCGCGTCAGGAGATCAAGCTCCACTGGGGCAACCCCGCCGCCGCCAGCGAGTCCAGCGGCAAGAATGTCTTCAACGCCGCCAGCGGCTACCTCGGCGTCTTCCATATGAACGGCCCGGTCAAAGACGAGACCGGCAACCTGCAAACCAAGGACACCGGCACGACCGAAGCCCAAGGCATGATCGGCGCCGCCCGCCATTTCCCCGGCGGTCACGGCATCTTCCTCGGTGAAATGATCACTACTTTACCCAAAGGCTCAAGCCCCAATACCACCGAAGTCTGGTTCCGCCCCGAAGTCGCCAATGGCCGCGTCCTCGGCTGGGGCAACGAAGCACAGCAGGGCAAGATCGTCATGAATTACCGAAGCCCACCGCACATCAGCATGGACTGCTATTTCTCCAATGCCGATGTCCACGGCAAAACACCCGCCCCGCGCGGCGAGTGGGTCCACGTCCTCCACACCTACACCAAGGGCCAGTCGCTGCTCTACCTCAACGGTGTCCTCGACGGCACCACGAAATCCACCTCCTCCCCGCTCAACATCAAGAGCCCCGCCCGCATGTGGATCGGCGGGTGGTACAACGACTACGACTTCGCCGGCGACATCGACGAGGTCCGCGTCTCCAATGTCGTCCGCTCCGCCGACTGGGCCAAGCTCGAATATGAAAACCAGAAGCCGCTGCAGACGCTGACCGGCCCGCTCGTGCAGCCCGGCGAAGCGTTATCCGTTTCCCCGGCGCAGCTCACCGTCACCGAAGGCCAATCCGCCGCTGTCGCCGCCAAGGCTGGCGGCGCGCAGAAGCTCTACTGGATCCTCAAGCGCGAGGGCATGGAAACCGTCGTCGCCACCGATCGCCTGAATTACACCTTCGAAGCCGGCCGCGTCTCCGGGGACCAGGCCGCCACGCTCCAGCTCAAGGCCGTTTACGCCAACGAAACCAAGACCATCGATGTTCCCGTCACGGTCAAGGAATCGATCCCCGACCCGGTCTTCACACTCAAGGCCCCGGCGACGTGGGACGGCCGTTCCACCATCGTAGTGACGCCGGAGATCAGCAACATCGATCAGATCGGTCCGCGGAATTTGACGTACCAGTGGAAGGTCGCCGATTTTGCGGTAACCAAGGAAGTCTTCACGCCCGAAGTCCGCGGCATGCAGAAAGGCGGCCCGCCCTCCGATCCGGCGACCGTCCTCACACCGATCGGCAAGCTCACCCTCACCCGCGCCCAGAACAGCGGAACGCTGAAGGTGACGGCGACGCTGAGCAACGGTGGCAAGCCGATTTCGCAGACCGTGCAGATCGCCGTGACCGAACCGGCGAGCGATCCGTGGGTCCAGCGCACGCCCGGCAAGGACGAAAAACCCCTTGAAAACCAGTTCTACGCGCGCGATGACAAGAACGAAGGCACGCTGAACTACAACGGCACGCTGACCGACGCCGCCGACGCGGTGTTCATCAAGGTCACCGCCGACGACAAGCCCTACAAGACCGAAACCGCCAAGGTCGCGGCGGACAAGTCCTACGCGCTGAGCGTGAAGCTCAAACCGGGCATGGTGAAGTACAAAGCGGAGTTCGGCACCAAGACCGGCGACAAGGAAACGCTGCTCAACACCGTCAACAACATCGTCTGCGGCGATGCATATCTGATCGACGGGCAATCCAACGCGGTCTCGACGGACTGGGGCAAAGAGGAGTATGTCTTCACCAGCCCGTGGATCCGCACTTTTGGCAGCACCGAAGGCGGCGCCCAGGGCGCGAGGCTCAGGCAATGGGAGAACGCCGTCGCACGCGGCAATGGCGGAAAGTTCAACATCGGCTGCTGGCCCATGGAGCTCGCGCGCCGGCTTGTCGAAGATCAGAAAATCCCCATCTGCATCATCAACGGAGCGGTCGGCGGGACGCGCATCGATCAGCACCAGCGCAGCATCGCCGATCCGGAGGATGTTTCGACGATCTACGGCCGCCTCCTGTGGCGCGTGCGCCAGGCCGGCCTCACGCACGGCATCCGCGCCGTCTTCTGGCATCAGGGCGAGAACGATCAGGGAGCCGACGGCCCGACCGGCGGTTTCGGATACGAACATTACCGCGAATTCTTTCTGGACATGGCCGCGGCGTGGAAGCAGGACTACCCCAATATCCAGCACTATTACCTCTTCCAGATCTGGCCCAAGAGCTGCGCCATGGGCATCAACGGCTCGGACAACCGCCTGCGCGAAGTGCAGCGGCAGCTGCCCACCGCGTTCTCGAAGATGAACATCATGTCCACGCTGGGCATCGCCCCGCCCGGCGGCTGCCACTTCCCTCCCGCCGGTTACGCCGAGATCGCCCGCCACATCTGCCCACTGGTCGAACGCGACAACTACGGCAAGGCGTTCACCACCTCCATCACACCACCCAAACTCAAGCTCGCGCGATTCACCAACCGATCAAGGGATGAGGTCGTGATGGAATTCGACCAGCCGGTGAAGTGGGACAAGAGCCTAGCGGGCCAGTTCTACCTCGACGGACAGAGCGGCAAGATCGCCTCCGGCGAGGCTTCCGGAAACCGGCTCACGCTCAAGCTCTCGGCGCCCTCAACGGCTCAGAACCTCACCTATCTCGACAGCAAATCGTGGAACCAGGCCACGCTCCTCCGCGGCGAAAACGGCATCGCTGCACTGACATTCTGCGAGGTCCCGATCGCCGGCCCGGCGGCGGATCCCTAAACCGCAATTGCGGAATATGATCGCGTTTTGATCGGTGTCTGGCAATGGACATCCGTGTTAATCTGTCACCTCTTCTACGGAGCTTCAACGCATGGACGCGTTCGTGATCAAAGGTGGCAAGCGGCTCAAGGGAACAGTTCGGGTCGGCGGCGCCAAGAACGCCAGCCTTCCTCTCATGGCCGCCGCAATCCTCTGCGACGGTCCCATCACCCTGCGCGACGTCCCGCAGCTCTCCGACATCCGCAACATGGCCAAGCTGCTCCGCACGCTCGGTTGCTCCGTGGACCACGGCGACGACCGCACCATGAAGCTGCACGTCACCGATGAGTCCAACCGACTCTGCCCCTACGAAATGGTCTCGACCATGCGGGCCAGCATCTGCGTGCTCGGCCCCCTGCTCGCCAAGCGCGGCGAGGCCATCGTCTCCATGCCCGGCGGTTGCGCCATCGGCGAGCGCCCCGTCGATATCCACCTCCGCGGCCTCCGCGCCCTCGGCGCCGAGATCACACTCGACGCCGGCAACATCCACTGCCGCGCCAAGCGTCTCAAGGGCAACCGCGTCTTCCTCGGCGGGCCCTTCGGGTCCACCGTGCTGGGCACCATCAATGTCATGTGCGCCGCCGCACTCGCCGACGGCCAGACGCTCATCGAGCAGGCAGCCTGCGAACCCGAGGTCAGCGACGTCGCCAAGCTCGTCAACGCCATGGGCGGCAAGATCACCGGCGCCGGCACGCCACGCATCATCATCGACGGCGTCAAACACCTCACCGGCAACCTCGACCACACCGTCATCGCCGACCGCATCGACGCCGGCACCTGGATGCTCATGGCCGCCATCACCAACGGCGACGTCCGCATCGAGAACTGCCCCATCGACGCACTCATGGCCGCCACCGATGCCATGAACGCCATCGGCGTCCAGATCGAGACCCAACTCGGCTCCGACCCGATGCGGGCAACCGTCAACGTCTCCGCCGCACGTCACCTCGAGCCCACCAGCATCACCACCCAGCCCCACCCCGGCTTCCCCACCGATCTCCAGGCCCAGATCATGGCCCTCCTCACCATGGCCGACGGCAACTCGATCATCACCGAGAAGATCTACCCCGACCGCTTCCTGCACGTCGCCGAGCTCGCCCGCATGGGAGCCGACCTCTATCGCCAAGGCCCGACCGTCATGGTCACCGGCGTCAAGAAGCTCGTCGGCGCTCCCGTCATGGCCAGCGACCTCCGCGCCTCAGCAGGCCTCGTCATGGCCGGCCTCGCCGCCAAGGGCACCACCACCGTCAACCGCGTCTACCACATCGACCGCGGCTACGAACAGCTCGACAAGAAACTCCAAGCCCTCGGCGCCGACATCGAACGCGTGGAAATGAAGTCCTGATATTCCTCCCCCTCTCCCCCCGGGAGAGGGCCGGGGTGAGGGCTGTCTTTTCCCTCTCCCCCAAGCCCGGGGATGAGGTCATCCGAATCCCCGCGGGTATCCTGCGGTCCTTCCCCATGCGCACAAACCCGTCGACCGGACACATTCCCCCCTCCCCCCATCCCCCCGATTCCGCGCCTTAAGCCCTCGAATCCCATCACTTGCAAAAACCCATCCGGGAACCCCCCCCCGGACGTCCGGTTTCACGACCACGTCTGTGCGCGCCGCCCCCAAAAAACGCGAGGCATGGGCACTGATGGGCCTATGAAACAGCCGGGCGACTACGCCGCCCCGGTCAGATTCCCCCGCCCTCTGAAATCTCAAATCAGTAGTGTCCGGCCATCGAACGGCGTACCGATGATATCACGCTTGAATTGCCGGTGATTTTGTCGTTTCAATCGCGTACGCGATTTC
>JAYVTU010000073.1:0-14268 GCA_043788485.1 Planctomycetota bacterium
GCGGGCTTGAGATCGGGCTTGATGTCCGCTTCGAGCTTGCGGGCAGCGATGGCGGTGTCGAACCCGGCGGGATCCTTCGCAGCAAGCTCGGCGGCATTCTTGAGCAGCAGGAGCTGGAAGTCGGGAGTCGATCCAGCGCTCCGCGCCGCGTCGAGCAGCGACTTGGCCAGCTCGACATCATCGGCGGTCGAGGGCGTGGACGCCACGATCTTGAGCTTCGCGCCGTAGATCGAATCGAAGACCGATTGCGCATCGTCGGCGGCGTGGACAATCGACACGGCGCACATCGCAACAAGTCCCAGCGACGCAAATAAACACGCTCGACTCATGGGCGCCTCCAACATAGGTAGGACAACCGGCTTATGCTATCGACGCGGCACGAAACGAGCCACCCGAATCGCGGCGAGCATCAACACGCTTCATCGCAGCAGCACGGCGGACCCGGTGAGCATTTTGATCTTGACGGAATCGAGCCGGAGCGTGCAGTTGTTGTGCGCCGCGATGGCCAGGCCGGTGGGGAAGCGCGGCGTATAGCCGTTGAGGCTCGTCAGGGCGCCGGTCCACTGGATGAAGGGCTTGCCGTCGAGTTCGCTGCGAATGGTGGCCTCGCCGCCGCGGGTGGTGACAGTGATGATGAGCGTGGCGGGCGTGCCGTCGGTCAGGCGGGGGCCATTCAGGACGCTGTGGTTTTCCGGGGCGTTGGTGTATTTGCCATCGATCGTGGCCAGGCCGCTGTAGGTTCGGCCCCACCCGTCGATGCACAGGTCGATGCGCCGGCCTCCGACGGGGAGGTGAAAGGCGATCTCGTTGCCGCCGGTCAGGCGTGTAAGATGGGCCTCCAGCTGGTAGTCGCCATCGGCGAGCACGGGCAGCATGGTGCTGACGTGCTCTTCGCTCACAATGGCGGCATCGACCCTGTGCCACTTTCCTGGCGTCGCATCGTGATCCAGGTCGATGAGCGGCACGAGCTCGACCGCAATGCCGGGCTTGATGGTGCGTTCGGCCAGCGGGCGTATCTTCAATCGCTCAACGGTGACGCTGCCGATGGGCGGCAGGCCGTTCTCGTGATTCCCGCCCAGGCGCAGGTCGCATTGAAAATGGATGCGGTTGGCAAATCTCGGCTCGGCAAGCTCGAACTCTCGCTCGACCCATTGGCCGGTGCCGCTGAGCCCCGCCAGCGAGCCGGCGCGACGCCAGGGGAACGAGGGATCCTTGGAGTCGGGGGGCGGATAGCCATCGTAGTCGATGCGGAACGCGGTGGGCTTTTCATCCCACGCGGTCACCCGAACGAAGACACGCTCATCGGATTGCTGCGGCAGGTCGAAGGCGAACTTGTCGTCGATGTTGAAGAACAGGTAGTCGTGGTTGTACACCGCGTCCCGGCCCCCGACCTTCATCGCTTCGCCCATCTGGGGCTTGAGGGTGTGCATCGCCGTGATGCCCTTGACGAGATTCGGTGCGGTCCATGACGCGGTCGTGATCTGCGGCCTGTTCTGAGGGGCTCGTGCGGGGCCGGCGGCGAGAGGCTTGATCTCGACTTTCGCGGCGTCGAGCGTCTGGCGGACGGTCTTCATCGCCAGCGTGGCCTTGGTGCGCCCCAGATCCTCGGCGGTGTGAAGATCGAGGTAGCGCTGGTAGTACCCCGCGGCGCGGGCGAGGAGCGCGAGACGGCCGGCGACCTCGGTGTCGGCGAGCTTGCGGTACCACTCACCCATGTTCATGCACTGGCTCTCGGTCAGCGCGGCCGGGTCGGTGTCGGCCAGGGCGATGTGCTCCTTGAGTTCCGCGTCATCCAGGAGGAACGTGAACTTGCGCGCCTCCTGCGGGCTGTCGAGCGTGACGAGCTGGATCATGACCAGCTCCCGGCCGGAGACCTTGTCGGCGGGGTTGGCCTTGAGCTTGGCCTTGAGCTCGGCGATGCGGGCGGTGACGCGGCCGCGGGACTGCGCGGCGTCGGCGGTCGCCTTGACCTGCGACTGACGCGGCGACTTGATGGCGGCGGCGAGACTGACCGCTTTACGGTAGATCTGCTGCGAGGCATCGGCGTCGTCGGACTTGGCGGCGGCCTCGTCGAGCAGCGCATCGAGCAATGCTTCGCCGGCCGCGGGCTTGTCGGCGGTCTTCGCGGTGTTGTAGCGCCGCTGCTGGATCGCGGTGATCGCTTCGAGGGACGTGGGCTTGAGCTCCGGCTTGATGTCCGCTTCGAGCTTGCGGGCGGCGATGGCGGTGTCATAACCGGCGGGGTCCTTCGCGGCGAGCTCCGCGGCGTTCTTGAGGAGCAGGAGCTGGAGATCGGGCGTGGACGCGGCGCTCCGCGCCGATTCCAGCAGCGCCTTGGCCAGCTCGACATCGTCGGCGGTCGAGGGCGTGGACGCCGCGAGCTTGAGCTTCGCGCCGTAGATGGAATCGAAGACGGATTGCGCATCGTCGGCCCCTCGAACAGAGCCGGCAACACACAACATCACAACCACGCACAACCGTCGCAGAAGGCGACTCACGTTCATATTGCACCTCGGTGAAACATTATGACAAAGGAACGCCCGATGGGGAACCGGCAAACGCCCATTTCCCCGCCTAAATCCCGTCGATCGCCGCGGCCTCTTCGGCGGGCTCCGGGTCGGGCTCCGCCGATCGCGAGATGAGCCAGCGCAGCTCAGCCATGCCCATCAGCCTCGCGCCGACGAGCACGATGATCCCGCCCACCGCCGTGCCGCCCAGCAGCACGGCGATCACCTGTGTTCGGCTCATCGAATCGAGCGTCACAAGATGCAGCGCCGGCGCGAGCACCGCGGACATGATGAGCGTCAGCAGCGCCGAACGCATCCACCCGCGACGCACATCGGCATTGATCGGCGTCGGAACGTAACGCCGCACAAGTCGGAGGAGGATCGCCGTCTGAATCATCGCGCAGATCGATGTGGACCATGCAAGACCCGCGGCGCCGAGACCGGGGATCCAGATGAGTGAAAGATTGCCGACGATGTTCAGCCCGACCATCGACACGGAGAGGCGCATCGGCGTGATGGTGTTGTGCTGGGCGTAGAACGCGCGGGTCAGCAGCACGTTCGTCGAGTAGGACCAGATGGCGGTCGCGAAGCCGAGCAGGATCCATGCGATTCGCCCGGCGTCTTCGGGGCGGAGCTGATCGCCCTTGTAGAAGATCGCCTGGCAGAGCGGGTCGCGGAGGAGGATGAGCCCCGCGCTGGCGGGCAGGCCGATGAACATGGTCAGGCGCAATCCCTGGCGGAGCAGCGCCGCGAAACGCTGCGGCTCATTCGCCGCCTTGGCCAGCGCGGGGAAGATGGCCGTCGCCACGGCGATGCCGAACACGCCGTGCGGAAATTCGTAGAGCAGCTGCGCCCGCCCCATCGCCGCGGCCGAGCCCTCCTGCATCGGATACCGCAGCGCGTGGCCGAATACCGTGAACATCTCGCCCTTGCCCGGCGTGCTGGAGAAGACGAATGCGATCACCTGATCCATCAGCGCGTTGAGCTGAAACACCGAGAGCCCCAGCGCCGTCGGCCAGGCCTGCCTCCAGAGATTCACCAGTGCCGTGCGGATCTCCGGGATCGCCAGCGAGCCGCGAAGGTCCATGCTCATCGCGATGATCTGCCGCGTGCCGATGCCCAGCTTCCGCATCGCCAGCAGTGCCCACGTGAGCTGCGCCAGCCCCGAGACGACGACCGCCGCGCTGACGAGCACCGCGAGCTGCGTCTGGCCCGCGCTGCCCCAGATCGCGTAATAACCGACGGCGGCGCTGGAGATGAGGATGAGGTTCTGCAGGATCGGGCTCGCGGCCATGACGCCGAACTTATTGTGCACCTGCAGCAGCCCGCCGAGCACGGCGGCGCAGCAGATGAGCGGCATGTAGAGGATCGTGATCACGGTGAGCTTGAGCACGAGCTCATTACGGTCGTCGAGATGGAAGCTCGCGGCGACGATCCACAGCGCCGCGGCGATGACGACGGCGAGGATCGTCAGCCCGACCATCATCACGCCGACGACGGTCGCGGCGAAGCGCTTGCCCGCCGCCGGGTCCTGCTGGTTGAGCTTGGTGTAGAGCGGGATGAACGCGGCGGAGAGCGCGCCTTCGCCGAAGAGGCGGCGGAAGAGATTGGGGATCGTGTTGGCCATGTTGAAGGCGTCGAACACGCCGTGCAGGCCGAAGACGCGCGCCAGAACGCCGTCGCGCACCAGGCCGAACATGCGGCTGAGCAGCGTCAGCGCGGAGACGATGCGGGTGTGCGCGATGAATGAATTGTCGTGCGTGGTGAGGAATCGCACGGTCGTCCACGCCATGGTGCCAAGCGCCAGGCCCGTGTTCGACGCGAACCAGTCATCCCACGACACCTCGCGGCCCGGTGAGAAATATTGTGTCGGCTCATCGATGCTGCTGTAGATGAAGAGGATCAGCCAGGTGCGCAGCACCGGCCATCGCGACTTGCCGCCCAGCCCGCCCCACTGCAGCCCGAGCACGGCGAGCCCGGCGTAACAACTGATATGGAACCACTTGTCCATTCCCAGACCGAGCATCGTCTGCGGAGTATGAAAAGTCTCGACGATGTCCAGGCGCGGCCAGTGCGAACCGATCGCCATCGCCAGCCACCAGGCCGCCAGCAGCCAGAACCAGCAGAGACGGGCGAAGCGGCTCATCAGTCCAGCCCGTCAAATTCGGAAGAGTGGGCCGCGGCGGCGACCGTTTGAACCGCGGCGGCAACGACTGGAACGGTAGCAGGAACGGGAGCGGGTGCAACCGGCGCGGTGACGATCGCGGGCACCTCGGCGTGAGACTTAACGGAAGATTTCACCGTGGGCTTTTTCGTTTCCGCCGCTTGAGGCTTAGCGCTCTTCGCCTTTTCCTTCACTTCCGCAACGGCAGGTTTCGGTGCAGGCTTCACAACGGGGACCGCCGCGGGCTTCTCGGTCACCGGCGCCGCCGCGGGTTTTTTGATTTCCGTCACCGCCGGGGCCTTGGCGACCTTCGTCTCTTTTTTCACTTCCGCAGCAGCGGGCTTCGCAACGGGTTTGGCCGCCACCGGCTTCGCAGCGGGCTTCACCGCTTTAGGCGACGCCTGCGGTTTCGGAACCTTTGCATCCTCTTTCACAACCGTGGCGGGAACTTTCGCAGTCGGTGACGGCGCGGCGGCCTTCTTCTTCGTTTCTTCCACCGCTTGCGGCTTAGCGCTCTTTGTCTTTTCTTTTTCCGCGACAACGGGCACGGGAGTTGGGACTGGAGATGCAATCGGAGTCGGCGCGGCCACCGCAGGAACCGCCGCCACCGCTGCAACCGCCACCTTCGTTCCGCTCACCGACTGCGCCAGCGCCTCGTAATCCGCCGCGCCGGGGCACGTCGGCTCGTACTGGAAAATCGTCTGCCCGAAACTCGGGCACTCGGCGAGCTTGATGTTGCGGCGGATCGGAGGCTGATACACCGACGCATGCGACCACGGCATCGAAAGTTTCCGCGAACTCTCGAAGAACCGCTCAAGGTCCGCGACAACCTCCATCGCCAGGTTCGTGTGCGACTCGTGCATCGCCAGCACCACGCCGCTGACCTTCAAAGTCGTGTTCATCGAGATCCGCACGAGCTGGATCGTCTCCAGAAGTTTCGAGAGCCCCTGCAGCGCCAGAAAGTGCGCCTGCATCGGCACGATCACCTCACTGGCCGCGGCCAGGCCGTTGAGCGTCAGCAGCCCGAGGCTCGGCGGACAATCGAGCAGCACATAGTCGTAGCGATCCACGACCGGCTTGAGCTTGCGTTTGAGGCGGAGCTGCTTGTCGGGCTCGTTGGCAAGTTCCTGCTCCGCCGCGGCGAGATCGACGACCGCCGGGATCACATCGACCTGCGATTCGGTCGAGCGGATCACCGTCTCCGCCGCCAGCGCATCATCCATCAGCAGGTCATAGACGCTGTGCTCGATCTGCGACGCATCGACGCCGACATGCAGCGAGCAGTGCCCCTGTGGATCGAGATCGATGAGCAGCACCTTGGCGCCGGCGCGTGCGAGGGCCGCGCCCAGGTTGACGGTCGTCGTGGTCTTGCCCACGCCGCCCTTCTGGTTCATCAGCGCAATGACGCGTGTTTTCCTGGGTCCCACAGCCAAAGAATTGGCCTCCGTGCGGCCGGCAATATACCACATTCCCGCCGCACGGCGATGCAAATCCCGGCTGCAACGGACAGTCTCGGGTCTTGCGTCTCGGGTCTCGCGTTTCCCGCATCGAACGCAGGACGCGAGACGCAAGACCCGAGACCGATTCAATTTCTTACGGCGCCCCGGCCGTCCGCATCGACTCGCTGCGTGTCACGTCCGGTGTTTCGCTGTGCCACGAATTCCAGCCCTTGACGACCATCACGCCCGCCCCCGCCATCACCGCCGCGATCAAAGCCGCCGTCAGCAACGACGCCCGACTTGTCCGCAGCTCGCCCACCTTCGGCCGACCGCTCAGACGCTCCAACTCGTAATCGATCGGCGCGGTCTCCGTTTCGAGCTCGGGTTCGATCTCCGCGGCCGGGCTGCGCATCAGGGCATCGGCGATCGACGGAGTCGCCACGCCGCGCTGCTCGATCATCTTCTCGATCCGCTCGATGCTTCGTCGCAACCGCTCCGCATCACGCTCCTGATGGGCCTCGACGCCGCGCACCAGTGTGAAGATCTCGGCGAGCGTCTTCTGCTCCTCACCGACGCGATCGGGCAGTGCCGCCAGCTGCTCCGAAAGGCGGTCGAACATGGGCTTGAGTTGTTCGGCGCTGACCGCGTCGCTGGCCGCCGCAACGACCGGCGTGGCGTGGGATGGGTCCGGCGTGTTGGACTCGATCTGCACGAGCCGCTGACGGATGTCCTGCACGACCTCGACCATGCCGGCGAGCATCGCGCGGGCCTTGATGTCCGCGGCGGACTCAGGAACCACAGCCGTGGCGCGGGTCTCGATCGCGGTGATGCGCTGGCGGATTTCCTTGATCAGCGCGGTCGATTCGGCGTCGAGCGACGTTGCGGCGGATTTCGCGGGCTGCGCGGCAATCGCCTTGAGGATCGCATCGAACTTCTTTTCCAGTTCCGCGACCTGCGGCGCGGCGCCGGCGGCGGGAGCCACGAGCGAGACCGCCGCGAGTTTTTCGTGCAGCGATTTGAGGTCGGCCTGGCTGGTCTGCAGGGCCGCCATGAACTGCGACACCGATTGATCAACCTGACGCGGACCCGCCTCGACCTGACGCGAGAGCGCATCGACGGTAGCGCGGAGATCGGCCAGTAGATCGGTCTCGACGTTCGCGGCCTGCGCGGCCCACTGAGCCTCCTGCATCTCGTCGAGCTGCGTCTGCAACTTGTGATAGGGCTCGGCCAGCTTGTGGGGCAGTTCCTCCAGAGCGGTCTGCAGCGCCGCGGTGTCGCCGGCCGGCTTCTTGGCCGCTTCGAGCAGTACGTCGAGCTTCTGCGCGAGCTGCTGCTGCACCGGGGCAACGGCCTCGATGGACTGCTTGATCTGAGCGATGAGTGCGGCCGACTCGCCGGTCGCCGAAAGCGCTTCGAGTTTCTGGGTGATCTGCGTGAGCTGCGAGCCGAAGTCGGGCAGCGAGACCTCGACGCTCTTGCTCGCCAGTGATTCGACGGCCCGCACGACCGGCGTCAAAGCCTCGCGCAGGTCCATCTGCGATGGTAGGCCCGAGACGGCTGCACGCACCGCCGTCACTTGCTGGAGCAATTCGGTATCAGTCGCGGGCGCCGCAGCCGGCGCGACGGCGGACTGCTTCGACTGGGTCTCGGCGATTTCGTCGAGCCGGCGGATGATCTGCAGCTCGGTGTCGGGCTTGGCGCTGAGCAGTGTGATGAGCTGCTGGGCGGCCGCCTGGAACTCGGGGTGCTCGACGACGACCATTGTGTCGGCAGCGGGGGCCGATTGCGCGGGGAGTTGATGGAGAGAAGCGAGGATCTCGTCGAGCTTCTGCGTGATGGGATTAAGAGAGGCGGGATCAAGGGGCGGAGACACGGCTCGCTGAAGCGAGGCCTCGCCGATGGCGTCGATCGCGGTGCGAAGCTCCTGCAGCTTCGGGGCGAGCGGCTCGCGCGGCAGGGATTCGATGGCTTTGCGGAGTTCGTGGACGAGGCCACGCGCGTCGATCTTGGAGATGTCGGAGCGGAGTTCGTCGAGCTTCTGAGCGACGGGCTGGGTCTCGCGCGGCAGCGCCTCGACGGCGGTGCGGAGTTGCTGGATCGCCTCGCGCGTGTCGAGCTGCTTGGGCAGTTCGCTCAGAGCCGTCTGCAGGGCGGTGAGCTGATCGACGACTTTCGGGTCGGCGATGATCGGCTTCTTACCGGCCTGGGCGAGTTCTTCGAGCTTCAGGATGATCTGCGGCACGGGCAGCGATTCGATCGCGTTGCTCAGCTCGGCGATCTGCGGGGCGAGGTCGCGCTGCGTAATTTTCTGAAGCTCAAAGGTGATCTGACACAGCGTGGCGGCGATGTCCTGCGGCGGTGCGGCTTCGAGCGTCTTGCGGATGCGCTCCAGGAGCGGGCCATGGTCGGCGGGCTTCTCGGGCGCGGGCAATTTCTGGATCGCGGCGGCGACTTCCTCGAGCTTCGCGGTGATGGGCGACAGATCGGCGACCGCGGCGGGAGCGGGCGGAGCGACGGGAGCGGGTGTCCGAAGTGCGGTCAGCACCTCATCGAGCTTCAACGCGAGCGGCGAAAGGTCGATGGCCTGCGGCTGCGGCGCCTTCTCGACGGCGACAAGCACCTGATCCAGCTTGCCGGACAGTGTGGACGCAAGCTTGGGCTCGGTCTTCGGGCTGCTCTTGAGGGCGGTGAGAACTTCGTCGAGTTTCGCGGTGAGCGGGCCGAGGTCGGAGGCCTGCGGCGGTGCCGGCGTCTTTTCGACGGCGGCGATGACCTGATCAAGCTTGCCAGTGAGCGGGGCGAGATTCGGTTCCGCGGGTTTAGTAACGGCACGGAATGCGGTGAGAAGCTGATCGAGTTTCGCGGCGAGCGGCGCGAGATCGGGCTCGGTCGGCTGAGGGACGCTGCGGAGCGTTGCGATCACATCGTCGAGCTTTTCGTTGACCGGCGCGAGATCGGTCGGCGCGGCCTGTGGGGCGGGCTTCGGCGTTTCACGGAGCGTGGCGATGACCTGATCGAGCTTCTGCGATAGCGGCGCGAGGTCGAGCGACTCGGGTTTCGGAGCGGAGCGCAGGGCGGTCTGCAGGTCGTCGAGTTTCGCGGCGAGGGGCGAGAGATCGGCGGGTGGCGCGACCGGCGCGGGGGGAGCGGGAGCGCGGGAGGCTTTGAGGACCTCGTCGAGCTTCTGCAGAACGGGCGTGAGATCTGTCGGCGCAGGGGACGGGGACACGGCTCGCTGAAGCGATGCCTCGCCGGCGGCGGCGCTGGCTTTGAGGACTTCGTCGAGCTTTTGCAGGACCGGGCTGAGGTCCGTCGGCTCGGCGGTCGGGGTGATCGACGAGAGCGGTGCGCGAAGCTGCGGCATGTCGTCGAGCTGTTCGAGGATCTGGGCGAGTTGGCGGCGGACGAATGTGTCGTCGGCGTGGGCCGGTGCGGCGGTCGGGGGCTGTGCGACTTTTTCGGAGAGTTGAGTGAGGCCCTCGCGGATGTCGCTGAGCATCTGCTGCTGGGCGTGGATGGCGGGGGCGAGGTCGTGGGAAAAGCCGCCGGCCTGGGTCTGTCCCGCGGAGGGTTCGAGGTCGAGGCCCGGCGCATCGCCTTGGCCGGCGTCGGCGACGACGGCGAAGGTCATCACCGACTTGCCGACCTGGATGCGATCGCCATCGTTAAGCGGCGTGGTGTTGGTGGAAATGGGTTGATTGTTGACGGCGGTGCCGTTGGACGAGCCGAGGTCGGTGAGGGTGTAGCCGGCACCGGAGGTGGCGGGCCGAATTTTGGCGTGACGGCGCGAGACGCGCGAGTCCTCGAGGGACACGGAGCCGTGGTGCCGACCGATGGTGTGTGACGTGCCGAGCGGCAGGCGGAAGACCCGGCCTGCGTCGGGACCTGAGACGACGGTGATCAGCAGCACGCGGCGGGCCTCGGAAGGGGTTGGTGGGGATCAGGGATCGGGGATCGGGGTGGAGCGGGGAGGGCTAAGCCGCAAGCGGCGGGACGGGGAGCGGAGCGGACGGGGCGTGGTCAACGATGTGTATATCGGACCGACCGCGGCGTCGCTTCAGCGGGGCATCCGTGTTGCCGCTGGATTCGATGGTTTAACGGATTGCAGCGATAGGCCGGCGGAGCCCGCCGGTGCAGGCGTGAACCCGCGAGCCCTTTATGGTATCGGATTGATTGAGGGGGTGACAAGGAGAATTTGGGGGGCTGTATACTTAGATCCGCCACACACCCAATTGGCGAAAATGATCAATGGGCGTCTTAATCGAGCATTACACGGCGGAGCGCGTCCCGAACTACGATCCGGCGGGCGATCCGAGTTGGGAGAAGTTCGCGGAAGTACGTCAATCCGTATTGAAGGTGTGTGCACGTCACGGCACGACAGGACCTGACTTGGAGTACGACATCAAGATCGGCCCGGATTTTTGGGTTGTCGATGACCGGTACAACGCCGAGCGATACCAATATGTGCAGGTCTATAAACCGTCACTGCTCACGGCGCAATGGATTGCCGACATGATGGCTGCTCTCGCGGAGCATCCGTGTTGGGGGGTGGGCGTCAGCAACATCACTGGGGGCTACTTGCTGATCTTCGGGGATCGATTGATGGTCACAGGGCCGTTCCATTACTGCAACGATTTGGAGTCCGTCGCAATCACCGCCGCAAAAAATCTTTGGGGAACGAAAGCCCAAATATAGTATTCGTTCGATTCAGTGATGCCCCGCCACGACCGTCGCCGGGTCCGCGGCGTCGTGCATCTGGCATTTGCCGGTGCCGGCGCAGCTCGGGCATTCGCTGGCCTGGCCGTGCACTTTGGAGAGGCAGTGGCGGATGCGCTGGTCCATGATTTTCGCCATGAGCTCATGCCGGCCGAGCGGCGCGGTGATCATCCACTTGACACCCGGATGCTTCGCACTGGCGGCGGCGGTGAGGTTGGGGATGTCCTTGTCCCAGTGCTTGCCGGGCAGCAGGAAGTACGGGTGACACACGACGAGCTTCGCGCCGCGGGCGACGCAGCGGTCGAAAGCCGTCGCGATCGACGGCTCGGCGATCTCCATGTGCGCCGGCTCGACGATCTTGTAGTCCGTCAGGCCCGCGAACATCTTGACGACCTCGATCAGCATGTCGTTGGACTCGGCCCGGCGGGAGCCATGGTCCACGACGATGATGCCGACCTCGGCCGGATCGATCTCGGCGGGGAAGGCGAGGGGCTTGGCGTGGTTGGCATTTCCGGGGGCGTGGTCGTGACAGGGCATGCAGGGCTCCGGGGGCGTTGCGAGGATCCGGGGGCGTGGAGTTCGGGGGCATTATAGGCAGGGGTCGGCGGAGGTGCGACGCGTTTTGCGAGCGGGCGGTTGGGGGCGTAAACTGTGCGACCCGCCGCTGCTTTCGTCCCATTGAGATAGCCAGAAGAAAGGTCGCCACCCATGGGAGGTTCATCCATTACCGCCAAGCCCAAAGCCCCGGTTGAAGTCGCCCCCGCCACCGCCGCGCCCGCCAAAGCCGCCGCCGCGCGCTCCCCGCTAGAGCCCAGCGACCTCTTCGTGGACCGCCACATCGGCTCGCCCGATGAGCAGCTTTCCGAGATGCTCAAGCTCGTCGGCTACGCCTCGCTGGCCGACCTCGCCGACGCCGTCGTCCCGCGCGCCATCCGCATGACGCGACCCCTCAAGCTCGGCCAGCCCCGCACCGAAGCCGATGTGCTCGCCGAGATCCGCGCCATCGCCTCGCAGAACAAGGTCCTCCGCTCCTGCATCGGCATGGGCTACTACGACACGCTGACTCCCCCCGTCATCCTCCGCAACATCCTCGAGAACCCCGGTTGGTACACGCAGTACACGCCCTATCAGGCTGAGATCTCGCAGGGCCGGCTTGAAGCCCTGCTCAACTTCCAGACGATGATCGCCGACCTGACTGCCCTGCCGCTGGCAAATGCTTCGCTGCTCGACGAGGCGACCGCCGCCGCCGAGGCGATGGCGATGGCGCACACGATGGCCGGTGGCGAGAAGAACACGTTCGTCGTCGCCTCCGATTGCCATCCGCAGACGATCGCCGTGGTGCAGACCCGCGCCAAGCCGCTCGGCTGGAAGGTCAGCGTGCAGGATGTCAGCAAGCTCGACATGACCGATGCGTTTGGTGTCCTCGTGCAATACCCGACGACCGATGGCCGGATCGTGAATTACGCCGACGTCGCCGAGAAGGTGCACGCCGCCGGCAGCACGCTCATCGCCGCGACGGACCTATTGGCCCTGACGCTGATCAAGCCGCCCGGTGAGTGGGGCGCGGACATTGCCATCGGTTCCGCCCAGCGCTTCGGCGTGCCGATGGGCTTCGGCGGGCCTCATGCCGCGTTCATGGCGACGAAGACCGAGCACGCCCGCCGCATGCCCGGCCGCATCATCGGCGTCTCGCGCGACGCCGCCGGAAATCCCGCACTGCGACTGGCCATCCAGACCCGCGAGCAGCACATCAAGCGCGACCGCGCCACGTCCAACATCTGCACCGCGCAGGTCCTGCTGGCCATCATCGCCAGCATGTACGCGGTGTGGCACGGGCCGAAGGGTTTGAAGCGAATCGCGACTCGGATCATGAGCGGTATCGCCTACCTCCAAGGTGGTTTATTCAAGCATTTGGAAAAAGAAACTCACGCATGCTTCGACACGATTCGCTTGCGTGTCTCAGATGCAGATGCGGTTCTAGACGCAGCCGTTCGAGAAAACATCAACATCCGGAAGATCGACAAAACGACAATTTGCGTTTCACTCGATGAAACCATCACGGAAGAGGCGTTGGTCACGTTGGTGACGGTGATTTCGAATTTCCCACCAAGTGAGCCGAATACCGCCCCGGTTTCTGAGAAGGCGCCCGTCTCGAAGCATTTGCGCGAATTCTATCGAACCTCCCCCTTCCTCACACACCCCGTCTTCAATCAATACCACTCCGAGCACGAGTTGCTCCGCTACCTGCACCGTCTGCAGGCCAAAGACCTCTCGCTGACGACGAGCATGATCCCGCTCGGCTCCTGCACGATGAAGCTCAACGCCACCGCCGAGATGATTCCGATCACCCTGCCCGGCTTCGCCGACATCCATCCGTTTGCGCCGGCGGATCAGACGCAAGGCTACAAGCAGCTAATCGACACCCTTGCCGAGTGGCTGCGCGAGGCAACCGGGTTTGCCGCGGTATCGCTACAGCCCAATGCCGGATCTCAGGGCGAGTATGCCGGGCTGCTGACAATCCGCGCGTTTCAGGCGGCCAATGGCCAGGCTCATCGCGATGTCTGTCTGATTCCCTCCTCGGCGCATGGCACCAACCCGGCGAGTGCCGCGATGGCCGGGATGAAAGTCGTGGTCGTGGCCTGCGACACGCAAGGCAATGTCGATCTCGACGACCTCGCCGCCAAAGCGGAACGCCACACCGGAAACCTTGCCTGCCTGATGATCACCTATCCCAGCACGCATGGCGTGTTCGAGACCGAGATCCGGGCGATTCTCGATATCGTCCACGGCCATGGCGGGCAGGTTTACATGGACGGCGCCAACATGAACGCACAGGTCGGGCTGACCAGCCCTGGTCTGATTGGGGCCGATGTCTGCCACCTCAATCTGCACAAGACCTTCTGCATTCCCCATGGTGGTGGCGGTCCGGGTGTCGGCCCGATCGGCGTCGCGGCGCATTTGGCGCCGTTCCTGCCCAACCATCCACTGCGCCCGGATGCCGGCCCGGCAACGGGCTTCGGCCCGGTGGCCGCTGCACCTTTCGGCAGCGCGGGGATCCTGCCGATTCCCTACGCCTATATCCGCATGATGGGCGCTGCCGGTCTGACCCGCGCTACCGAAATCGCGATCCTCAACGCCAACTATGTCGCCGTCACCCTGCGGCCGCACTACCCAATTCTGTATGCCGGCGCCGGCAGCATGGTGGCGCATGAGTGCATCATTGACTGCCGGCCTTTCCAGGCGGAGGCCGGGGTGATGGTCGAGGACATTGCCAAGCGTTTGCAGGATTACGGGTTTCATGCACCTACGATGTCATGGCCGGTCACCGGCACGCTGATGATCGAGCCGACCGAGAGCGAATCGAAGGCCGAACTCGACCGCTTCTGCGATGCGATGATCGCCATTCGCGGCGAAATATCGGCCATCGCCGCCGGGCGTCTGG
>JAYVTU010000074.1:0-28070 GCA_043788485.1 Planctomycetota bacterium
CCTCTCCCTGGGAGGGAGAGGGGGTCAATCAAACCCCCCGCTGCGCCGTTTCTTCACATCCCCGCGGATCTTCTTCGATTCGAGCCGCCGCTCCTTCGAGCCCCGGCTGGGCTTCGTCTTGCGCCGGTGCTTGGGCCGGGCGTGGGCCTGGATGATGAGCTGGCGGAGCTTGTCGATGCACGCCTTCTTGTTGGCGACTTGCGAGCGCGACTCGTCGGAGGTGATGTGCAACCAGCCGTCCTCGGTGATCATCCGGCCGGCGATTTGGCGGAGGCGGAAGAGTGTCCCGCCGTCGAGGTGCGGGGCGAGGTCGGCCAGCGGGACGAGGAGAGTCGCTTTGCTGCTGACCTTGTTGACGTTCTGCCCGCCGGGCCCGCTGCTGCGAGCAAACGAAAAGGAGAGCAGCCGCTCCGGCACGCTGACGCCGGGGGCGATGGGGATCACGTTGACAGGCAGTTCGTCGGTCATTTTCGTTCCGGCCGCTTGCGGCTTAGCGCTCTTCAATTTTCCCGCTTGAACAATACCCGCCCATCGCCCACAATGCACCCGTTCACAAGGAGGTGAACCCCACATGCCATCCGACCCTTCAGAGCCTCGCACCAACATTCAACCTCAGATTCAAATCACGCCAGGCGTCACGCCAGCTGCTCCGGCTTCACCGGCCGCCAGCGTCGCGCCGCGCAGCGCCGGCTTTCTCAGCCGCCAGCACATCCTCGAAGCCACCGACGCCTGCTTCGCCGCCAGCGGGTACGACGGCACGACCATCCGCGCCATCGCCGGGCGGCTCGGCTGCTCCGTCGGGTCCATCTACCGCTACTTCACCGACAAGCGCGAGCTGCTCCTGGCCGTCGCCGCGGCTTCGATGCAGCCGGTGATCGACGGCCTGCGCGGAGGCGACACGCTCGTCGTCTCCCAGCGCCGCTACCTCGAACAGGCCACGTCGCACGCGCAGCTCTACCGCCTGATGTTCTGGCTCATCTGGACACCGGGCGCCGAGGCGCTGCCCGAGCCGATCGGTCTGATCATCGACGGCTGGGGCTGGCTCCTCGACGACCGCGACCGCGCACGCCAGGCGTGGGCGATTCTCCACGGCACGCTGATGCTCGGCGAGAAGATCACGACGGCGCCGGCGCTGCCCGCTGCGGCTGTGAGCGTTCCCGCTGCTCCCGCTCCCACACCGGTCGTCGTAGCGAAGCCCGCCGCCGCTGCCGCGAACACCGCCGCGCCGCGCTTCATCACCGTCACGCCGTCGCCGAAGCCTGCGCCGGAAGTTGCCCCGCTGCCGACCATCGAGATCGTCCCGCACACGCCGGCCGAAGACTTCACCCTGCTGTGATGTGAGCCCCCATGGAGTGGCTGACGCACGCCTTCGATTTCGTCATGCACATCAACGTCCACCTCGAGGTGGACATATTGCCCCATTATGGACTTTGGACCTACGCGATCCTCGCGCTGATCATTTTTTGTGAGACGGGCCTGGTCGTCACGCCTTTTCTCCCCGGCGACTCGCTTCTCTTCGCCGCAGGTGCACTCGCGGGCGGCGGCGGGCTCGATCCGATGATGCTCGTGCTCTGCCTCTGGGGCGCGGCCCTGCTGGGCGATTTGACCAACTACACGCTCGGCTACCACGTCGGCCCGCGACTCTTCAAAAACGAAAAGTCGCGCCTCTTCAACCGCCGACACCTCGACCGCACACACGCCTTCTACGAAAAATACGGCGGCAAGACGATCATCCTCGCGCGCTTCGTGCCGATCGTGCGCACGTTCGCCCCGTTCGTCGCTGGCCTCGGCCGCATGACCTTTGCGCGCTTCGCCGCCTTCAGCATCGCCGGCGGGCTGCTGTGGACCTCGTCGCTCATCTACCTCGGCTACTACGTCGGCCGCTTCGAATGGGTGAAGAAGCACTTCGGCATTGTCGAACTCCTCATCATTTTCATCTCGATCCTTCCGGCGATCATCGAAGTGATCCGCGCCCGCTCCTCAAAACACAAACCCGCAGTGACCGCCGAAGTCACGCAGAAGAGTTAAAAACCGATGCAACCGCATTTTGACTTCGTGAAATTTGTCTCGAATCGTGCGTAAAAATAGTGTTAAGAAATCGCCAATGAATCTAAAGTGACCCGGGGTTCCGATCCGATGCTGTTAGTGTCACCATATGAGGGTGACCGGCTGAACCGCCGCAGATCAGACTCCAGCTCGGACAGGCCGACGGTAGACAATAATGTCAAACTTGGTCCTTGTGACCACCGTTGCCAAATTACCGTTATCGTGCCGCCTTTCTCGAGTCTGATCCGCGACGCTTGCCGAAGTAAAATGAAATGACGATGAGAAATCACCGCGCTATCCGTGCGGTGTTTTTGTTTGCGCACGGATCAGAAAAATCCGACCAGGGCGGCGGTAGCCGCCCGGCTATTGGGGGGCAGGACAAATCGGATTTCGAATTACGACATTCCCGAGTTGCGCAGCAGGTCCATGAACTGATCGGTGAAGACGAAGTTGTGTTCGGGGAAGCCGAGGCCGCGCATGTTCTGGTCGATGTGGCTGAACATGAGCTCGATGGTTCCGGCGGGTTGCCAGCCTTCGGTCTTGGAGTGATCGATGAGCTCGATCGTGCCGGTCGTCGAGGCGCCGGAGGGATCGATGCGGTCGAGCGTGGCGGTGTAGCGGAGCGTCATGCCCGGGAAGACGTCGCGGTCGAGGACCGCTTTGCCGATCTTGGCGAGGATGACTTTTTCCTGGAACTCACGGGCATGGCCGACGAGGATTCCGGCGGTCTGCGCCATGCCCTCGACGATGAGCGGGCCGGGCATCACGGGGCGGCCGGGGAAATGGTCGTGCAGATGCTCCTCCGCGAGCGACACGTTCTTGATCGCGACGCAGCGGACGCCTTTTTCCAGCTCGACGATTCGGTCGATCCACATCCAGCGCATGGGAGGAAACCATCGTGCACGTGCACGTGCACGTGTCACGTGCACGAATGCAGCGCCGGAATTTTGGGCTTATTTGAGCTTGGACTGCACGAACTTCACGACCGCGTCGACCGTGAAGATCTCCGCGACGTTGTCGAGGCTGCGGTCGCCCTCGAAGTTGGTGAAGTCGGCGTGGGGCATCTTGCGCTTGAGCTCGGCGAGGCCCTTGTCGGTCACCTTGCCGTCCTGCACGAACTCGGGGTTCTGCAGCACGTTGTCGGGGAACAACTCGCCCTGGCTGATCTTGATGTTGAACGCCTTCTCGAGGCGGAAGACGATGTCCAGGAAATCGATCGACTCGGCGTTGAGGTCGCCGGTCAGCGTCGCCGTGGGCGTCACTTCCTCTTCATCCACGCCCAGCGCATCGACCAGCACGCCACGGACCTTTGTGAACACTTCATCTTGAGTCATCGGCATCGAAGCTCTCCAGATAGCGGATTCATTTCATGGGACGCAGCACGAAACGGCCCTGGACGGCGGGCTTGTCATCGACAGTGCCGCTGCCCTGGAACGTGTGCCTGTCGCCCTCGACCTTGAGCCGATCCACCTTGAGGCGGAGCTGCTGGCCGGGGCGAACCATATTACCGTAACGCAGATTCCGCACTTCTGCCAGCACCCAGCCGGCGCCGGGCACGGCGGCCGCGGCTCCGCCGAGCGTCGCCGGGAGCATCTGCCGGGCGGTCTGCACCATCGCTTCGAGCATCATCACGCCGGGGAGCACGGGGAAACTGGGGAAATGGTCGCCGAGGTATTCTTCCGCGTTGGTCACGGATTTGACCGCGGTGACCGAATCGGCCTGCTTCTCGACGATGGTGTCAATGAGCGTGAATCGCAAAGGGAGGCTCCGGCCAACGCCGTTTCCGGCGGATTGGCGCGCTAAGCTAATGGTTCCGCGTGTCACTGACAAGGTGGGACGAGGGTTCAGGCCCTGAACTCTTTTGGATATACTGGCACGATTCAGCCTCGTTCAAGATTCCCGCATCCCCTACCGCGACGGCAAGAGAAAGCATGAGCCAGAAATTCATCACCATCCGCGGCGCCCGTGAGCACAACCTCAAGGGCGTCGATGTCGACATCCCACGCGACAAGCTCGTCGTCATCACCGGCCTTTCGGGCAGCGGCAAAAGCTCGCTGGCGTTCGACACGATCTACGCCGAGGGGCAGCGGAAGTACGTCGAGTCGCTCTCGGCGTACGCCCGCCAGTTTCTCGAACAGATGCACAAGCCCGACATCGAGGAGATCGAGGGCCTGCCCCCCACCATAGCCATCGAGCAGCGCAGCGCCGCTCACAACCCGCGATCGACGGTCGCCACGACGACGGAAATCTACGACTACCTGCGTCTGCTTTTCGCCCGGGCCGGCAAGCCGCACTGCTGGCACGTCGACACGAAGGGCAAAGTCTGCGGCCGGCCCATCGCGTCGACCAGCGCCTCGCAGATCGTCGAGAACGTGATGCGCTGGGCGGAGGGCACGAAGCTGATGATCCTCGCCCCGCTGATCCGCGGGAAAAAGGGCGAGCACGTCGAGGTCCTCGCGGGGTTGCAGCGGCAGGGATTCGTCCGCGCCCGGATCGACGGAGCTGTCGTCGATCTCCGCAGCACACCCAAGCTCCTCAAAACGCACACGCACCACATTGAAGCGGTCGTCGATCGCATCATTATCAAGCCCGATGTGCGCAGCCGGCTCGCCGACTCCGTCGAGACGAGCCTGAAGCTCGCCGGCGGGCTCGTGATCATCGCGAAGCTCGATGAGAAGAAGACGAGCGACGGGGCCGAGGCGTGGACCGATCAGCTTTTCAGCGACAAATATGCATGCCCAGAGCATCCCGAGTGCGCGCTCGAAGACATGGCCCCGCGGCTCTTCAGCTTCAATAGTCCGTATGGCGCCTGCCCGGCCTGCGACGGCCTGGGCACCATCATGGAATTCGATGAGGGGTTGATCGTCACCGACCCGACGCTGAGCCTCAGCGAGGGGGCGATCGACGCGTGGCGCAAGCACGGCAAGCGGATGAACATTTACTACAACCGGATGATCCGGCACTTCTGCCGCGACTTCAGCGTGAGCCCCGAGACGCCGTATAAGGATTTGCCCAAGGGCGTGAAGAAGGTTCTGCTGCACGGCACGCCGGCAAAGGATTCGCCGTTCAAGACGCACTTCGAGGGCGTGATCCCGAATCTGCAGCGTCGCTGGGAATCGACGGACTCCGAATACGTCAAGGCCCGGCTCCACCAGTATCTCTCCGAAGCCCCGTGCGAGACGTGCCACGGCGCACGCCTCCGCAAAGAGGCGCTCAACGTGTTTCTCGAAAGCACCGCGGCCACCGGCAAACGCCGCGTGAACATCCACGATCTCGTCGGCATGACCATCGGCGATGCGCTCGCCTTTTTCCCCGGCCTCGACCTCAGCTCCGAGGGCCAGTTGATCGCACACCCGATCCTCAAAGAGGTGCAGGCCCGCCTCGGATTCATGTTCAACGTCGGCTTGGAATACCTCTCGCTCGATCGCCAGACCGGCACGCTCTCCGGCGGTGAAGCGCAGCGCATCCGCCTCGCCACGCAGGTCGGCTCGGGCCTCGTCGGCTGCTGCTACGTGCTCGACGAGCCGACCATCGGCCTGCACTCGCGCGACAACGACCGCCTGATCACCACGCTCCGCAAGCTCACCGACATCGGCAATTCCGTGCTCGTCGTCGAACACGATGAGGACACGATCCGCCACGCCGACTGGATCATCGACATCGGCCCCGGCCCGGGTCGCCACGGCGGCCGGCTCGTCGCGTCCGGCGATTACAACCACCTGCTCGCCTGCCGCGATTCGATCACCGCGAAATATCTGACCGGCGAGTGCCAGATCCCGCTGCCGGAAAAACGGCGCAAGCTCGACCGTGACAACTCCGTGACCATCAAGGGCGCCCGCGAGAACAACCTGCGCAACATCGACGTCCGCTTCCCGCTCGGCGGTTTCATCTGCGTCACCGGCGTCTCGGGCTCCGGCAAATCGACGCTCGTCAATCAGATTCTGCTCGCCGGGATGAACCGCCACCTCCACGGCGCCCGCACGAAGCCCGGCGCGCACGACAAGATCCTCGGCCTCTCCGGCGTAGACCGCGTGATCGAGGTGGATCAGTCCCCGATCGGTCGCACACCCCGCTCCAATCCCGCGACGTACACCGGCATCTTCGACCTGATCCGCACGCTCTACGCCCTGACGAAGGAGTCGAAGATCCGCGGCTACAAGGCGGGCCGCTTCAGCTTCAACGTCAAGGGCGGCCGCTGCGAAGCCTGCCAGGGCCAGGGCACCAAGAAGATCGAGATGCACTTCCTGCCCGATGTCTTTGTCGAGTGCGAAATCTGCAAGGGCACGCGCTTCAACGCACAGACCTTGGAAATCCTCTACCGCGGCAAGAGCATCTCCGATGTGCTCAATATGACCGTCGATGAGTCCGTCGAATTTTTCGAGAGCCACCCGAAGATCGTGCAGCTCGTTCAGACGCTCAAGGACGTGGGACTCGGTTACGTCCAGCTCGGCCAGAGCTCGACGACGCTCTCGGGCGGCGAGGCGCAGCGCGTTAAGCTCGCCACGGAACTCGGCAAGGGCGCTTCGGGCCACACCGTCTACGTGCTTGATGAACCGACGACGGGCCTGCACTTCGCGGACATCCACAATCTGCTCAACGTGCTCGGTCGGCTCGTCGAGAAGGGTCACACCGTGCTGGTGATCGAGCACAATCTGGATGTGATCAAGTGCGCCGACTGGATCATCGACATGGGCCCGGAGGGCGGGGCGCGTGGCGGAACGGTCGTCGCCGAGGGCACGCCGGAGCAGGTCGCCGCGGTGCGCGAGAGCTACACCGGCCAATACCTCGCCCCGAGGCTCAAACGCAGCGCCGCCGCGGGATGAGAGCCGGTTCATGAACACCGCCAAGGGCCCCGACGAAGAGAATCTCAAGGAACGCCGAACTGGCGCTTGGGAAGGCGGCTGCTTCGGGTTCAAATGTGCTGTCATTCTCGCCGTTGTGCTCACGACCAATGGACTGCTCCATCCCCTTGATTCCGCGGCGTTCTTCCTCTTCGCCTTCATCACATCGAGCATCCTGTTCTCGACCATCGGCGTAATCGCGGGATACCGCTTCCCGGTCGCGGCAATGTATGCGTACTTGATCACCGCCTTCGTGCCGCCTTGGATTTAAGCCCTCGCCCGCTCCACAACGAATTGCGGAGGGATCGAGGCGTCGCGTATTCACATTTTCGTCCGATCCCGTACAATCTCGCCCGGTGAAAAATGATTGGACCGCTGAAAGCAAGACCTGATGCGAATGGTTGGTTTGAACCCGTCCTCGGGCGGCCGCCGCTGGTTTGGCCGTGGGCGCTGCCGCACTACTTCGCGGTGAACGTCGCGCCCGATCCGGCTGTCGGCAACCTCGGCCCGCTGACGTCGCTGCGCGGCGTGCCCGGCGGGATCGCCGAGGCGCCCAACCCCGACCGTCATCGCGTCGAGGTGATCGGCTTCTGGCACGGCAATTATCGTGTCGTCGATGTGCAGCACGTCCCCTCACGCGACAAAGCCACCGAGGTCGCGACGCAGAATTACAAGGACCTGGCGATCCGCTTCCTCCTGCACTCCGGCGCGATCGTCCGCGAGAATCACAAGATCGACGTCACCGGCGACTGGCCCACGGAGTGGACCTTCAGGAATATTTCCGACCTCGGCGTGCTCTGCGCGTATCTCTACGAGGAGAGCAAACGCCGCGGCGCGGGCCCCATGGCCGACGCCTTCCGCGATTCGATCGGTCACGCCTGGCCCGTCACCGAGCAGGTCGTCACGTTCGAACGCTGCCTCACGCAGGCGGTGACGGCGCTCTATCCCTGGCTCTCGCCCAAGGCGAGCGAAGCGATCCATGGCGCACTGTGGACGATCAAGGATTGGCGCACGAAGGGCGTCGCGCCGAAATGATTCGGCGAAATTCGAATGACGACGGCTTCGACAGCGCCGCGCTAAATTCGAATGACGAATCAAATTCCAATAACCAAATTTCAATAAGCGCCGACGACACGCACGCCGCATTTGCATTTTCCCATTTGGTTATTGGTTATTGGTTATTGGAATTTGATCATTCATTCGTCATTCGAATTTCGAATTTCGTCATTCTTCTCCATCGCGTAGACATCACTCACCTTTTCTGCTATACTGCTGCCCCTCCAAGTGGACGAACCGTCACCTCCGGACCATTCCGATTCGTGATCGCTATCCAGGACGCGCTTGCGTCCAGCTTTCGTCCCGGGGTTTTTTGACGAGATTCGAACATGGCCTTCAAAGCCCTGGCTCTAGCCGAGCCCGTCCTTCGCGCGGTCACCGCCGAAGGGTACACCATCCCCACACCCATTCAGCAGCAGGCGATCCCGCACGTGCTGGCCGGCAAAGATGTCCTGGGCTGCGCCCAGACGGGCACCGGCAAGACGGCCGCGTTCGCGCTGCCGATCCTGACGCTGCTGACCGTCGGCACCGCTGCGGCCCCCGTCGCCACACCCGCCCCAGCCGCAGCTCCGGCGCACTCCCCGACCGTGCATCACCGCACGCCCGGCGGACACGGCGCCGGCCACGCCAACACCCCCGGCCACCGCGGCGGTCCCAACCACCGCCCCGTCAACGCCGGCCCGCGTCGCAAGATCCGCTCACTCATCCTCTCGCCCACCCGTGAGCTCGCCTCGCAGATCGGCGAGAGCTTCACCGCCTACGGCAAATTCACCGGCCTGCGCCACTGCGTGATCTTCGGCGGCGTCGGACAGGGACCGCAGACCCGCGCTCTCCAGGCCGGCGTCGACATCGTCGTCGCCACGCCCGGCCGCCTCATGGACCTCATGGAGCAGGGCTACGTCGATCTCCGCGCCGTCGAGATATTCGTCCTCGACGAAGCCGACCGCATGCTCGACATGGGCTTCATCCACGACATCCGCAAGATCGTCGCGAAGGTGCCCGGCAAGCGTCAGACGCTCTTCTTCTCGGCCACGATGCCGCCGGAGATCCGCAAGCTGGCCGATGCCCTGCTGCGTGACCCGGTGCGCGTGCAGGTCGCCGCCGTCGCCGCGACGGCCGACAAGATCGAGCAGAAGCTCTACTACGTCGACAAGATGCACAAGAGCCCGCTGCTGATCCACCTGATCAACACGACGTCGATCGCCCGCGCTCTGGTCTTCAGCCGCACCAAGCACGGCGCCGACCGCATCTGCCGCCACCTCTTCCGCGCCGGCATCAAGGCCCAGGCCATCCACGGCAACAAGAGCCAGCCCCAGCGCCAGCGCGCGATGCAGGACTTCAAGAACGGCAAGATCCACGTCCTCGTCGCCACCGACATCGCCGCACGCGGCATCGACATCGACGACATCACGCACGTCTTCAACTACGACCTCTCGCACGAACCCGAGACCTACGTCCACCGCATCGGCCGCACCGGCCGCGCGGGCGCCTCGGGCATTGCGGTCTCGTTCTGCGACGGGACCGAGCGCTCGTTCCTCAAGAACATCGAGCGTCTGACCCGCATCAAGCTCGCCGTCGTCCCGACTCCCAAGGACCTGCCCGCCCTGCCGCCCGACGCGATGGGCTCGTCGCACGGCCACCCCGCCCGTCACCACCACGGCGACTCCTTCGCCTCCGCCGGCGGCGGCGGACGCCCGCCACGCCCCAGCGGCCGCGGATTCGGCCAGCAGCGCGACCGCAAGAATCACCGCCACGCAGGCCGGCCGTTCTGAAGACTGAATGACAGCGGTTAAATCACGACAGCATGACGCCACGGCGGGATAGATCCCGCCGTGGTTTTTTAATTCAGATTTTTCTCTGCGCTCTCCGCTGCATCTGCGTTGAAAATTCTTACTGCCTTGCGGCGTGTGCGACGGGCGTCGGCACGACGTGCAGCTCGCCGCGAACCTCCGTGTCGCCCTCGCGCCAGATCTGGACGTTGAACGAGTGCGTGCGCCGCAGGCCGTCGGCGACCCAGCGCATCGGCTCATCGAGCGGACCGGAGATCTCCTCCGTCTCGGTGTCGAACGCGGCCAGCGCCTTGGGCATCGGCTTGACGGGCTGATCGAGCTGCTGCTCGCCAGCCTTTTTCCAGTACGCCGCGACCTCCTGCATCAGGGCCGTGAGCTGCGGCGCCTGCGTCATCGCCGAGAGGATGAGCCGCGGGTGCGTGTGGAAATCCGAGCCGTTGAACTCCGGGCTCTGCGTGAAACGCCGCGTGTCATCGGCGTCCGCCTCGGCCCATCGCCGGAAGTACGCCTCCTGCGAGCAGACGACATACCACTGGCCGATGCGGCCGAACGTCACCTTCGTCAGCCCCGCTGACGAGGGCAGCCGGACGAGCCGCACATATTGCGGATCCTTGATGCGCTGCGCGAGCACGGGACCGAAGTTCGCGATGTGATAATTCACCTCGCCCATGTGCACGCTCTGCATCCCGAACAGTGACTGACCGAGTTCCAGCCCGCCGACGCTCAGAAGGAAATGCACACCGCGCACGATGCGGTCGAGCTCTAGGGCGACCGCCGGGTCCTTGAGCCGGATCGCCAGGCCCAGCACCGGCGCGCCCATGCCGGGGTTGGGCGTGATGTCCTCCGGCGCGACGCGCCCCAGGAACGTCACGACCGTCGGTCCGATCTTCGGCAGCACGCCCTTCGCATACGAGTTTGGAAACAGCAGGAAATCCAGCGCACTTGAGCCGGGGAACACCTTGGGGATCACGCCGATCGACGCGGCGCTGATCGTCGATCGAGGCATCGCCCCGAAGTCCGCGGCGTCGGCCATCTCGGCGTCGCCCAACAATTTTTCGAGCTTCGGGATCGAGCCGGCGTAGTGCACCATCACATCGTGGCCGCTGCGCACCACGGCGACGGCGTGCTGCTCGTCGCCGTTCTTGTTGTGGCTGAACATCATCGCCGCGCGCTCCCGCGGCAGGCGTGAGAGCATCGCCTGATACGACAGGTTCGCCGCCAGCGGTTCCGAACTGCCTGCGAGCCCGCGATCGACGCACGCCACCGCTGTCGCCGACAGCAGTTTGTAGAGTTGCTCATCGTGACGCGTCTCGGTGATGAACATCCAGCGTGTGCCCAGCGCGATCAGATACCGCCGGCCGCCGTCCTCGACTCTGTACATTGCAAACGGCCCGATCCGTGTCCTCGGCTCGTCGAGCGCTTTGAGCCCCATCGCCGCCGGCAATTTCGCCAGCATCGCCGGCTCAACCTTTGACATCGCCACCACGCCGTGACGCCCGTTGATCCGCTGATCGATCAGCGCCACGGTCGTGCCCAGCAGCGCATCGGTCATCGCCGCCTCGCTGAGCTTCATGCGCTCCGCCGCCCGAGTCCAGACATGCGGCGGACGCGTGGCGTGGATCAGTTCCCATGCGTGAGCCACCAGCGGATCCGCATCGCCGCTCGCCCGCCATTGCGCCAGGCCGTCGATCCTTGCGTAGAGCGCCGCGTCGGCGGGGCAGAGTTCCGCGGGGTCCGCCGCGGGTTCCGTGATCGCCGCCTGCACATCGGCCCGCGTCCATGCCGGAGGCGCCGCCGCTTGCTTCACAGATTTCTGCGCACAATCACATCCGGCCGCCAGCAACATTGCCGCCGCCAGCGCCCATGTAGCCCACAATCGCTGTCCGCACTTCTGCATCATCCCCGTGCTTCCGTAGCAGAATCGCCGCGCCATCGTAGGAGATCAACCGACCCGTCGCGAGGAAATCTGCCGATCCTGCCGCATCCGCCTGATGCAGCTAGTCCTTGGCATCCATGAAGCCGATCGCACGTACCGCGGCGTCGAGCCGCGCCTGCTGCGGCGACTGGAACTGGGTCTTCGACACGTGCACGTCGATCCACACCCCATCGCGCGAAATATAAAGCCGGCTGTGTTTGCTCTCGTTGTCGCCGTTGACGAGCCGGTATTCGATCAGCGCATGCTCGCCGACCGAATCGCGGTGGATGTCCTGCACATCCTTCAGCGCCGTCTCGGTCGCCGCCCACCACGTCTCGCGCACATCACTCGCGCCGCCCAGCTTCGGTGCCGCCGCAAGCAGCACCGACATCTGCAGCCCGCTCGATTCATCGCTCGCCGTCACCACACGCCGACGCTTGGCAAGGTCCGACTCATCGCGTGTCACCTTCATGCCCGCCGGCAGCTTGAGCAGCCAAGGCCGCGTCAGCGCCGGGATCGCCACCACACCGTCTTCGCCGACGACCAACGTCCGGGCCTTCTGCTGCACACTTTTGATCATCGCCATTGCTTCGCCGAGCTCCGGCGAATCGCGGAAGCGGTGGCGGATCGTGAAGCTCACCATCAGATCGCCGATCGCCACTGTGCCGCACGTCAGGTGCCGCAGCACGCCCGGCCCCGGCGCTTTTTCGGTCAGCATGAAATAGAAGCCGGGCCCTCCGCCGCGCATCGGCTGCAGAGGCAGGTCCGATTCCTCCGCCGACGCCAGCACATCCGCCGCGCTGCGCTCGACGATCTCGCGCACCGCCTTGCTGGCATTGAACTGCGAATCGCAGCCCGGGTCGCCGACGATCGTGAGCGTCGCCTTGCACTGCTTCGCGTCGGCCGGCGTCACGATCAGCGTCGGCGGCGGCGTCTGCAACTCATCCGTCCACCCCGCCGGAATCGCGACCAGCAGGTCGCCGTGGCCGGCAACCTTGAACGCCTTCATCGGCGCCGCCGCCGCCTTCGGCTTATCTTCGCCGAGCGTGACCGAACGCCACCCCGCCATCGCCAGCGCGAAGGCCGCAGCCAACATCAGCATTCCACATCGTTTCATCCCGCGAGCATAAATCACCCCGATGCACCACGCCACTACATTTCACAACCATGGGTAGAATGATTCGCACATTCATCTTGAGGAGCCCATCATGTCCATCACCCGCCGCTTCACGCTCATCGCCGCCGCCCTGCTGGCGCTATTCGCCGCCGCTCCGCTCCGCGCGGAGATCAAGACGCAGACCGTTGAATACAAGGATGGCGACACCGTCCTCGAAGGCCTCGCCGTATACGACGACGCCGCGACCGGCAACATGCCCGGCGTCCTCATCGCGCATCAGTGGATGGGCATCACCGATCACGAGCGCCACGCCGCCAAGGAGCTGGCGCACCTGGGTTACGTCGCGTTCGTCGCCGACATCTATGGCAAGGATCAACGCCCCGCCGACCGCAAAGGCGCCGGTGAAATGGCCGGCAAGTTCAAGGGCGGCGACCGCGCGGACCTGCGCCGCCGCATGAGCCTCGCGCTCGCCGAGCTCCGCAAGCAGCCGCACGTCGACACCGCAAAGATCGCCGCGATCGGTTACTGCTTCGGCGGCACCGCGGTGCTCGAACTCGCCCGCAGCGGCGCGGACGTCACCGGCGTCGTCAGCTTCCACGGCGGTCTCGCGGCCGGCACCGCGGACGGCGCCGGGAACATCAAAGCCAAGCTCCTCGTCTGCCACGGCGCCGTCGATCCTTTCGTCAAGCCCGAAGAGGTCGATGCGTTCAAGAAGGAGATGGGCGATGCGAAGGTGACGATGCAGTTCTTCGCCTATAAGGACGCCGTCCACGCCTTCACCCAGCCCGAAGCCGGGAACGACCCCAGCAAGGGAGCCGCGTACAACAAGGACGCGGCGATGCAATCGTGGGACCAGATGAAAACCTTCTTCGGCGAGATTTTCGCCGCGAAATAACCGGGCTTATTGAACAATAGAGTCCGAGCATCGTCTATTGCTCAGCAACGCCTACTTTACTTTGAATGGAGCCCGCGCATGACCCGCCGCACGCTTTTATCCGTTCTCTTGATCGCCGCTTTCTCGCTCGTGGTCGCGATCCCGACGCTCGCCGTGCCCGGCGGTCACGAGGATGCGAAGGTGGATGACGAACGAGTCATCGCCGCCGCGAAGGCCGCCATCGCGGAGAAGAACAAAACCGAGCCGGTCGCCCTCACGCTCGTCAAGATTGAAAAAGCCCAGCAGCAGGTCGTCGCGGGGATGAACTACACGATCACGCTCAAGGTCAAAGCCGGTAGCGAAGTGAAGGAAGCCGAAGTCGTGGTCTGGGTCAAACTCGACGGTAAGTATCAGCTGACTTCCTGGACCTGGACCAAAGGATGAGCCATGCTCTCGGCCAAGCTCCTCGGCAAGCTGCGCATCGATCCCGGCGAGCGGGTGAAGCTCAATCGCTTCAACCCCTCGTGGGCGAAGCACGAGCAGCTCAAGGCGCTGGGCAAAGATGAGCTCAAGGACAAGGGCAAAGCCGCGCTGCAGCAGAGCACCGCGGAACTCGCCAAAGCTCAGAACGTGCTCTACGCCGCGGACACGCACGCCGTGCTCATCGTGATCCAGGCGATGGACGCCGCGGGCAAGGACGGGACGATCCGGCACGTCATGTCCGGCGTCAACCCGCAGGGCTGCCAGGTCTTCAGCTTCAAGAAGCCCTCCGCCGAGGAACTCGACCACAATTTCCTCTGGCGCTACGCCAACTGCCTCCCGGAGCGCGGCCGGATCGGTATCTTCAACCGCTCCTATTACGAAGAAGTGCTCGTCGTGAAGGTGCACCCCGAGCTGCTCGATGCCGAGCGCGTGCCGACGCCTCACCGCGGCAAATCGCTCTGGAAACGCCGCTACGAAGACATCAACACCTTCGAGCATCACCTGACCCGCAACGGCACGGTGATCCTCAAATTCTTCCTGAACGTCTCGAAAGCCGAGCAGAAGCGCCGCCTGCTGTCGCGCATGGATGACCCGCACAAGAACTGGAAATATTCCGCCGCGGACATCGCCGAGCGCGAATGCTGGAGCGATTACATGAAGGCCTACGAGGAGATGCTCACCGCCACGAGCACGAAGTGGGCCCCCTGGCACATCATCCCCGCCGATCACAAATGGATCACCCACGCCCTCGTCGCCGAGATCGTGCGGAAGAATATCCTGTCGTTGAAACTGAAGTACCCGACGCTCAGCGCCGCCCAGAAAAAAGAACTCGCGGCGGCGAAGCGGAAGCTGGAGAGGGAGTGAATTACTTCGCCTGCAGCGACTCGATGAATTTCGCCCAGAGTTCGTCGACGGTTTGGCCGGTCTGCTTCTTCCAGATTTCGTCGGTGTATTGGCCGTGGCGGGCGGCGGTGTTGAGGGTGCGGACGAAGTCGGCGTGATTGGTGTTGATCCAATTCAGGAACGCGGCGGTGGTCTGGTAGCTGTCGGTGTACTTGGCGCGGCGGGGATTGACGTGCGGTCGCTTATTCACGGGTTCGTAGTTGAACCAGCGGACGTAGTCGGCGACGCCTTCGACGACCCAGCCCGGTGTGCCACCGCGGCGGTAGTGCTGGACGACGTGGGCCAGTTCGTGGACAACAGCGCCGACGTCATCTGGGTGAGACTTGAAGTACGCGGCGGCGCAGGTGATGGTTCCGCCTGCCGTGTAGGCGACGCCGTTCATCTGCTTGATCTGGATCGTGACTTTCGTCGGCGGGGCAAAGCCATCTTCGCGGAGCTCTTTGCAGACGAGGTCGTAATTGTCTTCGCAGACTTTTTTGAGCCGCTGGGCGTAGTCGGCCATGTCGGGGGCATCGGAGGTGTCGAGCGTGACCTCGAGCTTGGGCGGCACGGCGGCGGGAGCCGGTGCGGGCGCGGGATCAACGGGCTTCGCGTCCTCGGCGTGGGCGGTGGTGGTGAGGAGGAGGGCGAGGAGGATGAGGACGGTGGAGAAGGTTCGCATGGGGAATAGGGTACCCGTGATTCGTTGCGGGAGCGCGGAAAAATCAAAACGGGGAGCGCTAAGCCGCAAGCGGCAAGGCGAAATCAGAGCCCGAATTCCTTCCAGCGGCGGGCGACCTGGGCGGTGATTTCGGGGGACATTTTGAGACGTGTGGGCCAGTCGCGGACGGGGTGGCCGCCGCATTCTTCGCCCTTGATCTTGGCGGTCGCGTCGAAGCCCATCTTGTGGCCGGCGCCGAGGCGCGGGGCGGCGTGATCGAGGATGTCGAGCGGGCCGTTGACGAGTTCGACATCGCGGCCGGGGTCGCAATTGGCGCAAAGGTGGAACATCACCTCGCTCTCGTCATGCACGTTCACATCCTCATCGACGACGACGATGAGCTTGGTCCACGCCATCTGCCCGGCTCCCCAGATGGCGTGCATGACGCGGCGGGCCTGCAGCGGATATTCCTTGCGGATCTTGACGAAGGCGCAGTTGTGGAACGCGCCGAACATGGGCAGGTGGTAGTCGATGATGTCGGGGATGAGCGTTCGGAGGAGCGGCAGGAAGATGCGTTCGGTCGCCTTGCCCATGTAGTAATCTTCCTGCGGGGGCAGGCCGACGATGGTGGTCGGGTAGATGGGATCGCGGCGGTGCGTGATGGCGGTGACGGTGAAGACGGGATAACGGTCGGGGAGCGAGTAGAAGCCGGTGTGGTCGCCGAACGGGCCTTCAAACGCGGCCTCGGGGCCGAGGTCGGGTGTGATGCGCGGATCGAAGCCAATGCCGCCGGCGGCGGCGCTGACGTAGCCCTCGATGACGATCTCGGCATTCGCCGGGACGTGCATGTCGATCGTCTTGCAGGGCACGAGGTCGATGGCGCCTTGATTGAGGAAACCGGCCATGAGCAGTTCGGAGACGCCGGGCGGCAGCGGCGCGGTGGCGGCGTAGGGCAGGACGGATTCACCGCCGAACGCGATGGCGCAGGGCATGGGCTTCGCCCCGCCGTGCGCTTTTTTCCACGCCCGCCAGTGCCGCGCGCCATCGTGGTGCATGTGCCAGTGCATGGCGGTGGTGTTGCGTGAAAGGATCTGGGCGCGGTACATGCCGATGTTGCGGCTGGTGCGCGGGCCGTCGACGCCGGCGTCATCGGGGTGGATGGTGTAGATGCCGCCGAAGGTGATGTAGCGGCCGTCGGGGCAGCCGACCGGCGGATCGACCGGGTAGCCGAAGGCGCGCGGGTTGCCATCGTCGGGCCAGCATTTGATGATCGGCAGGTCGAAGAGATTCACATCCGCGCCGGTCTTGACGACCTGCTGACAGATCCCGCTGCGCACGACCTTCGGGGCGTAGCTGGCGATCTTGGCGAGCTCCAGGCCCTTCTTCATCTTGTCGAGCAGGCCGACCGGCGGCTCGGGTTTGACGAGCTTCTCGATCTGCTCGGCGAGCTGCGCGAAACCGCCCTGCTCACAGCCGAGCGCCATCTCCATGCGGCGGTAGGAGCCGAATGTGTTGATGGCGAGCGGCACGCCGCTGCCCTGCACATTCGTGAAGAGCAGCGCCTTGCCGCCGAGCGATGCGCGGAGCGGATCGAACTGGCGGGCGTTGTCACTGATGTGCGGAGCGGGTGACTTGCTGACGCGGTCGGCGATCTCGGTCACTTCGAGCAATGGAGAGACGGGCGCGGCGATGCGGTGCAATTCGCCGGCGGCGTCGAGGGCTTCGATGAAGTCGCGGAGCGTGGGGTAGGCCATGGGCTAAAGGATAAGCCCGAAGGGCTGCGACGGAAACCCGCGACCAGTGGGTGGTGCGATCAGTGGGAGTGGTGAGAGGCGGACGCGGGGACGGAGCCGCCGATGACCCAGGAGTAGTTGGCCGGCGTCCAGTCGAAGATCTCGCCCTTTTCAAACCAGAGTGCGAGCTCGCGGGCGGCCGACTCGGGGGAATCGGAGCCGTGGACGAGGTTGTTGGTGTGGGAGATGCCGTAGTCGCCGCGGATGGTGCCGGGGTTGGCGGCGGCGCCGTCGGTCGCGCCGATGAGGGAACGGCAGACCTTGACAGCCTCGCGGCCGCGGACCGCCATGATCAGGACCGGCGCGCAGGTGATGAAGGCGATGAGGTCATTGAAGAAGCCCTTGCCCTCGTGCTCGGCGTAGTGCTGCCGGGCGCGCCACTCGGTGACAGTCTGGAACTTGGCGCCGACGATGATCAGGCCCTTCTGCTCGATGCGTTTGAGGACTTCGCCCATGAGCTTGCGCTGGACGCCGTCGGGCTTGATGATGATTAACGTGGTCTGGATGTTGCGGGTAACCATGGTGGCTGTGCTCCGGGTCCCGGCAAAGCGGGGCGGTGATTATGCCTTAGCGGTTGCGGTTTTGCACGCGCCGCGGTTCCGCAGGGGCAGAAAATTCGGTCAGAAGTTTGTGAGCCTCACAGATGTGGTTAGAATCGGCATTCTGAGGCGGCTTGTGCAATCAACGCCAGCCAGGGTCCGTTAACTCAATGTCCGACACCCTCCAAGGAACCGACCGAATGCTGCCCAACACTTCCCGTCGCAGTTTCGTCAAATTTATCGGCGCTGCCGGCCTGCTGCCCGCGGTCATGCCCAGCCTGACCCGCGCCGCCTCGGCCAACGGCAAGCTCGGCATCGGATTCGTCGGGACCGGCGGACGCGCCGCATCGCACACCGGTGAGGTCCACGGCCTCGGCGAACAGGCCATCGCATTCGCCGACGTCGACAAGGGCGCGTGGGGCTCGGTCCTCAACAAGAAGGGCTGGGGCGATGCGAAGGGCTACACCGACTGGCGCAAAATTTTCGAGAACCACGAAAAAGATATCGACGTCATCTTCGTCGCCGTGCCCGATCACACGCACTTCGCGCCGTCGATGACGGCCGTGTCGCTCGGCAAGCACTGCTACACCGAGAAGCCGCTCTGCTGGTCGGTGCGTGAGTGCCAGCTGCTGACCGAAGCGTATCTCAAGAACACGAAGGTCGTCACGCAGATGGGCAACCAGGGCCACGCCGAAGCCGGTTGGCGCATGGCGTATGAGTTTTACAAGGCCGGCGCGATCGGCGAGATCACGGAGTTTCACACGTGGACGAATCGGCCCGTGTGGCCGCAGGGCTGGGGCCGGCCGACCGGTGAGGACAAGGTCCCCGCGAATCTCGATTGGGAAGCGTGGATCGGCGCCGCTCCGATGCGGCCCTTCACCGCCGAGTGGCGTGATTCGCCCTTCGCCAAGGGCGGCGATTGGAAGCACAAGGTCTACCACCCCTTCGCCTGGCGCGGCGTCCGCGACTTCGGCTCGGGCGCGCTGGGCGACATGGCCTGTCACACCACCGATGGCATCCACTCGCTCATGAATCCCGACTATCCGCTGAGCATCGAGCCGGTCGGCGTCACGCCCCCCATCAAGGACGCCGACAGCTATCAGGTCGGCGGCATCTACAAGTTCGAGTACCCCGCCAAGGACGAAAAGCCCGCGTTCAAGGTCTTCTGGTACGAGGGCTACAAGAAGATCGGCGACGATGGCCGCTTCCACGATGAAGAAGCCTATATGCCCGAGAAGCCCGCCGAGCTCGGCGACCGCAAGATGCCGCGAACCGGAAACCTCGTCGTCGGCACCAAGGGCAAGATGCTCGTCACCGGCGACTACTGGAACAGCGCCCGCCTCATCCCCGATGAGAAGACCGGCCAGTTCCTCTCCAGCCAGCCCGGCGGCAAGCTCCCGCAGCTCCTCGAACGCTCGCCCGGCCACCACAAGGAATTCCTCATGGCCTGCCGCGGTGACAAGCCGCGCGAGTTCAGCCGATCCAACTGGTCCTACTCCGGGCCCATGACCGCCAAGATCCAGCTCGGCAACGTCGTCGCCCGCGTCGGCAAGAAAATCGAGTGCGACCCCAAGACCGGCAAGATCACCAACATCCCCGAAGCCAACGAACTCCTCTGGCGCGAACCCCGCAAAGGCTGGGGCCCGCTCCACAGCATCGTGGCGATCTGATCCCAACGCCCCACCGCTTCCCCCAAACCCCGAAAGCCCACGGACTTCCGTCCGTGGGTTTTTTCTTTCCGCGCGCGTCCATCGCTCCTATCATTCGCCGTGCAACTCATGGACAAAAACCACAGCATGATCCGCGCCGCTCAGACCGTCCCCGCCGCCGTCAGCGTCTGGCGTGTCGCCGCTGCGCCGACGCGGCCCCGCCTCGCGCTCGCCTTCGCCATCGCCGCCGTGTCCGATGTCGTCTCCGCCGTGACCGAGTTCATCCCGCCGCTGCAGGTTATTGTGGACCTCGTCACCGCCGCCCTGCTGCTGCTCGTCCTCGGCCGGCGCTGGGAACTGCTTCCCGCCCTCATCGCCGAAGCGATCCCCGGCCTGGCCGTCGTCCCCTTCTGGGTGATCGTCGTCGCCATCATCGCGGGCCGCACGGCGAAGTGAATCTCCGCACTCTTCGTAGCCGCGGGCCAACGGACCGCGTATCAAGGCGAGCGGCGCGGCGTAAGCCCGCCGTGCAATCCGCGCTGCGCATCCGTTGCACGTCGGGCTTACGCCTCGACGCTCGCCTCAAGACGCCCGTCGCCGTGAGTGGAGCGGCGGCGGCGAAGATCGGATCGGGCGGAGCGTGACGGTCCCGTCCCGGGTTGTTGCCGCGGTGCACGCACGTTTATTTGGCGGCGTGGGGTGCCCTGGCATCATGGCGATACGAGTTTCGCGAAAGAAGTATTGGAACGAGCGAGCCATTCAATGCAGCGTTCGGCGTTCACGTTAATACCAGCGTCGGCCAATTTAATGAATTCCGGCGGAACCCAAGCGATGAGATAATTTGATGGGTATTTCTCTGTTTCACTTTGCTCACTGACAAAAGCCACCCAAGTATCCCATGGAGGCGTGTTGTACACATCGAAAAATCCTCGGCTCTCAGATTCGGCCAACCCATCACACATATCAAAATCGGGGAAGTAAACGATAAGACGACCACCCGCGAAACCTTTGGAGGGATCCGGAGTCAGCGAACCGCCCGGAATGTTGCATTTCCTGGCATCTATGACACCGGAAACAGATTCAGAATAACTGTTCTGCAAAGTCCGACCCCTCACAGTTGCGGAGCGCAAACAGTCGCGAGGCGAAGCCGAATTGATGCGGGGTACAGACCATGCGATCGTTTCAGCGAGGCTTTGCCAGAACGGCTCCAACGATGCGGAGCAATCCGGTGTGATCTTCATCTGATTTGGCAAGCTGAACATCGTTATTCCTTTTTTCAAACCGCTGCGCCGTTTGAATCACTATACATCGCGACACGAAACGAAACCCCCCGCTTCCGCGGGGGGCTAGCGCGGAGGGAAACGCGGCGCAAAAAAAACGCCGGTCGTGGGACCGGCGTTCGTGGGGGCGTTGTGGCGGAGCGTTGATTAACGCTTGCTGAACTGGAAGCGGCGGCGGGCGCCGGAGCGGCCGTACTTCTTGCGTTCGACCTGGCGGCTGTCGGTCGAGAGCATCGAGCCGTCGCGGAGGGCGGGCTCGGAGTTGGCGTCGTAGAGCTTGACGGCGCGGGCGAGGCCCAGGAGGACGGCGCCGGCCTGGCCGGTGAAGCCGCCGCCTTCGCACTTGGCGAAGACGTCGATGTTGGTCAGGTTCGCGGCCTTGAGCGGGAGCTGCACCATGTTCTGGTGCTGGGGCTCGGTGAAGAACTGCTCGATGGTCCGGCCGTTGACGGTGAACTTGCCGGTGCCCACTTTGATGCGGACGCGGGCGACGGCGGTCTTGCGGCGGCCGGTGCCCCACCAGTAACCACCCTTGGCGGGCGAGCTGGGGACGGGATGGCTGGGCTTGGGGGCCTCGACGGGCTTGGCCGGTCCGAGCTTCGGCTTGAGGGCCGGCTTGACGGGAGCGGCGGGCGCGTCGGTCTTCTCAACGGCGGGAGTGGCTTGATCGGTCATGATTCTCAGTCCGGGCGAAGGGTTTTCGAATCAGAAAAAGAATTTAACGCAGAGGTCGCAGAGAGGGCAGAGGACGCGGAGGGGAATCTGATTTTTCTTAAAACATCCTCGTGGTTCAACTCTGCGTTCTCTGCTCTCTCCGCGATCTCTGCGTTAAAAGTTTGGGTTTTAGACTTTGACGACCGTGGGATTCTGGGCGGCGTGCGGGTGATTGGCATCGGTGAAGATGCGGAGCTTGCCGAGCATGGCGTCGCCGAGGTGGGGATTCTTGGGCAGCATGCGTTTGACGGCCAGCTGCAGGACGCGGCCGGGCTTCTTCTTCATGAGCTCGGCGTAGCTGGTCTGCTTGAGGCCGCCGGCGTAGGGCTGGAAGGTCTTCTCGAACTTCTGTTCGAGCTTCCGGCCCGTCATGCGGAGGCCCTTGGCGTTGATCACGATGACGAAGTCACCGGTGTCGCAGTGGGGGGTGTAGGTGGGCTTGTGCTTGCCCATGAGGATCGTGGCGATCTTCGTGGCAAGGCGGCCGACGATCTGACCCTGGGCGTCGATGATGACCCACTTGCGGTCGGCGGTCGCTGCGTTGGCAAAAGTTGTCTGACGTTCCATATTGACACCTATAGCGCGGTACGGGGACAAGAGGGGCAAGCATACCGAAAATTGGGGTTGTGTCAAGGCGGCGGACCGCCAATGACCAAGCACCAAATCCCATTGACCAATGTGAGGCAGCGAAGGATTGCTTCCTTCATTGGTCATTGGAGTTTGGGATTTGGTCATTTCCAATGGTTGACAGTTTGGCGTTTCCCGCTACACTTTCCCCTCGCTTTCGCACATGGGCCGCCCGTGACGAGACCCCTCAAAAAGGTCGAGGCGCGGGCAGGGGCAGGTCAGCGGCTACCAAGAAGACCTGTTCCGCTCCGCGAAGCTGCCGCCCACGGGTATTTTTTCATCCCCGTGGCCTGTCAGCCTTTCGGATCGGACTTTCCTTCGGCCGCTGTTCGTCCCCCACCCCACTGCGAAATTGCGGATTTCGGATCCCGGATCTCGGATTTCATTCCGCAATCCCAAATCCGCAATCCGCAATTCCGGTCCCCACTGGCCCGTGGTGTAACGGTAGCACTGCAGATTTTGGTTCTGCATGTCCTGGTTCGAATCCAGGCGGGCCAATTGAAGACGGAAGACAGAGGTCAGAGATCAGAGGTCAGCGGCAGAGACAGCAAACGACATGAGCAGCGGCCAACGACAACTCGAAGCCATCATCCTCGCCGCCGGCAAGGGCACGCGGATGAACAGCGACCTGCCCAAGGTGCTGCACCCCGTCGCCGATCGGCCGATGGTCGATTGGGTCGTCGATGCGTGTGAAGCCGTCGGATGCAGCCGGATCGTCGTCGTCATCGGTCACCAAGGCGACAAGGTCCGCGAAGCCCTGGCCGACCGCGACAACTGCGTGTTCGTCGAGCAGACACAGCAACTGGGCACCGGTCACGCCGTGATGATGGCCGAACCTCTCTACAAGAATCCCCAAGCCAAAGACATCCTCGTCCTCTGCGGCGACGGCCCGCTGATCCGCACCACCACCCTCGATCAAATGCTCGCCGCTCACCGTGACGGAAAAGCCGCCGCGACGCTCGCCACCAGCATCCTCCCCGATGCCACCGGCTACGGCCGAATCGTCCGCAACGCCGCCGGCCAGTTCGAGCGCATCGTCGAGCAAAAAGACGCGACCCCCGATCAGCGGCAGTCCATCCGCGAAGTCAACCCCAGCTACTACTGCTTCGACGCCGCAGCACTCTTCGACTCGCTCCACAAAATCGACAACAAAAACGCCAACGGCGAGTATTACATCACCGACGTTTTCGAAGTTCTCCTGCGTGGCGGCAAGCGCGTCGCCGTGATCGACGCGGTCCCGCCGCAGGATGTCCTGAGCATCAACACACCGCAGCAGCTGGCCGAAGTGGACCAGGTGCTGCGCCAACGTCTCGGCGCGGAGGTTCAGCAATGAGCAAGTCCGACGCCAATGAACTGAAGATCTTCGCCGGCCGCGCCAGCCACGATCTCGCGCAGGGCATCTGCCACCACCTCGACCTGCCGATCGGCCTGGGCAACACCGAGCAGTTCCCCGACGGCGAAGTGCTCGTCAAGGTCGAGGAGGACGTGCGCGGCAAGGACTGCTTCGTCATCCAATCGACGTACAGCCCCGTCAACGAACACCTGATGGAACTGCTGATCTTCGTGGACTGTCTCAAGCGAGCCAGCGCCAAGCAGATCACCGTCGTGATTCCGTACTTCGGCTACGCCCGCCAGGACCGCAAGGATGAAGGGCGCACGCCGATCACCGCCAAGCTCGTCGCCAACCTCATCACCGCCGCCGGCGCCGATCGCGTGCTGGCGATGGACCTCCACGCCGCGCAGATCCAGGGCTTCTTCGACATCCCGCTCGATCATCTCGTCGCCGCGCCCGTGTTCGCCGACTACATCGAATCGATCCGTTCCACGCTCGGCGACATCGTGCTCGTCAGCCCCGACATCGGCAACGTCAAGACCGCCAACATGTACGCCAACCTCCTCGGCGGCGATCTGGCCATCATCGACAAACGCCGCAAGAACGGCTCCGAGGTCGTCTCCGCCAATCTCATCGGCGAAGTGAAGAATAAAACCGTCCTCATGTTCGACGACATGATCAGCACCGGCGGGACCATCTGCTCCGCCGCCAAGCTCGTCATGGACAACGGCGCCAAGGAAGTCATCGCCTGCGCCACACATCCCGTCATGGTCGGCCCGGCGCTGAAACGACTCAAAGAAGCCCCGATCAGCAAGATCATCGTCAGCGACACCATCCCCTGCGGCGACCGCTGCGGCGCCATCGCTGACAAGCTCGTCGTCCTCTCCGTCGCCCGCCTCTTCGGCGAAGCGATTCACCGCATCCATCACCACCAATCCATCAGCGCCCTCTTCGGCCGAAAAGGCCTGAGCGGAAAACGCTGAATCAAAAAAAGAACTCAACGCAGAGATCGCAGAGATAAGACAGCAGAGAACGCAGAGATGAATATGGAAAATGAAAACAAAAAGACAATGACTTTTTCTGCGCACTCTGCCGCCTCCGCGGCCTCTGCGTTGAAATCCCCGTTCCTTCCCAACCGCTAAACAAGACACACACTCAAGCATCCCAAGACTCTGGAGATTCCCACCATGGCCAAGACACGTCCGATCATCAAAGCCGCCGCCCGCGACCGCATGGGCAGCCGTTTCGCCCTCCGCCTCCGGCGCACCGGCCAGCTCCCCGCCGTCGTGTACGGCCACAAGCAGGACCCGGCCCACGTCGCCGTCAGCAAGCTCGAGTTCCTCGAGCACCTGCACGATGGCGCCCACCTGCTCGACGTCGATCAGTCCGGCAAGACGCAGACCTGCCTCATCAAGGCTGTCCAGTTCGACTACCTCGGCACGGACATTATCCACGTCGATCTGGCCCGCGTCGATCTGAGCGAAATCATCGCCGTCTCGGTCCCGATCATCATCAAGGGCCGCGATGTCTCGCCCGGCGCCAAGACGCCGGCCGCGATCGTCGAGCACCCGATCGCCGACCTCGAAGTCCACTGCCGCGCCGATTCGATTCCCGATTCGATCCTCGTGGACATGAGCGCCCTGAAGCTCGATGAAGCCATCACCGTCGGCGACCTCAAGCTGCCGGCCGGCGTCACGACCAAGCACAACCCCGCCGACATCGTGGTCTCGATCCACGTCGCCGCCGAGGAAGAACTGGCTCCCGTCGCCGAGGCGACCGCCGCCGAGCCCGAAGTGCTCACGGCCAAGAAGGAAGAGGGCGCCGAAGGCGCTGCTCCGGCCGCCGGTGGCAAGGGTGGCGCTGCCCCCGCCGCGAAACCCGCTGCGAAAAAGTGACCGACCGCCGGCGACTCGCCGCGTGATCGGGACCGCTGACCGTGGACCCTGCCATGAAACTGATCGTCGGACTTGGCAATCCCGGAAGCGAGTACCACAACACGCGGCACAACGCCGGTTTCATGGCGATCGACCGACTCGCCGCAAGGCACTCGCTCGATTCGCCGCGGAGCAAGTTTCACGCGACCGTCACCGAAGGGACCGTCCTCGGTCAGCGCGTGATGCTGATGAAGCCCGAGACCTTCATGAACCGTTCGGGGCTCGCCGTCAGCGAGGCCGTCGTGTTCTACAAGGTCCGTCCCGACCACATCATGGTGGTCGTGGACGACACGGCCATCCCGCTGGGCGCGATCCGGATCCGGGCCTCGGGCTCAGCCGGAAGCCACAACGGACTGGCCGACATCCAGCGGGCACTGGGCACGAGCCTCTACCCGCGACTGCGTCTGGGCATCGGAGCCCCGCAGATCGGTGAGCAGAAAATCCCCCAGAAGGACTACGTGCTCGGCGTCTTCACCGCCGAGCAGAAAAAGATCCTGGACCCCGCCCTCGATCAAACCGCCAAAGCTTTGGAAACATGGCTCCAAAACGGCATCGACAAGGCGATGAACAACTACAACACCAAGACTGAAAAGTCTGAGACCCCCGAACCCTGAACCCTAAAAACTCGTTCGGATCCCCCAGCCCGACGGCTGACAACGGATCCCAAACCAACCGAACGAAGGAGCATCCCGTGACCGAACGTATCTACGAAGTCCGAACCTACGAAGGCCTCTTCCTCTTCAACCCCGCGGTGATCAACTCGTCCGTGGCCAAGGCCACCGAGATCATCCAGGAGTTCCTCAACCGCGCCAACTGCGAGACCCTCGCCATCGCCAAGTGGGACGACCGCAAGCTCGCCTACGAGATCAAGGGCGTGAAGCGTGGCCTGTACATGCTCACCTACTTCAAGGGCTCCGGCCCCGCCGTCGCGCACATCGAGAACGACGTCAACCTCTCCGAACTCGTCATGCGCTGCCTCATCCTCCGCGCCGACCACGTCGGTGAGACCGAGCTCAAGCTCGCCGTCGAAGCCCAGAAGGACACCCTCGCCCTCGCCGCCCTCGAAGCCGCCGGCCAGGCCGCTCCCGCCGCCGCCGAAGGCGATGCCGACGCCGTCGCCGCGACCGAAGACGCCGCCGCCGAGTGATCCGCCCCCTCTCCCTCCCAGGGAGAGGGCCGCGGTGAGGGTAAAAACTCTGGGACGAAACACGACGCCCGCAGCGAAGCGCGTGACTGATCCCCGAATCTCACCCTCACCCGGCTCGAAGACTCGCCGACCTCTCCCTTGAAGGGAGAGGTGATTCAGGCCGCCGACCACGCCCTCGACTGGAGCGCATCATGTCCAGCTACAACAAAGTCCTGCTGATGGGCAATATCACGCGGGAACTGCAGCTCAAGTACCTGCCGTCCAACCAGCCGGTCGTGGACGTCGGTCTCGCCGTGAACCGCAAGTTCAAGCGCACCGATGGCACGCCCGGCGAAGAGGTTCTCTTCGTCGATTGCTCCGCCTTCGGACGCACCGCCGAGGTCATCCACCAGTACTTCAAGAAGGGCGACCCCATCTTCATCGAGGGACGGCTCAAGCTTGATACTTGGGAAGACAAAAACGGCGGCGGCAAACGCTCCAAGATCCGCGTCACCATCGAGAACTTCCAGTTCATCAGCGGCCGCGCCGGCGGCGGCGGAGGCCAGGGCAGCCAAGCCCCCGAAGACCACGGCTCCGAACACGGCGGCGACGAATACGGCGGCCCGCCCGCTCCCCCGCAACGCTCCGCTCCCGCTCCCCGCAGCGCCGCCCCGCAGCGCTCCGCACCCGCGGCTCCGCCCACCGAACCGCCGCCGGATGACATCCCGTTCTAATGCACCCACTCCGGGTGCCACTGGTCGGCGGTTCATCCGCAGACCAGTGTCCCCGTTCCAAGACGCACGGGTCTGCGAAGACGCCGACCCGTGGCACCCCGAATCGAATCGCCTCGAAAACCCGGCGTCAGAGAAAGGCCCGCCCCCCGCAACGTCGCGGCGAAGCGCAAGCCTGGGCCCTCACTCAAGGTCCTAACCTGACACCTCTGCTCCAAGGATCCGCTCCCATGGCCACGACGAAAAAGATCAAGCTCCTCCTCACCGAAACCATCGACAACCTCGGCATCGTCGGCGACGTCGTCGACGTCCGCGCCGGCTACGCCCGCAACTACCTCCTCCCCCACGCCATGGCCACCAAGCCCACCCCCGGCAACATCAAGCGTCTCGAAGCCCGCCGCGCCGAGGTCCAGGCCGAGCTCGCCGCCCTCCGCGCCAAGCGCGAAGCCGTGTTCGCCAAGCTCGTCAACCACGAGATCACCCTGATGCGCTCGGCCAACGAACAGGGCCAGCTCTTCGGCTCCGTCACCCAGGCCGACATTGTCTACGCACTCAAGGAAGAGGGCTTCACCGACATCACCGAATCCAACATCCGCATCGGCTCGCCCATCAAGCACCTCGACAGCTACAAGATCCCGATCCAGCTCGAGAAGGACCTCAAGACCGAAATCAAGGTCTG